>NZ_CP102578.1:655576-973653 GCF_042230915.1 Archangium gephyra | reverse complement strand
ACGGGCCCCTTCGAGCGGCTGGGCTGCCTGGACCAGGACGGCTCGGTGAGCGCGGTGAAGACGCTGCGGGACCGGGACATCCAGACGATCGTCATCGGCTTCGGCGCGGAGACGGCGTCCGGCCAGGGGCCCGTGGTGCTCAACGCCATGGCCGAGGCTGGCGGCTTCGCGCGCAAGTGCCAGACGAACGCCGACTGCGGCACGGGGGACGCCTGCGACCTGGGCCTCGGGCTGTGCCAGCGCCGCTACTACCAGGCGGCCAACCAGGACGAGCTCGCCAACGCACTGCGGCAGATCAGCGCGCGCTTCGAGGGAGACCCGTGCCTCATCGAGCTCGCCCCCGACCAGTTCCCCCCGTCGCCGCGGCTGGCACGCGTCCTCGTGAACGGGGAGAGCTTCGGCGAGGGTGACGACACGTGGCGGTTGAAGGAGAAGGTGGGCGTGGAGCTGCTGGGCTCGCTGTGTGCCCGGGTGCAGGGCTCCTCGCCCGCCCACCCCGCGCGCGTCGAGGTCCGCATCGTCCTCCCGCGGTGAGGCCGCCTGCTTGATACGCACACCCGCTCCGTCCCATCATCGCCCGCCATGAGCCAGCCCTGGATGCTCGAGACCCCCGCGCCGCCCGCTGACGCGCGGATTCCCTACGGAGAGCTCACCCACCAGTTCGGTGACCTGCGCCTGCCGCGCGGCGAGGGTCCGCACCCGGTGGTGGTGATGGTGCACGGTGGCTTCTGGCGGGCCCGGTACGACCTGGAGCACGTGGGCCACCTGTGCGCGGACCTCACGAAGCGGGGCTATGCCACCTGGAGCCTCGAGTACCGGCGGGTGGGCCACCCGGATGGCGGCTGGACGGGCACCTTCGAGGACGTGGCCCACGGCACGGACTACCTGCGCACGCTGGCGACGCGCTACCCGTTGAACCTCGAGCGCGTGGTGCTCCTGGGGCACTCGGCGGGAGGACACCTGGCGCTGTGGCTCGCGGGGCGCGGGAAGCTGAAGCCGGGGCAGCCGCTGTACACCGGGAAGCCCTTCGTCCCGAGGGGCGCGGTGTCACTGGCGGGCGTGGTGGACCTGGAGCGCGCCTTCCAGCTGCGGCTGGGGGACGGCATCGTCGAGTCGCTGCTCGGTGGCACTCCGGCGCAGGTGCCCGAGCGCTACGAGCTCGCCTCTCCCGCGGCGCTGCTGCCACTGGGGGTGAAGCAGGTGCTGGTGCACGGGGCCGAGGACACCATCGTCCCGCTCACCCTGAGCACCGGGTACCACGAGCGCGCCACGAAGCTCGGGGACAGTGTGAAGCTCGTGAGCCTGCCGGGCGCGGAGCACTTCGAGGTCATCGACCCGCGCGCGAAGGAGTGGCCGCGAGTGGTCGAGGCGGTGGCCTCGCTCATGTGAAGTCCGGCGGCCAGGGGAGGTAGAGTCCAGGGGTCTGCCCCTGAACCCTGGAGGCCGTATCGTGAAGCCATGCATCGCCGCGTTGTTGGGCCTGTTGCTGCTCACTCCCATGGAGGCCTTCACCTTCGCCGCTGGCAAGGAGGTGACGTTCGGCAGCGTGGAGCTGCTCGACGGCCCGGTGACGGCGTCCTGTGATGATGACGGGGTGCTCGACACGGGCGAGAGCGCGCGCATGCGCGTCACCCTGCGCAACAGCGGCACCGAGCGGCTCAAGCTGACGAGCATGACGCTCTCCAGCGCGGACCCGGACATCTCCTTCCCCAAGGGACCGACGGTGTACTTTCCCCCCGTGGATCCGTCCGCGTCCGTCAGCGCGGAGCTGCCGGTGGCGCTCTCGGGCGCCGCCACCCCGCGCGATATCTCCCTGAACATCGCCTACCGGGACGACGAGCAGACGGTGCCCGGAGACAAGACGCACACGGTGACGTACCGCGTGAACACGGACAAGCTACAGGGGACGCTCGAGACGGTGGAGTCCACCCCTCACCCGTGGACCATCACCCTCCCCCCGGTGGGCAGCACGTCCTGGGCGCGCGAGTATGACTCGGCGGGCGCGAACACGTTCTTCCGTGGACCGAACAACAAGGTGACCACGGATCTCTCGCTCGTCTCGCCGCTGCTCCAGGTGTCGGCGACGGAGGCGTTCCGCGTCATCTTCCAGCACCGCTACGCCTTCGAGGCGAGCCCCGCGGGCTTCTACTTCGACGGTGCCGTCATCGAGCTGAGCCAGGATGATGGGAAGAGCTGGGCGGACGTCGGCGCCTCCGTGAGCCCCACCTACAACGCGACCATCGATGCGGGAGGGGTCAACCCGCTCAAGGGTCGACGGGCCTATGGAGGCCAGAGTCCCGGGTACCCCGCGTTCACCGAGGCCACCCTCAGCCTCGGCACCACGTACGCGGGGAAGGCGGTGCGCCTCCGCTTCCGCATCGGCACGGACGACAGCACGGGCGCCACGGGCTGGGACCTGGACAACCTCCAGTTGGAGGGGGTGGTGAACACGCCCTTCACCACGTTGGTGGCCCACCGGGGCAAGTGCAGCAACCGGGTGCCCGTGGCGGACGCGGGCCCGGACCAGACGGTTGACGATGGACAGCTCGTGACGCTCTCCGGCAGCGGAACGGATCTCGAGGGCGCCCCGCTCACCTACGCATGGACGCAGACCCAGGGCCCGTCCGTGACGTTCAGCGACCCGAGCGCGTCCAGCCCCACCTTCCTCGCGCCCGACGTGGTGGGCGACACGGACCTCCAGTTCGAGCTGCGGGTGAGCGACGGAGTGAACACGAGCGCACCGGACGTGGTGACGGTGAAGGTGCGAGACCTCTCGCCGGTGGCGCGGGCGGGGGAGGACCAGGTGGTCCGCGAGGGCAGTGGGGTGACGCTCAACGGCTCGGAATCGACGGCTCCGGAGGGCGCGGCGCTGACGTACACCTGGACGCAGGTGGAAGGCGAAGGCCCCACGGTGAACCTCCTGCAGTCGGGCCCGAGGGCCATGTTCAACGCGCCCGAGGTGGACGAGGAGACGGTGCTCACCTTCCGGCTCCAGGTGACGGAATCCGGAGGACAGACCAGCGAGGACACCGTCACCGTGCGGGTGATCGACAGGAATGTGGCGCCGCAGCCAGGCACGGGGGGCTGTGCCGCGGGCCCGGAGGGAGGCGTGCCCACGGCGGCCCTGCTGCTGCTCACGGCGCTTGGCTTCATCCTGCACGACCGCAGCAGGCGCTCGCGCTAGAGAACGAGCGGGTTGCGCATGCTCCCTCTCCCTCTGGGAGAGGGCGGGGGGTGAGGGTCGTCGCGGCGTCTCACTCGCTGGAGGCTCCCGGTGTCGGACGTTCGATGAGCCGCGCCCGGTCGAGCAGCTCGCGCACGCGGGCGGTGAAGGCCACATGCTCGGGGTTGCTGGCCGTCATGGGCTCTGGGGAGAGCACGAGGAGCCAGCCCAGCGTCCCCACCGGCTCGATACGCACGGGGGCGGGCAGAGGCGGCAGGGAGCCCAGGCGGCGCGACAGGTACGTCAGCCAGCCCACGCGCACCTCCCGCTTCCGCTTCTGGACGAGGCGCACCATTTCAGTCGAGCTCACCATGGCGAAGTCCGGATCCCACGCGGTGGCCACGCTGGTGAGCACCTCGGCCAGCACCGGGGCGGCCAATATCCGCTCCCGCCCCGGGCCCTCCTCGGGCGGGTAGATCAGGCAGGTGTTTCCCGCTCCGAAGGGCGAGTACTCACCGCAGTGGAGCTCGACGCAAGTCCGTCCTCTCTTCGCATTCCACACGTACTCGCGAAACCCGAGGTCCTCGATGACCTTTCTATCGGCGTCCGTGCGGTTCATGCCGCGAAGGAACAACTGCTCCCACTCGGTTGCCACGGGGCGGACAGGGTGACCGGGCAGCTCGCGGGGGGCGCCACGTCCACCCCGGTACCACTGGACGAACGTCGGGTCACACCGCGCCAGCATGTGGAAGAAGAGCTCCGCGCGTCGGGCACACTCCAGCGCCGTCTCCTCGCGCGGGCCCCAGTATGCCCCCACGTAGTATCTCTCCTGCATGCGAGTTCCTTCCCCTACCGTGCCGCAGGCCTGACGTGGACGGTGATGTTGTCCCATCCATTTTCTTCGAAAAGAATGCGAAGGAAGCTCGCGAATTCCGCTTCGGCCACGTACCCCACACCACCGGCAGATTCAGCGTCCTGGCTGCTTTCGACTGCCGCCTCGCCTGTTCCAGCAGTCCCTTGAAACCCTTTCCAGCCTCGAACCAGGGCTGGGCCGTACCGTCCTTCGTGAGGAAGTGCGCCGTCCATGCGATGGAGTTCATCTTCCCCGACCCGGCCGAGTGCTGGACGAGGTACTTCGTGCCGGGCCCGTCCGCGAGCACGGCGGCCTGGAGCTTCCGGTTGACGTCGAGCTGGTGGTAGCGAGGGAAGATGACGCGGGAGATCTGCTTCTTCTTGTCGCGCTGGGCGATGAGGTAGCACCCGAGGATTTCCAGCCAGTTCTCGCGCGCCCAGACCTGCGCCCACAGGTACGCGGTGCGGTAGCCGCCGGTGGAGCTCACCGGGTTGCCCGCGCCGCCGTCGTTGCCCTGGTTGAAGGGCAGGAAGACGGTCTCCGGGCCTTGGAGACGGGTGACCATGTGGACTTCGCTGTTGCTCACCGCGAAGAGCACGAGCGCGCCGTTGGGGAAGGAGAGCAGCGGCTCGGCGGCTTGACCCTTGGGGTGCGGCAGCCGCTCGAAGTGGTAGTGGCTTGACGTGTGTACCCGTCCTTCCTTGTAATTCCGGGCACTCAACCTGAGACACCGCCCGGGAGTGAACGGTGCCCTCGCTTCAATCTGGCTTGCGCTCGATGAAGACACCTTCTGCGCGGTTCCTTCTCACTCTTTCCGCATCCGCGCTCCTCAGCCTCTCTTGCGCCACCACCCCGTACCCGGCGAGGGCTGCTGGCTTCCAGCCCCAGCCCTCTCGCTCTCAGTTCAATCAATCTTGCGGCGCAGCCTGTGCGGCCCCCGTCAACGCGAGCACCGGAGAGATTCTCGCACCGGCAGCCGCCCAGACCGGCCAGGTGCTCGGAAGGGTTGCCCAGGCCGTCGAGGTCCTCCAGGGCCTCATCACGGTCTCGAAGTTCCTGGACGAAGCGCAGAAGAGCACCGTCGAGGACATCCTTCGGGGCTGTGTACGAGAGGCCAACACCAAGGTGGACGACGAGCTCTTCGGAAAGGACCGCTCCCTGCCTGACTCCGAGTGCGGAAAGGAGCCAACCGTCCGCGACAAGCTCGCCCCTACCTGGCGCAGGCACCTGGGGATGTTGAAGCACGCCGCTGCCTTCGAATGCATTCAGCGCCGGCTCGCCGAGAAGTTTCCCGATAACTTCTCCATCGAGCCACGTCTTCGAAAAGACGAATTCACCCAGGAGGTTCTCCTCACTGACAGGTGGGCGGGCTCGCTGAGACCGGACATCGTGATTCACTTCACTCGGAATGCGACCCGGATTCAGTGCATCTACGACCTCAAGTTCCCGTGCGGCTACGAGGTGGGTAATCCATGGAGCGTGGACGTCGTGAGGCAGATGCGGTCCTACGGAGAACTCGGCGGACAATGCCAACCCGCACTCGTTACCCCTCAGTTTGGCGTTGATCGCCAGTAGGTGAGCCGATGACTACTCCCTATCCGCGAGTCCGCGTCTCGGGCCCCATCAAATCCAGGTCCTGGCACCCGGACACAGACGTAGTCGAGCGCATCGAGGAGCGCCTCCTCGTCAGGGACCTCGTTCGCATCGCCTTCTTCATCCCTCACGACAACTTCGACATCGCGGCGGGAGTGTCCCAAGCGCTCGACAGCTACCTGCGCGCCGTCACGGCCCGTCCCGAGGCCCTCGCCCTCTATACCTGCTGCGACTGGGAGCCGAGCAGGCTCGATGACAGAGGCTGGGAGCTCATCCGGCGCGCGCTGCGGCCCGAGGTACGCAGGTACTTCGAGGACTACACGCCCGATGAGGCCTTCTATCCGGAAAAGGAGGGGGCGGATCCCTACTTCAGCATCACCGGCCGCGGCGACAGTGGTTTCTACTTTGGCTATCACGCCAGAATCCCTTCCCGGCAGCCGCCCCGCGGCAGCGTGAGTGTCCTCCGCGTCACCCTGCCGACCGAGTTCCTGGAGGAGCGTGGGCACGCTTTCATCCACGAGCTGGCACTCGACATGGCCTCCCAGCTCCCCTTCGCCTCGGGGCATGCGGGCCTGGCGCTCTCCACCTGGTCCTCGGTGGACGGCCAGCTGGAACGGCTTCGCCCGGTCATCTTCCGCCACCCCGGTTTCGACATCCGCGATGCCAGCATTCACGACAACCTGGGCAACAGGCTGGACGGCATCCACTGGCTGAACTTTCTCGGGCAGCCCGTGCTTGGTGAGCTGGGCGGAGTCGCAAGCCTCCGAGCCCGGCTCCACTCCCCCACCACCACCGTGCGGGAACTCGGCGGGGAGCGCGCCGTGGTCACGTTGGGACCATGCCCGGAAGCCGGAGACCTGACCCGGGGCCAGGACCTCCCGGCATACCGTGAGCTCGCGCGTGTCCTGGAGCGCTGGCAGGAGCCCTTTCCGTGGGGCTGGCTCCGCCGCGAGGGCCGCACCAACGACGAGGAGGAGCTGAGTCGCTGGTGGAGAAGATTTCTGGATTGAGAGGGGGTGCCCCACCCGCCCCTCAATAAGGGATGCGGGCTCCCGCGAATCAGAAGCCGCGCATCCAGCCGCCGTCGATGACGAGGGACTGGCCGGTGATGTAGCCCGCCTGCTCCGAGGCGAGGAACGTCACCAACGCCCCCAGCTCCTCGGGCTTGCCCAGGCGGCGCGCCGGAATCGCGGACGTAATCTTGTCCTCGGGCACGCCGAGCTCCTTGAGGCGCTCGGTCGCGTGGTAGCCCGGCTGCACGCCGTTGATGGTGATGCCGTGCTCGGCCACCTCGTTGCTCACCGTCTTCACCAGCCCCATGAGGCCCGCGCGCAGGCCGTTGGAGATGGTCAGCAGCGGCATCGCCTCGCGCGCGGCCACCGACGTCACCAGGACGATGCGGCCCCAGTGCCGCTCCTTCATCCCCGGCAGCGCCGCCTGCAGGCCCTCCACCACGCTCATCCACAGGCTCTGGAAGCCGTCCTGCCACTGCTCGGCGGTGAGCTTCTCGATGCTGCCCTTGGGAGGCCCGCCCGTGTTCGCCACGAGGATGTCCACGCCACCCAGCGTCTCGATGACCTTCTCCACCAGCGCCTTCGTCGCGCCCGGCTTCGTCAGGTCCGCCGTCACACCGAGCTCGGCACCCATGCGCTGAGCGGCGTCGCGGATGCGCGCCTCGTCACGCGAGCAGATGGCCACGCGCGCCCCTTCCTTCACCAGCTGCGCGCCAATGGCGTACCCCAGTCCAGCCGAGGCGCCCAGCACCAGCGCCCTCCTACCTCGCAGTCCCAAATCCATCCGAATGCTCCTTCACGAAGGGCACCAGCCGCTCACGGATGAGCGTGCCGGCGCGTCCCAGGTCCACGTCTTCCGCCCGCGTGAGGCCCTCGCTCAACTCGGCGACGATGCCGCCCGCGATGGCTCCCACCTCGTACGCCAGCCGGTACGGCACCAGGCTGAAGCTCACCAGCGTGTAGCGGCTGAGGAACTCGCCCGGGAAGGCCTTGAGCAGCTCCTTCTCCACCGCCTTCTCCAGGAGGAAGCGCGGGTCCGCCGTCTTGTCCCGCATCTCCACGAAGTTCTCCACCGCCATGTCCGCGATGGCGTCCGCGTTCGTCTTGCGCAGCCGGAAGAACTCCGCGAAGGCGTCCTCCCACCGCTGGTGCCGTCCGAGGCACGCATCCAGCGCCACGCAGTCCTCGAAGCCGCAGTTCATCCCCTGCCCGAAGAAGGGCACGATGGCGTGCGCCGCGTCCCCCACCAGCAGCGCCCGGCCGCCCACGTGCCACGGCTCGCTCTTCACCGTCACCATGGTGCCGGTGGGGTTGTGGAAGAAGTCGTGCGTCAGGCCCGGCATCAGCGCCAGCGCGTCCGGGAACTGCGCCTCGAAGAAGGCCACCAGCTGTGCCGGCGTCCCCAGCGACTCGAAGCTCACCGGGCCCTGGAAGGGCAGGAAGAGCGTGCAGGTGAAGCTGCCATCCAGGTTCGGCAGGGCAATCAACATGTACGAGCCGCGAGGCCAGATGTGCAGCGCGTGCTTCTCCATCTGGAAGGCACCGCCCGGGCCCGCGGGAATCGTCAGCTCCTTGTACCCGTGGCTCAGCTGCTCCTGCGCGGCGCGGTAGGCCGGCGCCAGCGCCATCTCGCGCCGCACCGCCGAGCCCGAGCCGTCCGTGCCGAACACCACCGGGGTATGCACCTCGCGCACGGGGCCGCCTGCCCTGTCCACGACGTCGAGCGCGCCCTTCTGGAAGTCCACGTGCTGCACGCGCTGCTCGAACTGGATGCGCACCCGGCCCGTGGCCTCGGCGTGCGTCATCAGGTACTTGTTCAACCACGCGCGCGAGATGCTGTTGATGTGCTGGGACTCGTCCTTGCCGTAGGCTTGGTAGGCCAGCCCGCCGGAGGGGGAGTGGATCATCCGGCCGCGCATGGGAATGGCGTGGCGCAGCGCCTCCTCCTCCAACCCCACCTGCCGCAAGGCGTACAGCCCGCGGGTGGAGATGGCGAGGTTGATGGAGCGCCCCGCCCCAATCTCCTCGCGCCGCATGTCCGGGCGCCACTCCAGCACGTCCACCTGGAAGCCGCGCCGTGCCAGGTACATGGAGAGGAGCGAGCCCACCAGCCCCGCGCCCACCACCGTCACACGTTGTGTCTGGTCAATCTCGTGCATGGCGTTCGAGCACCCCCGCGAAGCGGTAGACGTCGAGGAAGCTGACATAGAGCGGAGCCGGCGCGGCGCGGATGATGTCCGGGGAGCGGAAGTCGCAGAGGACGCCCTGCGCCGTGAGCTTCTCGAGCAGCTGCTGGGGCTGCTTGCTGAAGCGCAGCGAGAGGTGGGCGCCGCGCTGCTGGGGGTCCCTCGGGGTGATGCTGTGCACGAAGCCGGGCGGGAGCCGGTCCAGGAGGAACTCCAGGTAGCCGGTGAGCAGCTCGCTCTTGCGGCGCAGGGCCGGCATGGTGGCGCGGTCGAAGATGTCCATGGACGCGCGCAGCGCCGCCATCTGGAAGATGGGCGGGTTGGACAGCTGCCAGCCCTCGGCACCCGGTGTGGGCTCGAAGTCGGGCCCCATCTGGAAGCGCGTCTGCTTGTCGTGGCCCCACCAGCCCTGGAAGCGGGGCAGCTGCTTGTCGCGCGCGTGGCGCTCGTGGACGAAGACGCCACCCAGCGTGCCCGGGCCGCCGTTGAGGTACTTGTACGAGCACCACACGGCGAAGTCCGGCCCGTCGTCGTGCAGCGAGAGGCGCAGGTTGCCGGCCGCATGCGCCAGGTCGAAGCCCACCTTGCAGCCCTGCTGGTGCGCGGCGCGGGTGATGGCGGCCATGTCGAAGGCCTGGCCGGTGAGGTAGTTCACGTTGCCCAGCAGCACCAGGGCGATCTCCTTCCCGTGCCGCTCGATCGTCTCCAGGATGTCCTCGGTGCGCAGCGTCTCCTCACCGGGGCGCGGGGAGAGTGGGAGCACGGCCTCCTCCGGGGAGTACCCGTGGAAGCGCACCTGCGAGGCCACCGCATACTGGTCCGACGGGAAGGCGCCGGCCTCCATGAGGATTTTGCGGCGCTCGCCCGCGGGCCGGTAGAAGGACACCAGCATCAGGTGGAGGTTCACCGAGAGGGTGTTCATCACCACCACCTCGAGCGGGTGGGCGCCCACCAGCCGGGCGGTCTGCTCGGTGAGCAGCTCGTGGTAGGGCATCCACGGGTGCGAGCCGCGGAAGTGGCCCTCCACGCCCAGCTTCTCCCAGTCCTCCAGCGCCTCCAGCACGTTGGCCTTCGCCTTGCGCGGCTGGAGCCCCAGCGAGTTGCCCACGAGGTAGATGACCGGCTCGCCGTGGTGGTGGGGAAACAGGAACTCGTCGCGGAAGTGGCGGAGAGGGTCCTCCGCGTCCATCCGCCGGGCGAACGCCTCACTGGCCTCGTAACGCACGGCTTCACCGCTCATCTACTTGAACTCCTCATACGAGCGCCCGAGCCACTCGAGCGCATTGCGGCACAACAGCTTCTCCCGGGTGGCGGCGTCGAACTCCGCGAGGGACTCCACCAGCGTGCCCGGCCGGTCCTCGCCCAGGGGGAAGGGGTAGTCACTGCCCAGGGCCACCTTGTCCGGGCCGAACAGCCGCACGATGAAGCGCAGCATGTCCGCGTCGTGCACCAGCGAGTCCACCCAGAAGCGGCCCAGGTACTCGCGGGGCGGCACGGGGTTGTCCACCGCGACGAGGTCCGGCCGCACCTGGAAGCCGTGCTCGATGCGGCCGAAGGTGCCCGGGAAGGCGCCGCCGCCGTGCGCGAAGGCGAGCCGCAGCTTCGGCAGCTTCTCCAGCGTGCCCGCGAAGAGGAGCGAGCAGATGGCCAGCGCCACCTCGGCGGGCATGCCCACCAGCCAGGGCATCCAGTACTTCTTCATCCGCGCCTCGCCCAGCATGTCCCAGGGGTGGACGAAGATGGCGGCGCCCAGGTCGGCGGCGGCCTCGAAGAAGGGGAACAGCTCCGGCTCGCCCAGGTTGAGGCCGTTGACGTGCGAGCCCACCTGCACGCCCGCCAGGCCCAGCTCGCGCATGCAGCGCTCCAGCTCGCGCACGGCCAGCTCCGGGGACTGCAGGGGCACCGTGCCCAGGCCCACGAAGCGCTTGGGGTGCGCCTTCACCACCGAGGCCAACTGGTCGTTGAGGAAGCGCGACAGGTCCAACCCGTGCTCGGGCTTCGTCCAGTAGCCGAACATCACCGGCACCGTGGACAGCACCTGCACGCTGACGCCGGTGGCATCACACTCCTCGATGCGCTTCACCGGATCCCAGCAGTTGCTCTCCACCTCGCGGAAGAACTTCCCGTCATCGCGCACCATGCGCGCCCGGCACGGGGCGTGGTGCTCCAGCGTCATGAAGCCGCCATAACCATAGCGCTCGGCGAAGCGCGGTATCTCGGGCGGCAGCAGGTGCGTGTGGATGTCGATCTTCATGCCTTGCGCTGCTCGCGAGTCACGCGGAAGCCGCACTGCGTGCAGGTGCAGCGCTCCGGGTTGCCGTAGAAGCGCTCGAAGATGGGCGGCAGCTGGGTGACGATGTTGGTGACCTGGAGGAACTCGTCATACAGCTTGTGGTTGCACTGGGGGCAGAACCACGCGAAGCCGTCCAGCTCGCCCTCGCGCCGCTTGCGCTCGATGACCAGGCCCACCGTGCCCGCGGGCCGCTGCGGCGAGTGCGGCACGTTGGGAGGCAAGAGGAAGATCTCCCCCTCGCGGATGGGGATGTCCTGGGGCTTGCCGTCCTCCATGACGCGCAGGGTGATGTCCCCCTCCACCTGGTAGAAGAACTCCTCGCTCGCGTCGATGTGGAAGTCGGTGCGCGAGTTGGGCCCGCCCACCACCATCACGATGAAGTCCCGGTCCTGCCACACCATCTGGTTGCCCACGGGGGGCTTGAGCAGGTGGCGGTGCTCTTCAATCCACTTCTTGAAGTTGAGGGGCTGCAGTCGGCTCATCTCAGTCTCCAATCGTGGCCACGCACTTCAGCTCGATGGCGATGGGGGTGGGCAAGGCGGTGATGCCGAGCGTCGTGCGGCACGGCGGGGTGGGCACGTCCTTGAAGTACTCGGCCCAGAGGCGGTTGTAGGTGGGGAAGTCCTTCTTCATGTCCGTGAGGTACACCGTCACGTCCACCAGCCGGTCCCACGAGGAGCCCGCCTCCTCCAGGATGTAGCGCACGTTGCGGAACACCGAGTGGCACTGCGTCTCCAGGTCGTACGAGACGATGTTGCCCTGGGCATCCAGCTCGACGCCGGGAATCTTCTTGCTCCCGCGCTCGCGAGGCCCCACGCCGGAGAGGAAGAGCAGGTTGCCCACGCGCCGGGCGTGGGGATAGAGGCCCACCGGCTCCGGGGCCTTCTGGGAGTCGATTCGATCGGAGTTGCTCATAGCTTCACGCACACGTTCTTGGGCTCGGTGAAGAAGCGCAGCGCGTCCCAGCCGCCCTCGCGTCCCACGCCCGATTCCTTCACCCCGCCGAACGGCGTGCGCAGGTCACGCAGCATCCAGCAGTTCACCCAGACGATGCCGCTCTCCAGCTTCGCCGCGAAGCGGTGCGCGCGCGTCACGTCCCGCGTCCACACGCTCGCCGCCAGCCCGTAGCGGGTGCTGTTGGCCCAGGCGAGCACCTCCTCCTCCTTCTCGAAGGGGATGAGCGTGGCCACCGGGCCGAAGATCTCCTCCTGGTTCGTGCTGCACGCGTGGCCCAGGCCCTCGATGAGCGTGGGCTCCACGAACCAGCCGTTGCGGCAGCGCCCCGGCACCTCGGCGCGCTTGCCACCGGTGAGGACGCGGCCGCCCTCCTTGCGCGCCACCTCGATGCAGCCCATCACCTTCTCGAAGTGCTGCGGAGACACCAGCGCGCCCTGGTCCGTCGAGGGATCCAGGGGGTCGCCCACCTTCAGCGCCCGCGTGCGCTCCACCAGCGCGGCCTTGAAGCGCTCGTAGATGGGGGCCTGCACGAAGATGCGCGAGCCGCACAGGCAGATCTGACCCTGGTTGGAGAAGGACGAGCGCACCGTGGTGGCCAGGGCCTCGTCGAAGTCGCAGTCGGCGAAGATGACGTTGGGATTCTTGCCGCCCATCTCCAGCGAGAGCTTCTTGAAGAGCGGCGCGGCGGTGCGGGCAATCTCGGCGCCCGTGCGCGTGCTGCCGGTGAAGGAGATGGCGCTGATGTCCGGGTGACGGCTCATCGCGGAGCCCACCTTGGCGCCGTAGCCGTGGACGATGTTGAGCACGCCCGGAGGCAGGCCGGCCTCGCGGCACACCTGGGCGAGCAGGTACGCCGTCATGGGCGTCACCTCGGAGGGCTTGGCCACCACGCAGTTACCGATGGCGAGCGCGGGGGCGAGCTTCCAGGTGAGCAGGTAGAGGGGCAGGTTCCAGGGCGAGATGCAGCCCACCACGCCCAGGGGCGAGCGCAGCGTGTAGTTGAGCGCCCCGCCGTCCATGACGTGGGCCTCGGTGGAGAACTGCGTCACCGCGTCGGCGAAGAACTCGAAGTTCTGGATGCTCCGGGGAATGTCCACCGTGGAGGCCAGCTTGAGCGGCTTGCCGGTGTCGATGGCCTCGGCGCGGGCGAAGGCGTCCAGCCGGGTGCGGATCGTCTCCGCGACGCGGCGCAGCAATCGCGCCCGCTCGGAGGCCGGAGTGGCGGCCCAGGCCGGAAACGCGTTGCGCGCGGCCTCCACGGCACGCTGGATGTCCTTCTCGTCCGAGTCGGGCACCTGGACGGAGGGCTCTCCGGTAGAGGGGTCCGGCTTGTCGAACCAGACCTGGGAGCTCGGGGACACCAGCTCTCCACCGATGTAGTTGAGGACCTTCTCCATGCGCGAATCCTCCTCGGGCTGACCGGCGCCCGGAATACCACGGGCCCCACACCCCGGCCACCTGGGTGGAGGACCCGGAGCGTTCATTACCAACGCCCGTCCTTATGAGGAGAACAGCCGCGGCTCAGCGCTTGCGCCGGTACACCGTCTCCACCGCCTTGGCCTCCGGGCTGTCGGGGGGGATGTTGTAGTGCGTGATGATCAGCCGGTCCGCCTCGGGCTGCTGAATCTCCATCCGCCAGCCCCACGGCGGACCGGACGGGGCCTCGTAGCTGCCCAGGACATCGTAGCCCCGGCCCTCGTTCTTCCCCTTGAAGAACATGATGCTCGTGCCGGTGTGGAAGCTGTCCACCCAGGCCATCTCGAAGCGATCCGGGTCCAGGTGGTAGCCGTAGAGGGCCACCCCCGACAGCGGCTTGCCCTGCATCGAGCCCTCATACTCGTGCATCACGAACCGTCCCCCTGCCACGAGGCGGATGGTGCCGCGCCAGGGGGATTCGTCCGCGAGCTTGTCCGGCTCGAACCACGTCTTCGTCATCCCCTCCCACTCACCGGCGAGCTGACCCAACCGGTGGTGGAGGCCACCTTCCTTGCTGGACTCCTCGAACGTCCGCTGTGCCATGTGTGCACCCTCCTTCGGAGGCCCGACCTTGGCGTTTTTCACCGGACCGCGCCAGAAAGGCGGCTTGCACTCCCGGCCCGCGCATTGGAAAAAGCGCCCTCCCCCGCTTCGGAGATGGCGATGAGCGCACGCATGCACGAGGAGCTGGCCCGGCTGTTGGACGAGGCACGGCTGGAGGCTCGCGAGATCCCGCCCCTCACCCGGGCGCACCCCACCCTCGCGCTCCCGGAGGCCTACGCCATCCAGGCCGAGGGCATCCGCCTGCGCCTCGCTCACGGTGAGCGCGTGGTGGGCCTCAAGATGGGCCTCACCTCCGAGGCCAAGCGCCGGCAGATGAACCTGGACTCGCCCGTGTACGGCGTCCTCACCGACCGCATGCAGGTGCCCGCCGGTGGCACCCTGCGGCTCCAGGGCGCCATCCACCCCAAAATCGAGCCGGAGATCGCCTTCCGCACCTCGCGCGAGCTGCGCGGCCGCATCACCCGGGAGCAGGCCCTCGACGCCTGCGCCAGCGTCTTCGCGGCGATGGAGATCCTCGACTCGCGCTACACCGACTTCAAATACTTCTCCCTGCCCGACGTGGTGGCGGACAACTCCTCCTCCTCGCTCTTCGTGCTGGGCACCACCGAGCGCCCTCCCCGCGAGTTGGAGCTGCCCGCGTTGCAGATGGTGATGGAGGTGAATGGCGAGCGCGTCCAGGCGGCGCGCTCGGATGCCATCTCCGGAGACCCGGTGCTGTCCATCGTCCAGCTGTGCGAGCTGCTCGACCAGCGCGGGGAGTCCCTGCCCGCGGGCAGCATCGTGCTCGCCGGGGCCGCCACCGCGGCGCACATGCTGCGGCCCGGTGATCGCATCCGCCTCACCGTGGACGGGCTGGGCGACGTCTCCGTTTCCGTCGAGCCCTGAAAGCCCTGAAAAACGACGTCGGGCATCCAACGTCCCAACCGCTCGCTCCCAGGCTCGCACTGGGAGCAAAGCAGGAAGGCCGCCTCAAGGCAGGCTATGGTGTGGTGCATCAACCCACCTTGCCGTTGCACGAGCCACCGGTGCGGCGAGGGGGAGGAGTGCCATGCACGTCATCACGCTGGGAGTTCCCCAAGGGGTCGGCGAGGAGTTCGAGCGCGGGCTGCATGAGGAGGGCGCGCGCCACGCGGTGGAGTGCCGTGTCCAACACGCGCGGAGCCTGGAGGAGCTGCCCGAGCTGCTTCCCCCCGGATTGCTGGTGCTCTGGGACGCGGGCGGGCCCGTGCAGGACACGCTCACGCTCTGCCAGCGGCTGCACGCGCGCCGGGAGCCCTCGCGCTCGCAGCTGGTGGTGCTGACGGCGCGCGGCCCGGACGAGCTCCACACGCTGGAGCAGGCGGGCGCCGACGAGTGCCAGGCACCTCCGGGAGGACGCTGGGGTGCGCGGCTGATCGCGCTGGAGCGGCGGCTGCGCTCGCTGGAGCCCTCGGCCCTGGTGGCGCGGGGCGGCGGCAACCGCATGCGGACGGAGGCCACGCTCCAGGCCCTGCTCGAGTTCACCCTGGCCGAGCCCGGCCCCGACTTCTTCCAGGTGATGGTGAGGCAGCTGTCCCAGGCGCTCGGCGTCACGTGCGCCCTGGTGGGCGAGCTGGACGGGAGCGCGGTGCGCAAGCTGGCCTGCTTCAACCTGGGGGACTTCTGCGAGCTGCCGCCCTACACGCTCGCCGGGACGCCGTGTGAGATCACCGTGGACCAGGCCATCTGCCACTACCCGGATGGGGTGGCGGCGCGCTTCCCCGAGGACACGATGCTGCACGAGCAGGGCCTGCGCAGCTACCTGGGCGCGGCCCTGAGGGACTCGCGAGGCCAGCCCATCGGCGTGCTGGCCATCCTCAACGACAAGCCGCTCGAGGCGCGGCAGCTGGACTACGCGCTCATCAACGCCTTCGCCGTGCGCGCGGGCTTCGAGCTGGAGCGCCGGCGCCAGCGCGACGAGATGGAGCGCTCGAGGGACTTGCTGCAGAAGACGCTCGACAGCGTGCCGGAGCCGCTGCTGGTGAAGGACCGGGGGTACCGGTGGATCGCCATGAACAGCGCCTTCTGCCGCCTCATGGGGCGCCCCCTGGAGGAGCTGCTCGGCAGGACGGACCGCGACTTCTACTCCAAGGCCGAGGCGGACGCCTTGCGGCGGCAGGACGAGCAGGTCTTCACCACCGGCCAGCCGCACGAGGCGGAGGACAGCCTCACCGACGCCTCCGGCCAGGGGCGCGTGCTGCTCACCCGCAAGACGCTCTTCACCGGCGGGGGCCGCTCGCTGCTGATGATGCTCTGCCGCGACGTCACCGAGCGCAAGCGGCTGGAGTCGCAGTTGCGGATGGCGGACCGCATGGTGTCGGCGGGCACGCTCGCCACGGGCGTGGCGCATGAGATCAACAACCCGCTCACCTTCGTCTCCGCCAACCTCACCTGGCTGGAGGAGCAGCTCACGGAGATGATCGTGGTGCCCGAGGCGCTGCCGGAGATGCGCGAGGTGCTCTCGGAGACGCGCGAGGGCGTGGGGCGCATCCGCGAGCTGGTGCAGGACCTGAAGTCCTTCGCGCGGGCGGACGACGAGCGCACGGGCCCGGTGGACGTGCACCGCGTGGTGGACGGTGCGCTGCGGCTGATGCGCAGCGCGATGCGGCACCGCACGCAGGTGGTGCGCGCGTTCGGCGAGGTACCGCCGGTGCGCGGCAACGAGTCGCGGCTGGGACAGGTGCTCGTCAACCTGCTGGTGAACGCGCTGCAGGCGCTTCCAGCGCGGACCGCCGACGACAACCGCATCCAGGTGTCCACGTGGCGCGAGGGGCCGCACCACGTGGTGCTGGAGGTGGAGGACAACGGGCAGGGCATGCCGCTGGAGATCCAGCGGCGCATCTTCGAGCCCTTCTTCACCACCAAGCCGGTGGGGGTGGGTACCGGCCTGGGGCTGTCCATCTGCAACACCATCGTGCAGTCGATGGGCGGGCGGATCGAAGTGCGCAGCCAGCCGGGCCAGGGCACCGCCTTCAAGCTGCGGCTGCCCGTGGACGGCGTAGCGGCCCCGCTCCGGGGCAAGGAAGCCGTCCTCCCGCTGTAGCGGCCCCCTACTCCGGCTCGTCCCCGAAGAGCAGGCCCACGTTCCAAGCGATCGCCTCGAAAGGCTCGGCGCGTACCGTCTCGCCTCGCGCGGCCGTCAACACGGCGAGATATCCCGCCTCCTGCCAACGGTAGACGGTGAGGACCTCCGTCTCCGGATCTACCGTCCAATAATGGGGCACGCCCAACCGGTGATAGGTGCGGAACTTCGTCACCAGATCGTGATGCGCGTTACTGCGTGACAGCACCTCGCACACCCAATCCGGGCGCAGCCGCACCGGACGCTCGGAAGAGAGGGTAGGCATGCGCTCACGGCGCCATCCCGCTATGTCGGGGCGATACACCTGCCCCGGCGCCAGTTCCACCTCCACCTCTGGCGCCAACCACCACCCCCCCGGTACGGCGCCCCCACCCCGGCGATGGAAGGCAGGAAGCAACACACTGAGCAGCCATCCCTGTGCCTGACCATGGAGGATGCTGGGCGCCGCCTTCTGCACCAGGAGCCCGTCGATGATCTCCGCCGCCTGCTCATTCGGCAGGGCGAGCAACTCCTCGACCGTGGCGGGCCGGGGAGCCGTCTGGCTGGAGGGCTGGGGATTCCTCATGCCTGGCTCCAGAGGGTGCATGAGAACAGTGTCACCGCTCGCACCCGGTTTTGCCAGGGGGAAACCCCGAGCCCCCGCCTCCCTGTCTACTCGCCGCGGTAGATGCCGATGGCACCCGGGCGGCCGCTCTCGCTGCCGAAGGCCACCAGCAACCGGCGCTCCGGCCCAGTCCCCACCGACTGGATGTCCCAGACAGGATGGTACGAGAGCGCCCCGAGCGCCTGGCTGTAGCGCATCACCGTGTCCGCCTTCAGCCGCGTGAGCCCGCCGCCCCAGCGGTGGCCCGCCCAGAGGCTGTCATCGGCCGGGTCCTTCGCCAGCGAGGAGACGTAGCGGTCCGCCCCCGTGCCGAGCGCGTACTGGTTCACCACCCCCGTCGCGTCCATGCGGGCCAGGCCCCGGCCGAAGGAGCTCACCCAGACCGAGCCATCCGGCATCAGCGCCATGCCCGACACCAGATCGTCCACCCGGTCCGCCGGGCCCGGAATGCCCACCTCGTCCACCAGGTCCGGCCACACGTCGATTCGGTTCTTGATGGCCGAGCCGTTCTCCGTCTGCTTACGCGCTGTCTCGAAGTCGCGCGGCGTCTTGATGCTCATGTACTTGAAGCGCGTGGAGCGGTTGGCCCCGCCGAACCACACGTCTCCATCCGGCCGCACCGCGACGCCGTAATACGCATCCGTGAGCCGGAAGACGTGCCCGCTGGCGTCCTTCGCCTCGATGTGCGGATGCGCGTGCTCCTTCACGCCCGAGCACTCCCGCTGGCCGTTGCAGGTGGGGTTGCCCGTGTAGTCCGGGTCGCCCCAGGCGAAGCCGTGGTTGGCGCCGAACCACAGGTTGCCGTGCGTCTTGTCCCAGACGATGCGCAGGATGGTGCAGAGCTTCTCGCGCCCACCCGACTCCTCGCCAATCACCCCCGGGCCGGACGAGATGTCGTAGTGGACGACCTCGATGCCCGTCGCCGTCAGCGTGACCTTGTCCGCGTCACCGCTCTTGTAGCTGTTCGGGTTCTTCGCGCCCGGCGTGTAGTAGTTGCTCTCGCAGTCCGCCGCGCCCTGGTAGCCCACGAACACCGTCCCCGCCGGGCCTCCCTCCACCGAAATGACCTTGAGGTACTTCGGCCCCACCGGTGCGCTCCCGTCCTTCAGGTACCCGTAGGGACGCAGGCCATCGTCCATCGTGAAGCGCTCGAAGGTGCTCGCCCCGGGCCGCAGGAGGAACAGGCCCTCCTCGCCACCGGCCACCCAGAGGTTGCCGCCCTCGTCCTCCGTGACGCCGAGCACCTCGTGCGGCGCACCGTGCTCCGGACCGTAGAACGACCACCCCGTGGCATCGGGATAGACGACCGTGCCCGAGTCGGGCGTCCCCGCGTCGGTGTCAGGAGTCCCCGCGTCCACCGGAGGCGGCGGAGGCGGCTCGACCGTCCCCGCGTCGGGCTCGACCGTCCCGGCATCCACCGGAGGCGGCTCGACCGTCCCCGCGTCGGGCTCGGAGGTCCCCGCGTCCACCGGAGGCGGCGGAGGCGGCGGAGGCGGCTCGACCCGCCCCGCGTCGGGCCCGGAGGTCCCCGCGTCGGGGGTCTCCACCCCCGGGTCATTCCGCTCTCGCTCGAGTGGATCTCCACTGCCCTGCTGGCCACCACCACATGCCAGTGCCGCCGCCAACAGGCCCGCCAGTCCCCATCCCCACCATCGCCGCCCGCTCATACCCTGGTACGCCTCCACCGCTCGCCGCCGGACACTCCGTCCAGTGCCAGACGGAAGCATCGCAAACGGGATGCCATGCCCCGGGGTATGTCGGGACACGGCCAGCGGACAGCGGGTGGGTACTCAGGTCATCACCGGGGGCAGTCTCCTGCCCTCCGTGTGCAAACAGCGGGACCCTCGCTCTACTTGCGAGGCGCCACCCAGTTCTTGTCGATGATGGCCACCAGGATGAGGACGAAGGCAACCAGCCGGATGGAGTACACCCCGACGAGGTGCTCGTTGTTGTCCCGCAGGAACACATTCACGATGCGGTGCACCGCCATCAGCCAGAAGGAGGCGGCGAAGAACGCGAAGAAGCGGTCGCGCGTCTTCCGCCAGAACCGTAGGAAGAACAGTCCGGCGACCAGGCACAGGGCGGCCGCCATGCCAGAGAGGAACTCGTTCATTCCGAATCCCACACCAGTCCGAAGACCAGCAGCGCGAGTGACAGGAACCCGGACAGGTTACGGAACAGCAACAGGTCCCGCCCCGGAAAGACGATCAGGTCCGCCACCAGGAGCATGTTGTTCACCGCCAGCCCCACGAAGCACAGGCTGCTCCACAGCAGCAGGGGGACCCGGTTCTGCGCATATCCCCGCAGCAGCAGCACCGCGCAGGCGAGGCTGGTCACCGCACACAGCAGGAAGACCGCGTCAGCCATTGTCATCGTCATCGTCCCTCCGGAGCCGGAAGGCATCGGCGAAAGTCCGGATCTTATCGACGGGTTTGGAGAAGATGAGGTTGATGACCGTCACCCGGCGCTCCGAGTACGCCGTGGCGAGACCCGCCACCGCCTCCCCCATCTGCGGGTCCGGCGCATAGCGGTACTCCCCCTCGGTGCCCTGCACCTTGGACAGGATGGCCGCGCGGGCCATGTCCTTGAGCCGGTCACCGGCCGACATGGCGGAGATGCGCAGCTCCCGGGCCACCGACTCCGCGGACCAGGAGCGCTCCGGATGCTGGTACAGCAGCAAGAGGATCTCCAGCTGCTCGACCGAATCAATGTGGTCGGCAATCAGCCGACGCACCGCTTCGGGAAGATCGCCCGCGCGCAAACGTCATCCCTTTCTCCCCACCTCGGAAAACAGCCCCTTCTACGACGGAAGGTTCCGCTCTGGAAGCTAGGACTGCAGTGGCATGCACACGTGGAACGTACTGCCCTCGCCCTCCACGCCCCGCGACTCCGCCCAGATGCGCCCGCCATGCTGCTCGATGATGCCTTGGGAGATGGTCAACCCCAGGCCGAGGCCACCATACCTTGCCCCGTGCGCCTGGCCGAAGCGTTCGAAGATGACGGGCAGTTTTTCCGCCGGGATGCCGATGCCCTGGTCGCGCACCTGGAGCAGGACGTTCCCGTCCTCGGACCACGCCCGCAGCTCCACCACGCCGCCCTGGGGCGAGTAGCGGATGGCGTTGGCCACCAGGTTGGTCACCACCTGCTCGATGCGCCCGGGGTCTCCGCGCATGGGCAGCGCCTCGGGAGTCTCCAGCCGCAGCCGGTGCTCGGAGGAGAGCGCCTGCAACCGCTCGCACGTGGCGTGCAGCAGGGGCACCAGGTCGAACTCCTCCACCTCCAATGACAGCCGCCCGGTGAGCAGCCGGCTCACGTCCAGCAGGTCCGACACCAGCTTGGTCATCCGGTCCACCTGCCGGTCCAGCCCCTCGAGCGCCCGGCGCGGCCCGTCCGACAGCTCGGCGCCGTACTTGCGCTGCGCCAGCTGCACCTGCATCTTCGCCGCGGCCAGCGGCGTGCGCAGCTCGTGCGAGGCCGCGGCCAGGAAGGCGTCCTTGGCGGCGCTCGCCCGGGCCAGCTCCTCCTCGGCCCGCTTCTGGTTGTCGATGTCCGTGGCGGTGACGATCCACCCGGTGATGCGGCCGCGCTCGTTGCGCTCCGGCACGGCCCGGCCCAGGTGCCAGCGGAAGCTCTGGGTGCGCTGGCAGCGCAGCCGGAGCTGCACCTCGAAGGGCTGGCCGGTGCTCACCGACTGGCACCAAGCGGCGTGCACGTCCTCGCGGTCCTCGGCGTGCACCACCTCCGAGCGCCACAGGTCCTCCACCGCCTCGGAGGGCAGGCCGGACAGCTCCATCCACGCCCGGTTGCCGTAGCGCAGCCGCCCATCCGGGCTGGCGGCGAACACGCACATGGGCATGGCATCGCCCAGCAGGCGGTAGCGGTAGGCGCTCTCTCGCTCCAGGGCCTCGCGCTCGCGCCGGCGCAGCAGCGCCTCCTGGCGCTTGAGCTGCTCCTCCTTGAGGAATAACTCGACGAAGACGGACACCTTCGAGCGGAGGATTTCCGGCGCGAAGGGCTTGAGCACGTAGTCCACCGCGCCCTGGGCATAGCCGCGGAACACGTGCGAGGCGTCCCGGCTGCGCGCGGTGAGGAAGATGATGGGGATGAAGCGCGAGCGCTCGCGCTCCTTGATGAGCCGGGCCGTCTCGAAGCCGTCCAGTCCCGGCATCTGCACGTCCAGCAGGATGAGGGCGAAGTCCTCGCGCAGCAGGTGCAGCAGGGCCTCTTCCCCCGAGTGCGCCTTCACCACCTCACCCAGGTCGCCGAGCGTGGCTTCCAGGGTGAGGAGGTTGGGAGCGTGATCGTCGACGACCAGGATGCGTGCCCGCGGCAGCTCCGCCTGAAGCGGAAGACTCCCGCTATTACCCCCCTCGGACCACGTCATCGCTGTCATCTCGCTCCCGCGCAAGGCTCCACCCACCGGCGAATCAACTCCAGAAGCCGCTCGGTGTCGACCGGCTTGGACAGATAATCGGACGCGCCTGCTTCCAGGCACTTCTCGCGGTCGTCCTTCAACGCCCGCGCGGTGATGGCAATGACCGGCAGCGACGCCCACCGGGAATCCGCGCGAATGGCGCGCATCGCCTGGTAGCCGTCCATCTCCGGCATCATCACGTCCAACAGAACCACGTCCAATTCCGGATTCTTCTCCATCAGATCCATGGCCGCCCGTCCGTCCTGGGCGAAGGTCACCTGCATGCCATGGTTCTCCAGGACGCTGGTGAGGGCGAAGATGTTGCGGGCGTCATCGTCCACCAGCAGAACCTTGCGGCCGGCGAGCGAGCGGGAGAGCTCCTTCAGCTCCTCGGCGGAGGCGCGGGACTGATCCCCCACCCGGCGCAGGAAGCGGCCCACCTCGGCGAGCACCGCCTCGGGCGAACGGGCGGCCGCCTCGAGCAGCACGGCCTCGGCCGAGCGCCGCAGCCGCCGCTCGTCATCCGGCAGGAGCTGCGAGCCACTGTAGAGGAGCACGGGAGGCAGGCGGGCGGGCCGGCGCACCAGCTCCACCAGCAGCTTCATTCCCCGGCCGCCGGGAGAGGCCAGGTCCAGGGCGAGCGCGTCCACCTCGCCGCGGTCCAAGGCCTCCACGGCCCGGCTGGACTCGAGCTGGCGCATCTCCAGTGACTCCCCGGAGTCGATGAGTTGCTGCACGCAGTCGCGCAGCTCGGGCTTGGGGTCCACCAGCAGCAGCTTGCGCGGGTGGCCATTGGCCTTGAGCTCCAGGTGGCTGAAGGCGCCCTGGATGGCCTCGGGAGAGAAGGGCCGATCGAGGTAGACGAAGCCGCCGCCGCACGAGGCGCCGCGCAGCCGGTCCACGCTCACCACCTGGATGGGGATGCGGCGGGTGCGCGGGTCGCGCTTGAGCTGATCCAACACGCTCCAGCCGTCGATGACGGGCAGGCCGAGCTGCAGGACGATGGCGTACGGCTTGAGCCGCTGGGCCAGCGAGAGCGCGACGTCGCCGCGCGTGGCCACCAGCGCCTTGAGACCACTCTGGTGGGCCGTGTTCACGAGGCCCCGGGCGAACTCCAGGTCGTCCACCGCGACGAGCAGCACGCGGTCATCCGGGCCCAGGTCGTCCCGGTCATCCACCAGCGGGTTGGGCGCCGCGGTGCCGTGCACCTCGTCGCGCGGCAGCAGCTCACGCAGCATGGGGGTGAAGCCCACGTCCGTGTCGCTGGCCGGCTCGCCACCCCGCTCCGGGCCGCTGTAGCTGCGCGGCAGGTAGAGGGTGAAGGTGCTGCCCGCCCCGCGCGCGCTCCTCACGCGGATTTCTCCACCCAGCAGGCGCGCCAGCTCGCGGCTGATGGAGAGGCCCAGGCCGGTGCCGCCGTACTTGCGGCTGGTGGTGCCATCCGCCTGCTGGAAGGCCTCGAAGATGAGCTTCTGCTTGTCCTCGGGGATGCCGATGCCCGTGTCGATGACGGAGAAGGCGAGCACCTGATCGGCCTCCACCAGCTCGGGCGCGGCGAAGCGCTCCTCGGTGTCCGCCATGCGGATGCGCAGCGTCACCTGGCCCGTGCTGGTGAACTTGAAGGCGTTGGACAGCAGGTTCTTGAGAATCTGCTGCAGCCGCTTCGGGTCCGTGAAGACGGTGGCGGGCACTTCCGAGCCCACCTCGGTGAGGAAGCCCAGGTGCTTCTGCTCGGCCACGGGGCCGAAG
Organism: Archangium gephyra; assembly: GCF_042230915.1. Taxonomy (GTDB): domain Bacteria; phylum Myxococcota; class Myxococcia; order Myxococcales; family Myxococcaceae; genus Archangium; species Archangium gephyra_B. The sequence continues at coordinate 949,688 of NZ_CP102578.1, read as the reverse complement.
GTGCGGCGGGCGAACTCCACCAGCTCCGCCACGGCGGAGTCGCGCGGCTCCACCTGCATCTTCCCGGCCTCCACCTTGGACAGGTCGAGGATCTCGTTGATGAGGGAGAGCAGGTCCCCACCCGAGGAGTAGATGGTCTCCGCGTACTCCACCTGCTTGCGGCCGAGGCTCCCGTCGGAGTTGTCCGCGAGCAGCTTGGCGAGCACCAGCATGCTGTTGAGCGGCGTGCGCAGCTCGTGGGACATGTTGGCGAGGAACTCGCTCTTGTACTTGGAGATGAGCGAGAGCTGCTCGGCCTTCTCCTCCAGGGAGGAGCGCGCCTGCTCGACTTCGCGGTTCTTCTCTTCCACCTTGATGTTCTGCTGCTCGAGCAGCTTGGCCTTCTCCTCCAGCTCGAGGGCCTGGGCCTCCAGCGCCGAGTTGGAGCGCTTGAGCTCCTCCTGCTGCTGGGTGAGCTCGCGCGACTGGCTCTGCAGCTCATTGGCGAGGCTCTGCGACTGACGCAGCAGCTCCTCGGTGCGCATGTTGGCCATGATCATGTTGAGCACCACGCCGATGCTCTCCGTGAGCTGGTCCAGGAAGATCTGGTGGATGGCGCTGAACGGGTGGAAGGAGGCCAGCTCGATGACGGCCTTCACCTCGCCCTCGAAGAGGACGGGCAGGACGATGACATTGAGGGGGCTGGCCTCGCCCAGGCCGGAGGTGATGCGGATGTAGTCCGCCGGCACGTGGGTGAGGAGGATGGTCTTCTTCTCCAGGGCGCACTGGCCCACCACGCCCTCGCCGAGGCGGAAGCGGTTGCCCACGTTCTTGCGCTCACGGTAGGCGTAGCTGGAGGTGAGCTTGGCCACGGGCGCGCCATCCTCGGTGTCCATGAGGAAGAAGGCGCCGTGGTGCGCGGACACCAGGGGCGTCAGCTCGGACATGATGAGCCGGGAGACGGCCTCCAGGTTCTTCTGTCCCTGCATCATGCCGGAGAACTTGGCGAGGTTCGTCTTGAGCCAGTCCTGCTCGGTGTTCTTCTGGGTCGTCTCCTTGAGGTTGACGATCATCTGGTTGATGTTGTCCTTCAGGGCGGCCAGCTCGCCGCCCGCATCCACCGAGATGAACCGCGTCAGGTCACCCTTCGTCACGGCGGTGGCCACCTCGGAGATGGCGCGCACCTGGGACGTCAGGTTTCCGGCGAGCTGATTCACGTTGTCGGTCAGCTGCCTCCAGGCCCCGCGGGCACCGGGCACCTTGGCCTGGCCACCCAGCTTGCCCTCGATTCCCACCTCGCGGGCCACCGTGGACACCTGCTGCGCGAAGGTGCCCAGCGTGTCCGTCATGCTGTTGATGGTGTCCGCCAGCGCGGCCACCTCGCCCTTCGCGTCGACGACGAGCTTCTGGGTGAGATCGCCATTGGCGACCGCGGTCACCACCTTGACGATGCCGCGCACCTGCGTGGTCAGGTTGCGGGCCATCAGGTTCACGTTGTCGGTGAGGTCCTTCCACGTGCCGGCGACCCCGGGCACACGCGCCTGGCCACCCAGCTTGCCCTCGGTACCGACCTCGCGCGCGACGCGGGTCACCTCGGAAGCGAACGCGTTGAGCTGATCCACCATCGTGTTGATGGTGTCCTTCAGCTCGAGAATCTCGCCCTTCGCATCGACGGTGATCTTCTTGGACAGGTCTCCGTTGGCCACCGCCGTGGTCACCTTGGCGATGTTGCGCACCTGGTTGGTCAGGTTGGAGGCCATCGAGTTCACGCTGTCGGTCAGGTCCTTCCAGACGCCCGACACGCCCTGCACCTCGGCCTGCCCGCCCAGCTTTCCTTCCGTACCCACTTCCTTCGCGACGCGCGTCACTTCGGCGGCGAACGACCGGAGCTGATCCACCATCGTGTTGATGGTGTTCTTCAGCTCGAGGATCTCGCCCTTCACGTCCACGGTGATCTTCTTGGACAGGTCGCCATTGGCCACCGCCGTGGTCACCAGGGCGATGTTGCGCACCTGGGCGGTCAGGTTGGAGGCCATGAAGTTCACGTTGTCGGTGAGGTCCTTCCACGTACCGGAGACGCCCGGCACGTCGGCCTGACCGCCCAGCTTTCCTTCCGTACCGACTTCCTTCGCGACGCGCGTCACTTCACCGGCGAACGAGCGGAGCTGCTCCACCATCGTGTTGATGGTGTTCTTCAGCTCGAGCACCTCGCCGCGCGCGTCGACCGTAATCTTCTTGGACAGGTCACCGCGGGCAACGGCCGTGCTCACCTCGGCGATGTTTCGCACCTGGGCGGTGAGGTTGTTGGCCAGCAGGTTCACGTTGTCCGTGAGGTCCTTCCACGTACCGGCCACACCGGGCACATCCGCCTGGGCGCCCAGCTTGCCTTCCACGCCCACCGTCTTGGCGACGCTGGTCACCTGGTCGGCGAAGATGCCCAGTGTCTTCGTCATGCTGTTGAGCGTGTCGGCCAGTGCGGCCACCTCGCCCTTGGCATCGACCACCAGGCGCTGGGACAGGTCCCCGTTGGCGACCGCCGTCACGACCTTGACGATGCCTCGCACCTGGGTGGTGAGGTTGGAGGCCATCAGGTTCACGTTGTCCGTGAGGTCCTTCCACACGCCGGAGACGCCGGGCACGTCGGCCTGGCCACCCAGCTTGCCCTCGGTACCGACTTCCTTCGCGACGCGCGTCACTTCGCCCGCGAACGAACGGAGCTGATCCACCATCGTGTTGACGGTGTTCTTCAGCTCGAGCACCTCGCCGCGCGCATCGACCGTAATCTTGCGTGACAGGTCACCGCGGGCCACGGAGGTCGTCACCTCGGCGATGTTTCGCACCTGGGCGGTGAGGTTGTTGGCCAGCTGGTTCACGCTGTCGGTGAGGTCCTTCCACGTACCGGCGACGCCGGGCACGCGCGCCTGGCCACCCAGCTTTCCTTCCGTACCGACTTCGCGCGCGACGCGCGTCACTTCGGCGGCGAAGGAGCTGAGCTGATCCACCATCGCGTTCACCGTGGTGCCGATGCGGAGGAACTCGCCCTTCACCGGCTGCCCCGGCAAGTCCAGGGCCATCTTCTGCGTCAGATCACCCCGGGCCACCGCGCCCAGCACGCGCGCCACCTCGGTGGTGGGCTGCACCAGGTCCGCGATGAGCGAGTTGATGGAGCCGATGCTCGAGGCCCACCCGCCGCTCACCGGGCCCAGCGAGGCGCGCTCCGCCATCTGGCCCTCGCGGCCCACCACGCGCTCCACCCGCACCAGCTCGTCCTGCATCCGCTGGTTCATCGCCACCATCGCATTGAAGGCGTGGGCGATGTCCTCCATCGCCTGGGGCTGCGCCTCCGGCGGAAGCCGCACGGAGAAGTCACCGTGGGTGACGGCTCGCAGGGACTCCAGCAGCGTCTCCAGCGCCTCGAGCGTCGCGACCCGTCTCGGACGGGCATGCGCATGACGGGCGAGCGTGGTGGGCTTGCGGGTCTTCTTGCCGGTCTGGGTACGGGAGGTGGTGCGTCGATTCAAAGGCCTGCTCCAGTGCAGAGGTTTGGCGTTCTCCCAACCTCACGAGCACAAACCTTCGTTCCTGGTAGGGAAACGCCCCTTACGGGGCAGGCGGCCAACCGAGCGCACACGTGTCCCGTGATTCCCCGCCCCTGCACCTGGCGCGTCGCGCGGGGAATGAAGGGCTACAGGGGTACCGCCGCCTGCACGTCCTCGTGCGGCAGGTGCAGCAGCTTTTCCACCGGCAGCGCGCACAGCAGATCCAGCCGCTGGGAGAGTTCCCGCCCCACCTGGACGAAGAGCTGCTCTCGCGCCGCCTCGCTCCCCTCGAAGGCCACTGGATCCGGTTCATCCCAGTGCGCCATGCGCGGCTGCCCCGGCCAGACCGCCCACGCCTCGTGCGCCTTGTCGCAGAGCGTGATGACCCAGTCGAAGCGCTCGCCCCGGAGCTCCTCCCAGGACTTGCTGCGCGCTCCCTCCGGCTCCAGCCGGAAGCGCTCCCGCAGCACCTTGAGCGTCAGGGAGTGCACCTCGCCCCTCGGCAGCACGCCCGCGCTGAAGGTCTCGAAGCGCCCGTGCCCCAACCGGCGCAGCAGGTACTCGGCCATGATGCTCCGGGCCGCATTGCCCATACTCAGGAAGAGGACTCGGACGACTCGCTCGGGGGCCATGGAGCGTATGAGGGTGGGGGGCATGCCCCCGCGCGCCAAGGGGGTCCGGTGAATTCCCGTGGATTCGATTGCTTCCCAGGTAGGCCCTCTTTCGCACAGGGGGCAACCCGGGGGTCTCGATACCCTCACCCCGTCCCTCTCCCGGGGGGCGAGGGGTCTTTGGCACAGTGGAGGGTTGTGACCGGAGTCAGTGTGGTGAGAGGGTCAGCTGGGTACGGGACAGCTCCCGGCCCTGTGCATCCTCGAAGCTCGCCCGCACCTCCAGCGGCCCGGCGAGCCAGCCCTCCTGTACTGGCGTGCTGAACGGCAACAGGACGTCCGTCCCCGCCGCCACCTCTTCCGCCGTGCCCTCCGGCGGGAAGAAGCGCAGCGGTTCCCCCTCGGGCGACGTCGCCTCCACCGTCAGCTTCGCCGCCTCTGGCGCCGTGTAGCTGAACTGCACCGCGCTCCCCTCCCCACACACCAGCCTCCCGCCCGGCCTCGCCTCCCCCGTCACCTGTCCGTCCGCTCCCACGCAGAACACCCGGATGCCCCAGGCCACCGTCTTCTGCTCCCCTCCACGCGTCCCCCACTCGGACTCCCGCGCCCGCAGCTGCGGCACCACCACCAGCAACGCCACCCCCGCCATCGCCAGCCCCGCCATCGCCGGCACCAGGAACCTCGGGAAGAAGCGCTCGCGCTCGGGCCGCGCCGGTGCCTGCACGGGCTTCGCCGTGGCCCCCAGCCGCGCCATCAGCGCCTTCTCCAACAGCGCCTCCCGGCTCGCCGGCAATGCGCGCTGCTCCAGCGCCGACTCCACCCGGCCCAGCTTGTCGTAGGCCTCGTGGCACTCGCCACACCCCGCCGCGTGCGCGCGCAACCGCTGGAAGCCCTCCCCGTCCAGCTCGCCCCGGAAGAGCGCCTCCAGCGCCTGCTTCGCCTGCCGGTCCCCACACCTCGTCATGACTGGCCTCGCCGCTTGAAGAAGCTCCACCCCTTCACTTCCATCCCTTCCAGGTACCCCCGCGCCTGCAGGAACTCGAGCAGCCGCGTCTTCAACCCCAACTCCCGCCGCCGCACCTGGATGCGCGTCAGCCCCAGCTGCTCCGCCGCGCCCTCCTGCGCCATCCCGTCCTCGCCGAAGCGCAGCTCGAACAGCCGCCGCTCCTCCTCCGACAGCCCTTCCTTGAAGGACGCCAGCAACCCATCCACCTCCCGGTCCTCCAGCTTCTGGGCCAGCCCCTCGCCCTCCTCCGGCACCTCGCCCGTCTCCTCGAAGGGCTCCAGCCCCACCGCCACCTCGCGCTGCCTCGACTGCTCCAGCAGCACGTTGCGCGCGATGCCCACCAGGAAGTGCCCGTACGGCCGCACCCCGTCGTACGCCACCCGCGTCCTCGGCTCGAAGGCCCGGGCGAACGTCTCCAGCACCGTGTTCTCCAGCTCCAGCGCGCCCCTCATCTGTCCGAACCCCCGCCCCCGCCACGCCATGGCCCGCAGCACCCGTGCCAACGCCTCCGCGTGCGCCCGGTACACCTGGCCCAGGGTCTCCGGCTCTCCGTCCCGGAAGCGTTGCAATGTCCGCGCATCCCACTCCATCCCTCGGCGACTTACCGTGCCCCGCCCGTCCCCGTCACCCATCGCTCATGCTGTCATTGCGATTTGACCGTCAGGTTGGATCCCCGGGGTTCGAGAATCGTTACCAACGGGGGCCCGGCCGCCCGCCGGCCCAGAGAGGTGGGCGGTTGTAGGACGCTCATGGCCCTCCGAGCCCGGAAAGCAGCGCTCAGCGCCTGCCCCCCGGTGCGCCGCCACCCGGTACCCACCACATTCTGGAGGGAGCGGCCCCGCGGAGGGATGGTCGCCTCGTCTTCGAGTCCGCCGGAGAAAGGCTGTCATGACTATCGGGAAGAAGATCGCCCTGGGCTTCGGGCTGTCGCTGGGGGTGCTGCTCGCCGTGGCAGGGGTGGCCTTCCAGGGTGCGCAGCTGCTGCAACGGACCGCCACGGGCCTGGTGGACAGCCGCGAGCAGGCGCGCATGATGCGCAACGTCCGCTTCGCCCTCGTGGATGCCGAGACGAGCCAGCGCGGCTACCTCCTCACCGGGGATCCGGCCTACCTGGAGCCCTACCAGGAGGCCGTGAGCAGCCTGAACGAGGAGCTCCCCCTCCTGCGCCAGCGCATGGCCGACAATCCCGAGCAGCGCGAACGGCTCGACCGGCTCGAGCCCATCCTCCGCGAGCGGCTCGCCACCCTGGAGAACACGCGCCGCCTGCGCGAGCAGGCCAATGGGGCCCAGGCCGGAATGGAGGCCATGCGCGCGAGCGCGGTCAAGGGCCAGCAGCACATGAGGCAGGTCCGCCAGGGCTTCGACGAGATGGTGCGGTACGAGGACGCGCGCTGGGAGGACAGCGTGCACCAGGCGCGCACCAGCGCCGAACGCAGCATGCTGTTGCTGGGCGTGGGCACCCTGCTGGGCCTGCTCGTCGTGAGCCTGGGCAGCACCCTCATCACCCGCTCCATCACCGGCCCGCTGCAGAAGCTGGTGACGGGCACGGTGCAACTGGGCCGCGGCCACCTGGAGCACCGCATCGACGTCAGCAACGACGACGAGACGGGCGAGCTGGCCCGCGCCTTCAACGACATGGCCGAGCGGCGCCAGAACTCCGAGGCCCAGCTGGCCAGACAGGCTGTGGAGCGCGAGCACACCCTGCGCACCGTGGCCGAGTTCGTCAATCAGCTCACGGGCACCACCGCCGAGGTGCTCGCGAGCACCACCGAGCAGGTGGCCGGCGCCCAGGAGCAGGGCAGCGCCGTGGCCGAGACGGTGAGCACCCTCGAGCAGCTCACCCAGACGTCCGAGGAAGCCGCGGGAAGGGCGCGCGCGGTGAGCGAGTCGGCACTCCACTCGGAGGAGGTGGGCAGGAACGGCCGGCGGGCGGTGGACGACGCCATCGCCTCCATGAGCACCGTGCGCGAGCAGGTGGAGTCCATCGCCTCGCGCATTCTGGCCCTCGCCGAGCAGGCCCAGGCCATCGGCGACATCATCACCACCGTCAACGACATCTCCGAGCAGACGCACATGCTCGCGCTCAACGCCTCCATCGAGGCCAGCCGCGCGGGCGAGCACGGCCGGGGCTTCGCCGTGGTGGCCAGCGAGGTGAAGGCCCTGGCGGACCAGTCCAAGAAGGCCACCGCCCAGGTGCGGCAGATTCTGGGTCAAATCCAGAAGGCCACCCAGGGCGCGGTGATGACGACGGAGGAGGGCACCAAGAGCGTGGTCTCGGCCACCCGGGTGGTGACGCAGGCGGGCTCCACCATCCAGACACTCGGCGAGCTGCTCACGCAGGCCTCGCTCACCGCGGCGCAGATTTCGGCCTCGGCCAGCCAGCAGGCCACGGGCCTCGGTCAGATACGCCAGGCGATGCGCGACGTGAGCCAGGCGACGCAGCAGACGCTCACCAGCACCCGGCAGACGGAGCGCGCCATGCAGGAGCTCAATGCCATGGGCCAGAAGCTCCGGAGCCTGCTGAGTGACTACGGGCGCGCCGCATGAACAGGGACAGGCCGCTTCCCTTCCATCTGACCACACCCACCCAGGTCATCCGCCTGGAGCAGCCCAGGTGGGAGGAAAACCCGGACCGCACGTCCAGGGTCGCCTGAACGACACACACCCTCTCGCGTCCAGGCCCCACGGGGGGGCGGGTGGATTCCCCACACGCAACCATGGCACGTTGAGCCCCCCCGTTTTTCCCGGAGACCCCCCCGCGCATGCGACCGCTCCGATGCGCTCCGGTAGCCCTGCTGTGGCTCGCGCTCCTCGCCGGCTCCGCCGCGAGCGCCGCGCCCGCCCGGGCCGCCTACGCGCTCATCATCGCCAACAACACCGGCACCGAGCCCAAGCAGGCGCCCTTGCGTTACGCCGATGACGACGGCGCGCGCTACTACGAGCTGCTCTCCTCGCGCACGAAGGAGACCGTGCTCCTGTCCGTGCTGGACGCCGACACGCAGGCCCTCCACCCGGGGCTCGCCGCCCGCACGCGTCCACCGACCCGGGCCGCCCTCAAGGAGGCGCTCGGCCGGCTGAACGCGCGCATGGCCGAGGACAAGGCCCGCGGCGACTCCCCGGTGCTGTATTTCGTCTTCACCGGCCACGGCAAGCGCGGGGCCGCGGGCGAGGGCGCGGTGAGCCTGCTGGACGGGCCCTTCACGCGCACGGACCTCTACTCCCAGGTCATCGCCCCCAGCACCGCCGCCTTCGTCCACCTCATCGTGGATGCGTGTGACTCGTACTTCTTCGTCAACTCGCGCGGCGCGCTGCCGGTGGCCCCCGCCCAGGTGCAGGCGGTGCAGGGCCTGCTGGCCACGCGCGAGCTGGCACGCTACCCGCACGTGGGCGCGGTGCTCTCCACCACCCGCGAGCAGGAGAGCCACGAGTGGAGCGCCATCCGCTCGGGCGTCTTCAGCCACCAGGTGCTCTCGGCGCTCGCCGGGGCCGCGGACGTCAACGCGGACGGGCGGGTGGAGTACTCGGAGCTGCGGGCCTTCGTCGCCGCCGCCAACCAGGGCGTGGACGATGTGCGGGGCCGGCTCGAAGTCTCCATCCAACCGCCCTCGCAGGACCGCGCGGCGCCGCTGGTGGACCTGGGGGACAAGTCGCGGCTGGGCTTCCTCCTGCTGCCCGCGGGCCTGGAGGGCCGGCTGTGGGTGGAGGACGCGCGCGGCCTCCGGGTGGCGGAGCTGCACAAGGAGCGCGAGCGCTCGCTGGTGCTGGGACTGCCGCCGGCGTCCGGCTACTTCCTGCGCGGCCCGGGGCGCGAGGCCCCCTTCCAGCTCACCCGCGCGGGCGCGGTGGTGGATGGGGCGGGCCTGCCCTGGCGCGACAACGCCCTGGCCTCGCGCGGGGCGGTGGAGGAGGCCTTCCGCGACAGGCTCTTCTCCGTGCCCTTCGGTCCGCGCTTCTACACCGGGTACATGGCCAGCCTCGGGCAGACGCCCGTCGCTCCCGCGCAACAGCCCGACCTCTCGCCATGAGCCTCCTCTCCTTCGCGCTGACGCTGGCGCTGGCCCAGGCGGCACCGGCGCCCTGCAAGGGCGGTGAGCGCGTGGTGCTCGTCCCCTTCCAACCGGTGGCGCTGTCCACCGCCGAGGCCCGGCGGTTGGAGGACGCCGTACGCCGGGCGGCGGAGCACACCTCCGGCGTGTGCCTGGAGCCGCGCGCGGACACGGTGGCGAAGGTGCGTGCCCAGGGCGGACGGCTCGCGGACTGCGTGGACGCGGCGTGCCGGAGCGCCCAGGCGGTGGGGCTCGGCGCGGACCGGTTGGTGCGCGGGGTGGCGCTCGGCGTGGGCGGAGGGCGCAACGTGGCGCTCGCGTTGGTGGACCGCGAGGGCCTGGAGTCGCACACCCTCGTGGAGCTCTCTGGAGAGGAGCTCCCGCCCGGCCTGGAAGAGGCGCGGGCCCGCGAGGCCTTCCAGGAGCTGTGGAAGACGCGCCCGTCCGCGCGCGCGGTGAAGGCTCCGGGCAGGGTGTGGCCCACGGTGCTGCTGGCGGCCGGCGGCGTGGCGCTCGCGGCCGGGGTGGGCTTCGGGCTGGCCGCGCGTCAGGCGGAGACGGGCCTCTCCCAGGGCAACGCGGGCTGCAGCGGCGAGGGCGAGGCCTTCCGCGCCTGCTTCACCGAGCGCCTGCGCGAGGGCCAGCGGCAGGCGCGCACCGCCAACGTGTTGATGGGAGCCGGCGCGCTGCTGGGCGCCGGTGGGGCCGTCTTCTTCGTCTGGGAGCTGCCATGAGACAGGGGCTGCCGTGGCTGGCACTGGCCGTGTTCCTCGGGGTGGTGGCGTGCTCCTTCCAGCCGGACCTCTCGCGCTTCCCCGCGTGCGACGAGCAGGGCGGGTGTGCCTCGGGCTCGACGTGCCTGGCCTCCGCGGGCGTCTGCCTCCCGGACTGCGGCGAGCGCGGGCCCTGCACCGGCGAGGAGCCCTCGGAGATGGGCAGCGACGGGGGGAGCGGCACGGGCGGGGATGGCGGCGAGCCCGACGCGGGCCCGGCGCGGCTCGTGCTCATCCCGGACGCTCCCGGGCCCGGCACGGAGACGGTGAGCTACCTCCACCGCTTCCAGGTCAGCGGAGGGACGCCGCCGTACACCTTCTCCACCACGGGCGAGCTGCCCGCGGGCCTGTCCTTCGACACCCAGCGGGGTGAGCTCTCCGGCAAGCCGCTCACCGCCGGGGACTCCACCTTCACCGTCGAGGTGGTGGACCAGGGCCCCGAGCCCCAGCGCTCCAGCCAGGCGTTCTCCCTGCGCATCCGGCCCGTGCTGCACCTGGCCGGGCCGGACGTCCTCGCCTACTTCGAGAGCGGCAAGGACTACGTGGAGTTCCTCTCGGCCACCGGAGGCAAGCCGCCCTACACCTTCGAGCTCGTCAGTGGCGCACTGCCCTCGGGCATCGTCCTGCGCATCGACGGCAAGCTCGACGGGGCCGCCTACGCGGGCAGTGGCACGCCCCCCTTCGACGTCCGCGTCACGGACTCCGACGAGCCCCCGCAGGTTCGCGTGCGCCGCCTCCAGCTCACCTCCATCACCTGCTCGAGCTCCGAGGTCTGCATCAAGAGCAGCGCCCTGCCCGATGCGCGCGTGGGCTCGGCCTACACCCATCCCCTGCGCAGCAACCCCACGTCCGTCACCTGGACCTGGAAGAAGGCGGGCACCAGCCCCACCCTGCCGCCGGGCCTCAACTTGAATGCCGAGACGGGCGTCGTCTCCGGCACGCCCACCCAGGCGGGCGTGTACGAATTCAACGTCACCGCCACGGCGGGAGGCCTGTTGCCCCCCGCGGCGTCGACGCTCACGCTCCGACTGACGGTGTACTGAGCACCGGGAGATCCAACCGGGCGCCCTGGCCGCAATACCAGACAGGTGCGCCCCCCCGGTCCCAGCGAGAAGCAACGAGCGACCCTCCACCCGTGGCTGCCACTGCTCTGCGGTGTGCCGCTCGCGGCCCTGCTGGTCTGGAGTCTCACCCCCGCTGAACCGCCCTGCGCCTACGTGCTGGGCCAGGACGGCCCGGCCAGCGTGGCCACTCCCGCCCGCGTCGTCTTCGCTCCGCCGGAGGAGGCCGTGCCGCCGGAGGGCGATGGGGCCGCCTGGACGTGCTCCAACGAGGGCGTGAGGACTCCCGCCATCCCGGTGCGCGTCCCCACCTCGGTGTTCGAGAACCCGGAGAGCCTCATGGAGGTGGTGTCCATCACGCTCCATCTGTCGAGCACTCCGGTGTCCAGGCCGGGCCACGTCCTGGAGCTCGAAGGGGGCGGCCTTCTCGTCCTTCCGCAGCCAGGGCCCCCCGCGTCCGTCCCCGAGGGGAACCCTCTCGCCGAGCCCTTCATCACCGTGGACCTCGGCGACGGCGTGAGGACGGCCCGCTACGTCCACCCGCTGACACCCGGAAAATAATTTTCGGCTCTGGATCCAACCCGGAACACCCGCATCAACACGGAATAGAACGCCCGTGGTTGCGGCCGCGGGTGCCCTGTCTCTTCGCTGGGAGCACGACGCATGAAGTCCTTCAAGACGCTGGGCCTCACCCTCACCACCACCGCCTTCCTCGCCGGTTGCGGCGCCTCCGCGCCGGAGGCCGGGAACGCGCAGGAGTCCGTCGCGAAGGCGAGCCGCGCGCTCAACAACAAGAAGCCCGTGGTGGAGCCCGCCACCACCGCCCCGAGCGCCTGCACCGCGCTCTACTCCAGCGCTCAGGCGCAGGCGGCGCTCACCCAGGCCGTGGTGGACCCGTCCCTGGCGTCGGACGGCCTGGTGAAGACGCTCATCCTCTCCTTCAACACGCAGGAGGCGGTGGCGCCCGCGGTGGACCTGCTGCAGAGCACGCTGGGCCTGTCGCTGGGGGACAACCTGGGCGCGTTCAAGGCGCTGCCCATGGTGGCGCTCAAGGTGCCCGTCACCCCCGTGCTCATGGGCACGCTGCGCACCGTGCTGCAGCCGCTCGGCCTCCTCTCCATCTACCAGGACCGGCCGCTGCACTACTTCCTGGACCAGAGCGTGGCCTACATCGGCGCGGACACCGCGCGCACGGCCTACAACGCCACGGGCGCGGGCGTGGGCGTGGGCATCATCGACTCGGGCGTGGACGGCACGCACGGGGACTTCCCCAACCTGGTGAAGAACGTGAAGGTGGTGGCGCCCATCGTCGAGGCGGGCGTGGGCGGCGCGCTCTACATCGACGTGCCCAACAGCGACCTCACCAGCGGCCATGGCACGCACGTGGCCAGCACCATCGGCGGCTCCGGCGCGAAGTCCGGCGGCAAGTACAAGGGCGTGGCCCCGGGCGCCCGGCTCATCGGCGTGGGCACCGGCGAGGCCATCAGCATCCTCTACTCGCTGGAGGGCTTCGACTTCCTGATGGCTCCGGACATCCGCGAGACGTACAACGTCCGCGTCATCTCCAACTCGTGGGGCACCAGCGGCAGCCACTTCGCGCCCTTCGACCCTGTCAGCATCGCCTCCAAGCGCGCCTATGACGAGGGGATGATCGTGGCCTTCGCGGCGGGCAACGACGGCCCCGGGGCGGACACGCTCAACCCGTACAGCGCCTCGCCGTGCGTCATCTCGGTGGCGGCGGGCGCGGCCAAGGACACGAGCACGGCCACCAATCCGCTCATCTCCCAGGGCGTGCCGGGGCAACTGGCCAGCTTCTCCAGCCGCGGCATCCCGGGCGACGCGCTCCACCACCCGGACATCACCCTGCCGGGCGTGGCCATCGTCGCGGCGCGCGCCACCACGGCCACCGTCGCGCAGCCCTACCTCGGCCTGGACGGCCTGCACCCGGAGCCCTTCTACGCGGCGCTGGATGGCACCTCCATGGCCACCCCGCACCTGAGCGGCCTGGCCGCGCTGATGCTGGAGGTCAACCCGTCGCTCAACATGGACGGCGTGCTGGCGGCCATCACCTCCACGGCCCGGCCCATGTTCGAGCAGGACGCCACCACCGGCACCACGCGGCAGCTGCAGGTGTTCGAGGCGGGCGCGGGCTACGCGGACGCCTACGCCGCCGTGCGCAAGGCCTCCGAGTCGGCTGGCAGCCGCACCACCACCGTCACCACGAACCTGCCGGGCTGGAGCGGCAACGTGGGCCTGACGGTGAAGCTGCCCGTGCTGGACGTCACCCTCGTGGAGGCCTCGCACACGCACAACCTGGCGGTGCCCGCCGGCGCCAACGCGCTGCGCATCACCACGGACTGGGGCAACCCGGCGCTGGACCTGGACCTCTTCGTCTACGATCCGAGCGGCAACCTGGTGGCCAGCAGCGCCAACGGCACCTCCACCGGTGAGTCGGTGTCCGTGCCCCGCCCGGCCGCGGGCACCTGGCGCGTGCAGCTCAAGGGCTTCCTCAACACGCCCACCAGCTACACGGGCACCGCCCAGGTGGACACGCTCGTCCCCGTGACGCAGTGACGCGGTAACGCGCGCCTGCTCCCTGCGCGCCCCGCCCCTGGCACCGGGACACTCCCCCCCCGGTGCCGGGGGCTTCTTTTTTCCGGCTAGCGCACCGCCGCCTCCAGGAAGGCGCACACCCGCTCCAGCGACTCCGTGCGCTCCAGCTCCGCGGGGAAGGCGTGGAAGGCCTCGCGCGGACCGTGGAGGATGAGCGGCCTGCCGTAGCGCAGCGCGAGCACCGCCTCGGACACCGTGCCCGCGCCCCCGGGCAGCGCCACCAACGCCCGCGCGGTGAGCACGTTGAGGTGATTGCGGCTCATCGGCTCCGTCCCCTGCTCGCCGCTCAGCGGCAGGTGCGTGAGGATGGGCAGCTCCACCGACGCGTGGGGGTAGCCCGGCTTGGGCCGCCACGTGCCGTCCTCCACCGCCCCCGGCACGATGCCGAGCGACAGTCCCGCCCTTCCCTCCACCGCCACGAAGGCCTCGGCCGCCGCGCCCATCACCCCGCCTCCCGCCCCCGTCAGCAGGTGGAAGCCCCGCATGGCAATCCACCGCGCCAGCGGCTCCACCCAGGCCCGGTGCTCCTCCGTCCCCGAGCCCATCACACCGATGACTTCACGCCGGGTCCGCATGGCTCCGCTCCCCAACCTGGTCCCAGGGGAAGAGGGCACTCGTCAGCTCCTGTCAGTCCGCCCGTGGATGCTGGTTGCCGCACCAGGTGGCGGAGACAAACCCGCCCCTTTCTCGAAACGGCCCGGACCCCATGACCTCCTCCGCACCGCTGCCTCCCATGCCCCCGGGCCACTGGCTCTGGGGCCACCTGCCCGAGCGAGCGAGCAATCCCCTCGGACTGTACCTCGGGAGCCGCCAGAAGCTCGGGGACGTGGTGCGCTACCGCATGGGCTCCATCTACGTGGAGCAGCTCACGCACCCGGCGCACGTCAAGCACGTGCTGGCCGACGCGAGCGCCCGCTACACGAAGGGCACCGTCTTCGACAAGACACGCCCCCTGGTGGGCAATGGCCTGCTCACCGCCGAGGGCGACTTCTGGAAGCGCCAGCGCCGGCTCGCCCAGCCCGCCTTCCACAAGGAGCGGCTGGCGGCGCTCGGCGCGAGGATGACGGACACCCTCTGTGAGCGGCTCCCCGCCTGGGAGCGCGCCGCGGACGAGGGCACGCCGCTGCCCCTCTTCCAGGAGCTGATGCGGCTCACCCTCACCGTGGTGGTGCGCGCCCTCTTCGGCGTGGACGTGGGCGAGCACACGGACCGCATGGGCGAGGCCTTCACCACCGCGCTCGAGGTCACCAACGAGCGCATCATCTCCCCCCTGCCCTACCTGCCCTGGCTCTACCGGCTGCCCACGCGGAGCAACCGCGCCTTCCGCCAGGCGGTGGGCACGCTGGATGGGATTGTCAGAGGCCTCATCGCCCGGCGCCGCGCGGCGGGGGGCCAGGCGGAGGATCTGCTCGGCATGCTGATGGCCGCGAGCGACGCGGACACCGGTGACACCTTCGACGACGCGCAGCTGCGCGACGAGGTGATGACGCTGCTGCTGGCCGGCCACGAGACGACGGCCACCGCGCTGGCGTGGACCTTCCACCTGCTGGCCCAGCACCCCGAGGTGGAGGCCACGCTGCACGCGGAGGTGGACGCGGCGCTCGGTGGGCGGCTGCCCACGGTGGCGGATCTCCCGAGGCTGCGCTACGTGGGCTGCGTCTTCGAGGAGGCCCTGCGCCTCTACCCGCCCCTCTGGGCCATTCCCCGCGTGCCCGTGGAGGACGACGTGGTGGACGGCTACCGGATTCCCAAGGGGGACATCGTCATCCTCGTCCCCTACGTCACCCACCGCCACCCGGACTTCTGGCCCGAGCCGGAGCGCTTCGATCCCACGCGCTTCCTCCCGGAGAACAGCAAGGACCGGCCGCGTTGGGCCTGGCTGCCCTTCGGCGGGGGGCAGCGCCAGTGCATCGGCAACACCTTCGCGATGATGGAGGCGCAGCTCTTGCTCACCGTGGTGGCGCAGCGCTTCCGCCTGCGGGGGGGGCCGGGGGTGCCCGTGGTGCCCGAGCCCCTCGTCAGCCTGCGTCCCCGCGGCTCCCTGCCCATGCGGGTGGAGCGCCGCGAGGGGGTGCCGCGGGTGCGTGTGGCCTGAGCCCGCGAGGGCTCGCGGCCCACCGCCGCTCAGAGGATGCAGGAGCCGCAGTCCAGCAGGCAGCTGTCGGCGGTGATGCCGAAGCCGCAGCGCTCGCCCTGCTGGCACACGCCGTCACCGCAGTGGTTGATGTCCTGGGCGCGGATGCGGGTGGTGAGCGGCTTGTACTGCACGCCGTTGCGGGTGCAGCTCGTGTAGTAGGTGCCGGTGGCGTCCAGCGTGCAGCTCTGCTCGCACTGGCCGACGCGCTGCACCTGGGAGCAGGAGGAGTTGGAGAGCAGCCCGAAGCCCACCAGGCCGCACGGGCGCGAGGAGCTCTCGTCCGAGGCCAGCGCGCTCCGGTCGTTGCCGGCGAAGAGCCCCTCGTTCTTGAAGACGTTGCCGAAGAAGCACGACTCCTTGCGGGCGAAGGTCGTCATCTCCTCGGAGGAGTAGGGGATGGCCACCTCCTTCGAGTCGCGGCCCAGCAGGGAGATGGGGACGTGCAGCCCGTAGTTGTTGGCGTGGGCCGCCAGGCACGCGGAGATGACCTGCTGCTCCGCCAGGGAGGCCGGAGCCCCGCCCGCCCAGTCCGGCGCCAGGCCCAGCCCGCCCTGCCAGGTGTAGACGACGCCCGTGGCCGGGTTGGTGAAGGTGCGGGTCTCGTTCGCGGGCACCGCGCAGCGGACCATGTAGCTCATCAGCTGCTGATTACCGGCCGGGTTGCCGTTGAACCAGGTGGAGAAGTCCGTGGTGGACAGGCCGTTGAGCGACAAGCCGTTGAGCGACAGGCCGTTGAGCGACAGGCCGTTGAGCGACAGGCCGTTGAGCGACAGGCCGTTGTCCTCCACCAGCGCCTGCGCCTGGGTCTGGAGCGCCGGGCCCTGCTCCTCGGAGGGCAGCTCCTCCACTCCACAGCCCGCGACGAGCACCGACGTGAGCACCCACCCCACCACGCTCCGGCCCGCCACGCGCCCGGCCATCCCGTTCCGCAGACCTTCGAAAGACGTGAAACCCATGGCTCACACCTCCGGCTCTCGGCCACCCGGGGCTCACCGGGTGGCAAGGATCACGGTGGAGATGCGCGCCATTTCCGGCATCGGCTGGAACTCCAGGAAAGCCGTAGAGGTCTGCCCGTCGACAACCCGCGCGTCGAACGTCTGACGTTGGGCTCAACGGCACGTGAGGCGCTCAACACCCCGAGGGGTGCGCGCACAGGTGCCTACAGGCTCTCCGTGGAAAGTCATTTCTCCATCTGGGAAAGATGGCGCCCCGTCGGAGACACCCCACTGCCCAAGGTGGGAACTACGGACGGCGCTCCTCGGCGCCCGCGAAGGCGAGCAGCGCGCCGGCGGTGGCATGGGCATCCTCCATGCACCCATCGGGCTGCTGGTGCTCCTCGAGCAGCACCAGGAGGGCCTCGTGGGCCCCGCCTCCGGCCTCGCCCACGCACTGCAGACAGAAGGCCAGCTCCGCCCCCAGGTCCACGTTGCCCTGCTCCACCACCCAGGGCGTGGCCACCAGCAGCTCCTCCGTCCACGCCGGGGCGTCCGGATGGCGCGGCGCGGCGCGCAGGTAGCGGGTGTCCAGCAGGTACAGGTGCGTGAGCCAGTAGAGGTCCGCCACCCGGGAGGCATCGCGCATGGCGCGTGCGGGGAGGGACAGGCGCACGTCCAGGCCGCGCGTGGCGGCCATCTCTCCCAGCAGCCACGCATGGAGGCCGTGGCCCTCGCCCGCCAGGTGCTCCAGGTAGGCGCGGAGGAGGTACGGCTCCAGCGGGGCGTGGGGCAGGCCGCGCTCGCGGCGCACGTACCAGGCATCCACCCGCGCCATGCCCACGTCCGGGGACAGCCCCTCGGGGAGCGCCAGCGGCACCTCGGCCAGCGCGGCCACCGCCGCCTCCAGCACGGGCCCAAGCCCCCGGCGCGCGAAGGCCCCGGGCGCATGGCCCTCCAGCATGTGCAGCGTCAGCGCGCGCAGGGCCCGCGCCTCCTCATCTCCGCCCTCCGTCAGCGAGAGGAAGGCCCCGAGCGCGCGCTCCACCGCCTCCGTCCTCGCGGGGGGCGGGTGCGCGGGAGGCCCCCGCAGGCGGAAGAGGGCCGTGGCGTCGCGGAGGAAGACGGGACTGCCGGGCACGTCCCCCACGGCGTCCGCCAGCACCTCGCCCGCGGCCGAGGTGGCGCCCAGGGCGTGCGTGTAGCGCTCGCGGAAGGTGCGCCCCTCCACCTCCACGCGGTAGTGGTCCAACCGCCGGGCCCCGGCCCGGGTGGCGAGCGCCGCCTGGTGCCCGCTCTTGAAGGTGAGGATGAGCGGCGCGTCCGGAAGGGGCTCCACGCGTCGGGCCGGCAGCGAGGCGGCTCGGGAGAGCTCCGGGAGCACCGCCTCGGGCTCGCGCGAGTAGGCGCGGGTGACGGAGAGGGCCACCTTGGTGCGCACGTAGCCCACGCGGCCCCCGAGGTGGGCCTGCAGCACGTCATCGCCGGAGACGAACACCGCGGGCACCCCGGCCTCCGCGGCCAGGGCCAGCACGAGGTCCGCCTCCGACAGCGCCCGGCCGGCGCACGTCCAAGCGCCGAGCAGGTCCACGGTGTGCGCGGCGAAGCCCGCCGGGCCCGCCGCCGCGTGCATGCCCAGACAGGCCACCGCCTCCACCGCCTCGAAGAGGTGGGGGGCGTACGCGTCCTCCGCGAGGAAGTACGGCTCGGCCGCGGGGTGGAGCGCCTCGAGCAGGAGGTTGGACGCACCGGAGCCGGACAGGTGGCTGTCGCTCACCCGCACCCGCTGGAAGCCCGCGGCGAGCAGGCCCTCCACCGCGGCATTCACCTCGGCCGTGAGCAGGGCCTGGGAGCGCGCGTACTCCGGAGTGCCGGAGATGAACGCCCCGGGGGTGTCCACGCCGGCCACGCCCTCGAGGTCCACGACGAGCAGCGCGCGGCGCATGGGACGCCTCCTACTTGCGAGCGGCCGGGCCGCCGGACTTGATCCACCGCGCCAGCGCGAGCGCCGTGGGCTCGTCGATGAGCGAGGCGTAGGTGGGCATGGTGGTGCCGGGGACGAACTGCTCGGGGTTGCGGATCCACCTGGCCAGGTCCTGCTCGGGCTTGCCGGCGGCGTTGACGATGCGCTCGTGGTAGCGGGCGCCCGGGGCATGGCAGAGCGTGCAGCCCAGCCGGGCGAAGAGGGCGGCGGGGTCCACGTCCTTCTTGGGCTCGGCCTGGGCGAGCACGAGGGTGACGAGCCCGGCGGTGGCCGAGGTGCGCACGGGAGTCCCGGGCTCCACCGCCTGGGTGGACACGGAGGCGGGCGTCACCCGGGCGGAGGGCGCGGCGGCCTCGGGAGCAGTGTGGGGCCGGGCGCCGGGGACCTCGTTGCGGCGCGGGGGCAGCGAGCGCAGGTACTCGTAGAGGGCCTGCATGTCCACGTCATCCGCGCCGCGGTAGCGAGGCATGGGGTAGCGGACGATGGCCCCGGGGGCGAGCCCGTCGCGCACGGCGCGGGTGAAGTCCTCGAGGCTCCAACCCTGGAGGCCGGTGGCATCGAAGGTGATGTTGGCGGAGTGGATGGGCTTGCCATCGGCGCCGAGGAACTCGCGGCCGCCGGAGAAGCCCTTGGGCCCGTCGGAGTCCTTGGGGTCGAAGCTGTTGGTGTGGCAGCCGGCGCAATCGAGCACCTGGGCCATGTAGCGGCCGTACTCGAGGGTGGGCCCCTTGGCGGGCACGGGGATGCCCGAGGCGGGATGATCCGGCACCTTGGACACGACGCCCCAGGCCAGCCCGCCGAGGAAGGAGAACTGGGTGCGGGGCGCCACGGTGGCATCGGCCTCGAAGAGCGGATGCGGGGAGCGCATGAAGCCCAGCACGGCGGCGAGATCCTTGTCGCCCATGGGGGAGCCGGGCATGGGGATGGAGCGCCCGTCGCGGCTGACGCCGTAGCGGATGACGCGGGCCAGCTCCTCGTCCTTCGCCGCGCCGATGCCGGCGGTGGGGTGGGCGGTGAGGTTGGCGGTGTGGAGCGTCCCGAGCCACCCGGGCGCATCCTTCATGGGGGCGCCGGTGACGCGCTGCGAGTCGGGCCCGCGGTGGCAGCCCTCGCAGGCGCCGCGGAAGATGCTCTCGCCGCGCGCGAGTGCCTCCGGGGAGGCCTCCGCCTGGATGGGGGGATAGGCGGTCTTGGAGACACTGGCGCACCCGGACAACAGGGCGCTGCCCATCAGCAGGGTGCCATACACGGTGCTCAGCAGCTGTCGGCGCATCGGATCACGTCCTCCACGGAAATCCAGGATGCCGCAACTGCCTGTCCAAGGGTAGACACCCCGCCCGTCCGCCCGTTCTCCGAGCGGGCCGGGCAGGAGGAACTGGAGGACAGAGGGGGGCGGGACCGGGGATTTTCGTCACGCCCCCACGGCGGCCGGGGGGTATATAAGGGCGCGGCGGGCGGTTGTCCGCCATGCAACACCCCTTTTGCCTCCCTGGTACGGCCATGAAGACTGAGTACGTGCGCCACGGCTCCGGGCGGATGTTCGAGAACAACTTCCTCGAAGCCGCCTCGAAGATCCACCCTGCCACTCCGTTCGCCTTCTACATTCCGATCATCACGGGCCTGCTGGGCTGGGGGCTGTGGAGCGGGACGACGCGCATGGGGATGGTGGCCCTGTTCGCGCCGCTCGGGTTCCTCACGTGGTGCTTCATGGAGTACACGCTGCACCGCAACCTCTTCCACTGGGAGGGGAACGGGCCGCTGACCCGGCGCTTCCACGCCATCATCCACGGCTACCACCACACGTACCCGGATGATCCGCAGCGGCTGGTGATGCCCCTGGGAGCGAGCATCCCGCTGGCCATCGTCATCGGCGGGCTGCTGTGGCTGGTGGGCCGGCCGGACGCGACGCTCCCCTACTTCTTCGGCGTCGTCGTGGGCTACCTCGCCTACGACTACCTGCACTGGGCGGTGCACTACAAGAAGCCGTGGACCAACTGGGGCAAGGCGCTGCGCGCGCACCACATGGCGCACCACTTCGCCTGCCCGGACAAGAACTTCGGCATCAGCCACCGGTGGATTGATCGGCTGATGGGCTCGATGCAGGTGCGCGGGCAGGCGGCGCGCGACGCCGGGGTGAAGCCGGGCGCCGGCGCGGCGGAGTAGTCCCCCGCGCCGGGGCCTCTGTCAGGGGTGCGAGGCGGCGGACGCCCACTCCCAGGCGGAGCCCCGGTGCAGGGCGGCGTAGAGGGTGTCGCGCAGCTCGTTGCACTCGGCGTGGGTCAACGAGCGATCGAGCGCACGCAGCACCACGCGCAGCAGCACGTTCTTCTGGCCGGGAGCGATGCCGAGCCGCCGGATGGCGGTGGGCGGCAGGGCCTCGTAGGGCGTCTCCGAGAGCACTTCGACGGACTCCACCACGTCGGCGCGGGAGCCGAGCGCGGCGCGCGCCCGGTCTCCGAGCTCCTCGTGGGTGGCCTCGCCCTCGAGTACGAGGGAGAGGTCCCTGCGGACGGCGGGCATGGAGGACACCTCGCGGTACGGCTCCAGGTCGAGCAGCTGTGAGGCGATGCGTGGGTCCTCGGCTCGCAACAGGCGGATGTCGTCCAGGCCCTTGCGCAACATGAGGATGCGATCCATCCCGAGCCCCATGGCGAGCCCCGAGACGCGCGCCGGGTCGAGGCCGCTGCCGGCGAGCAGCTCCGGGTGGGCCAGGCCGCACTCGCCGATCTCCACCCACTCCTCGCCGTGGCGGACGTCCAGCTGGAGCCCCTCGGTGGTGTAGGGGTGCTGGGAGGGGGTGGTGCGCAGCTCGCGGCCAGGGAGCACGGCGCGCACCACGGTCTCGGCCATGTGGAGCAGCTCGCGGACGCCGAGGGGCGCGCCCTGGCGGATGCGCCAGAGGTCCAGCTGGTGGGGCTCGCCGGTGTGGAGCCGGTCGATGCAGTCGCGGCGGTAGACGAGCCCGGGACAGGCGAGCAGCACGTCCCCGGGAGAGCGGGGCGAGGCGGCGAGCTGGCGCAGGAGGGGAGGAATCATCGCCGAGGTCTGGGTGCGCAGCAGGGCGGTGTCACAGACGTAGCGCGTGTAGCGGGCGTCACGGGCGGCGCCATCGGGCGGGTAGCGAAGGCGGTCGTAGTTGTCGGAGACGGAGACGATGGGGCTCTGCCGGTGCAGGAGGACGTCGCAGTGCCAGGTACCGCGGAGGGCGGCGAGCACGTCATCGACGAGGCGCTGCATGGCATGGGGACCGGCGGCGGGGTCGGTCAGGTCACGGAGGGAGAGGGCACGGCGGACGGCGTCGGTGCTGAGGATGCAGACGGACATGGAAGGGCTCTCGGGCTGGAGTGAACGGAGACGGCGCCAGGAGACAGGCGCCAGGACGCTCGGACACCCCCCGAACCCCAGGTCCAGGCGAGCGTCACGCCGAGAGGCGATCCGCGAAGGGAGAACGGGCTAGCGACGCAGCACGGCCTCCCGGCGCCTGGTGGGGCTCGGGGGGCGGCTAAATCGACGCTGGCACGTCAGGAGAATCATCGCTCGAAAAGGTAAACGCGGCCGGGACAGAAAGCAATCCGGGGCCGTGCGGAAGGCCTGCTCACACCTCGACGAACCGCGTGCCGGTGATGCGCTCGGCCTCCAGGGCCTGCTTGAGGTCCTCGGAGACGATGAGCGAGCCCGTCCAGCCCCAGGGGCGGAAGATGCGGGCATCCCCCACCTTCGTTGGGTCGATGCGCAGGCCCGCGATGAACTTGTACTCGCCCACCTTTTCGGGCTGCTCATCCTCGGGCTTGAAGTACTGCACCTCTTCGCACCGGGCATCGTCGACGCAGCGGAGGGTGCGCAGCGTGTTGAGGATGAAGAAGGGTTCGGTGTGGCCCTCCACCTGCACGGGGATGAACTGTACGTCCTGGACGCCCAGCCGCTCGAAGAGCTGGACGAAGCGGCCGTGCACCACGGGGATGGAGAAGGCCGCCCAACAGAAGTCCAGTTCCACGCCATCGGGCTTTACGGGGAAACGGATCGTCCCTTGGAACTCGAGCCGTCTGCCGTTGAAGAACTGCCAGGGGTTGATTCGTTGCCCCTGCTCATCCCTGGGATTTCCCAAGTGCCACCGCCCCGGATGGTATCTGTCATCCTTCAAATCGAAATATCTGGGCATGCCGCTCGATTCGTCCTCAGTCCTGAGACCTTGTCGCCAGCCGGTGGAGCCGTGACCCCGGAGTGCACACCTCGGCAGCGAGCTCCTCAAGAGCCTTCGCAAGCTTGCGCCTGCATTGAGGAGCGGTCCCGCAGTCCCTGACCGCTACGCTGAGCTTCTCGTACACAGCTTCATGGTACTCCGCTGGGTGCGGACCTTTGTGGCCCTTGAGGTAGACGAGGTTCTCCGCTGCATCCAGTCCCATCTCGGCTAGCTCGAAGATTTCCTTGAAGAGCGGCGTCCAGGGTCCCCCAGAAACCGCTGAGATCTCATTCTTGTTCGTGGCCAGGTGGTGCCAGTGGTAGCCGTCCTGGCTCTCGGAGCCGTCCGTGCAGGCGCTGCCCACGGCGGAAGCCGCTGCCGTCCCCGCCGCCACTCCGTCACGATGACGGTGCCATCGGCCACCATCTGCACCGTTTGCGCTCCCCCCATCGACAGCCCCCCGGGCAGCGCGAACCGGGGCGCGCGCAGCAATGCTCCGAGTCCTCCCTGGGGTACCTCGGGCAACCCCTTGGCCACTCCCATGCTGGCCACCAGCATCAACACCCTCAGCCCCGTGCCTCCCACCGCCTTGCCGAAGCGCTCGGCCACCGCCTCCAACTCCTCTACCGTCCTCGCCGCCTCGGCCTCCTGGTACAGCCTCGCGCACGCTCGCGCGAACTGACCGAGTTCCCACGCCCCCACCGCCAGCGCCAGCCGCAGGGTCCACGTCGCCACGAATGCCTTGGTGAATAACGGCTCGGGCGCCAGCCACGCGCTGAAGTACACCAGCACCGACAGCGTCACGCTGGTGAGGAAGACGCGTGAGCTGAACAGCTCCCTCGCCGCTTCCCGCACACCCTCGCCCATGTACCGGGGAGACAGCTTCAGGGCCTGGAGGACGGGGCTCGTCTCCAGTGACCCGGGCAGCGCCACCTCTGGCGGGCCGAACCGGGACACGAACGCCTCCCGCAGCCGCTGCTCCCACTCCGCGGGCCCCGGCTGCGTCGAGGCCCTCACCAGCCGGAAGCGGCGGCCCTCTTCTCGCGAGAAGGATGCATGGAAGGCCGCGAGCACCGCCCGCGCTTCCTCCACTCGAATCCGCTCCAGGGCCGCGTCAGGCGCCAATGGCTCGAAGCCGAGCCTCAGTGCACCTCCGGGCAGAGTGCTCGTCCGCACCACCTGGGGCCGGGCCAGACTCCGCCCCTCCGGAGGCAACCGCTCCGGCGACGTGACACACGAAACCAACAGGACGAGCCACAGGGCCACGGCCATGCGCTGCCAGCAGCGAGCACTCATGCCCTGGCAGCATGCACGACCCCTCTTCCCCGAGCTACCGCGTGCCGAAGAGCCGGTCGCCCGCGTCTCCCAGACCCGGGAGGATGTAGCCGTGCTCGTCGAGCTTCTCGTCCACCGCGGCGGTGTAGACGTGCACGTCCGGGTGGTGCTCGCGCAGGTTGGCCAGGCCCTCGGGGCACGCCAGCAGACACACGAATCGCAGGCTCCCCGGCTTGCTGCGCTTCACCCGGTTGAGCGCCGCCACCGCCGAGTTCCCCGTCGCCAGCATCGGGTCACACATGATGACGTCGCGGTCCGCCAGCTGGTTCGGCACCTTGTAGTAGTACTCCACCGCCGCCAGCGTCTTCGGGTCCCGGTACAGGCCGATGTGTCCCACGCGGGCGCTCGGCACCAACTGCAGCATCCCGTCCAGGATGCCCTGCCCCGCGCGCAGGATCGCCACCAGCACCAGCTTCTTTCCATCCAGCACCGGCGCCACCGTCTCCATCATCGGAGTCTCGATGGTCTCATCGCGCACCTTCAGGTCCCTCATCGCCTCGTAGGCGAGCAACAGCGAAATCTCCTGCAACAGCGCGCGGAACGAGGCCGTGCTCGTGTCCTTGCGCCGCATCAGGGTCAGCTTGTGCTTCACCAGCGGGTGGTCCACCACGGTGCAGTTGTCAGGGTACGTCACGGCTCCCTCCTCGTCGCTCGGGTAAAAAGAAAGAAGACCCTCACCCCCACCCTCTCCCAGCGGGAGAGGGAGAGCGGCTCTCAGAACACCGTCCCGTCACTCTCGATGCGGATGGGCGGCGGGCCTCCCGGACGCTTCTCCGCGGCGATCTTCCTGCCCGCGCTCCACGTCCCGCCCTGCAGCACCTTCGCCAGCGGCAGCTGCTCCGCCGTCATCCCCAGCCGCTCGCGCACGAGCTTCCCCACCTCGTCCAGCAGCGCCACCGTCAGCGCCCGCCACTCCACGATGGGCTCCGAGCCCGGTGCGAACACGTCCGTCAGCAGCCGCGCGTCCCTCGGCACCAGCACGCCCAGGTCCACCAGCAGGCCCCCGTTGCGGTACTCGGGCAGCCCGGTAAGCACATCCAGGTTCGTCACCGTGATGCCGCCCTCCTCCAGCGGCTCCAGCAGCGAGTACGTCAGCCAC
Organism: Archangium gephyra; assembly: GCF_042230915.1. GTDB lineage: Bacteria > Myxococcota > Myxococcia > Myxococcales > Myxococcaceae > Archangium > Archangium gephyra_B. The sequence continues at coordinate 924,393 of NZ_CP102578.1, read as the reverse complement.
TGGGACAACTTGTGGAAGGGCACCAGCGAGTCCGGACTCCCCTCGGCTCCCATCACCGGGTGGTGCCACACGTCGCCCAGGTTCACCCCGTCCAGCGTGATGCGCCCCGGCCAGATGGACCCCAGCGACTCCAGCACCCGCCCCAGCACCTCGGCCGCGGGCACCCGGGGGCCCCACGCCGCGAGCATGTCATAGAGCGCGCCGGGCCTCGGCAGCGCCCGTCCCAGCCCTTGCAGCAGCGCGAGCCGTCCCTCCAGCCCCGCCAGCGGGTTGGCCTCCGTCACCTGGAAGCCCCGCGCCAGCGACTCGAGCGTCAACCGCTGCAACCCCTCGGCATCCGCCCGCAGCGGCTGGGCCGGATCCGAGGAGAACGCCCCCGCGAGGAACATGCGGAAGCTGGCCACGGCCAGGCCCTCGGAGCGCGCATACGTGCCACCGCCGGCCTCCACGTACTTCCACGTGGGCCCGCTGCCCGCGTCCAGCAGCACGCTGGTGATGACCAGGTCCAGCTTCGCCCGGGCCCGCTCGGCGCGCGGCAGCGAGGCCAGCCGCGCATCCAGCTCCGCGTTGCGCCGCACCCCGCCCACGTCAAAGTGCCCCCACCGGCTGTGCACCGGAATGTCCAGCGTGGGGTACGCCTCGCGCGTGACGGCCAGCACGTAGTCCGCCACGGCGGGCAGCCGGTCCATGTCCACGCGGAAATGCTTCAACAGGCCGGCGGTGCCCAGCTCCAGCAGGGCCCGGCAGCGCTCGCGGATGGCGCGAGGGCTGCGCAGGTACGCCACGGCGGACGAGGGCTCACGCATCGAGTGACCTGCCCTTCACCTCGGCGAGCTCCTCCTTGGAGGCCACCTTGCCCGTGGTGAAGTAGCCGGCGGCCTTCTTCGCCTCCATCTCCACCTTGGCGTCCGCGGGGACGAGCTCCTCCGGAATCGGCACGCGCTCGAGAATCTCGATGCCCGAGCGGACGATGGCGTCGTGCTTCATGTCGCTCATGGACACGAAGCGGTGGATGCGGGTGATGCCCAGCCAGTGCAGCGCGTCCGGCATCAGCTCCTGGAAGCGCATGTCCTGCACACCGGCCACGCACTCGGTGCGGTGGAAGTAGGTGGCCGCCGAGTCCCCGCCCTCCTGGCGCTTGCGCGCGTTGTACACGAGGAACTTCGTCACCTCGCCCAGCGCGCGGCCCTCCTTGCGCGAGTAGACGATGACGCCCGCGCCGCCCCGCTGGGCCGTCTCGATGCACACCTCGATTCCGTGCGTGAGGTAGGGCCGGCACGTGCAGATGTCGCTGCCGAACACGTCCGAGCCGTTGCACTCGTCGTGCACGCGCACCGCCAGCGGAATGTCCGGGTTGGAGATGGTGTCCATGTCCCCGAAGAAGTAGAGGGTCAGCCCCCCGATGGGCGGCAGGAACACCTCCAGGTCCGAGCGGGTGATGAGCTCGGGGAACATGCCGCCGGTCTGCTCGAAGAGGCCGCGGCGCAGCTGCGCCTCCGTGAGGCCGAAGCGCTTGGCGATGCCGGGCAGGTACCACACCGGCTCCACCGCGGCCTTCACCACGCTCACGTCGCCGTTGGCGCACAGGATGTTGCCATCCGGCTTGAGGCGGCCGGCGGTGATGGCATCGCGCAGCTCGGGCATGTTGATGTGCGCACGGGTGATGGCGATGGACGGCCGGATGTCCATGCCCTGGTCCATGTAGGCGCGGAAGGCCTGCGGAGCCACGGCGCCCCACGGATCCATCGACACGATGCGCTCGGGGTTCGCCCAGGCCTTGTGGGGGCCGATCTGCACCGCGGGCGCGGTGTTGGTGAGGTCCGCCCGGTGGTCCTGCGTGAGCTGCCCGGCCGCCACGGCGACGGCCCGGTAGATGGCGTACGAGCCCGAGTGCGTGCCGATGGCGTTGCGGTGCGCCGGCTCGGTCAGCGTGGCGATGACGGGGCCGCGGCGCATCGGCTCCGGGTCTCCCCAGCGGATGGGGGTGACCTGGGCGTCGCTGTCCGGGTGCGAGGTGAGACGGATGTGATTGACGGGTTTCTTGTCTGCCATGGGAATCCTCTCAGCTCAGCTCATCCAGCTGCCATCGGTGCGCGTGGTCCACTTGCGGGTGACCTTCTTGAGGTCCGTCCAGAAGCCGAGGCTGGACGGGCCCGTGATGTCACCGTGGCCGAACTTGGACTCGCCGGTACCGCCAAACGAAAAGGGCTCGCGAGGCACGGGGACGCCCACGTTGACGCCCACCATGCCCACCCGCGCGCCTTCCACCACCGCCTGCGCCACCGCGCCGTTGGTGGTGAAGATGGAGGCCGCATTGCCGTAGGGCGAGGCGTTCTCCACCTCCAGCGCGGCCGACAGCGTGGGCACGCGGACGATGGACAGCACCGGGCCGAACAGCTCCCGCTGCGCCGCCTCCATGTCCGGGCGCACCCCGTCGAGAATCGTGGGTCCGAGCCAGTTGCCCGCCGCCCACTTCTCCCCCGCCGGCTTCTTCCCGCGCCCATCCAGCAGCACCCGCGCCCCCGCGCGCTCCGCGGCGGCGATGGCCGTCTCCAGGCGGGTGAGGCTCGCGCGGTCGATGAGGGCGCCCATACCGGGCCCCAGCTCCAGCCGCGAGGCGCGCTCGCGCACCTGCTCGACGATCCGCTGCACGTCGCCCACCGCGAGCAGCACGCTGGCCGCCATGCAGCGCTGGCCGGCGCACCCGGTGAAGGAGTCCACCACGGACTGGGCGGTGAGGGCCTCGTCCGCGTCGGGCACGACGATGAGATGGTTCTTCGCCCCGCCGAGCGCCAGCACGCGCTTGCCCTGCGCGCTGCCCTCCGCGTACACGCGCCGCGCCACGGCGGACGAGCCGACGAAGCCCACCGCGCGCACATCCGGGTGGGCCACCAGCGCCTCCACCGTCTCGCGCCCGCCGTGCACCACGGAGAAGACGCCGCGCGGAATGCCCGCCTCCACCATCAGCTCGCCCATCGCGCACGCCGTCAGTGGCACCTTCTCCGAGGGCTTGAGGATGAAGGCGTTGCCCACCGTCACCGCGATGGGGAACATCCACAGCGGCACCATGGCCGGGAAGTTGAAGGGGGTAATGCCCGCCACCACGCCAAGCGGCTCGCGGCGGAACTCGCACGAGATGCCGCGGCTCACCTCCATCGCGCCGCCGGTGTCCAGGTTCTGCAGCGAGAGCGCGAAGTCACACACCTCGAGGCCCTTGAGCAGGCCCGCGCGCGCCTCGGCCACCGTCTTGCCTGCCTCGCTGGCGGCCAGGTGGGACAGGCGCTCCAGGTTCGACTCGAGCAGGTGGCGGAAGCGGGCCATGAGCGTGGTGCGCTCGCGCAGGGGCGTGGCGCGCCAGCCGGGCGCCGCGGCACGGGCGGCCTCCACCGCCTGGGCCACTCCCTCCGCGGGCGTCAGCGGCACGCGGCCGATGACTCCACCGGTATAGGGACTGTGCACATCGAGCAGAGAGGCGTCTCGCGGCACGAGCCACTCGCCTCCCACGAGGTTGCGGCAGGTGTTGACGCTCTCGGGCAACTGGACAAAGGACACTCGCGCTCCCCCACTGTGACAACTGAGTGACTTGTGAGTGGCTTGTGAGCATAACAAGAGGTTTGGAAAACCCGGTAATCCGGGGGGAGAGCGAGCGACCGGAAAGCCGGTCTGATTCCCAACATTCGGGCCCTACGACGCGGCGCGCAGTGACACGGACGAAATCACGCGCCAGGGATGCGCTCCCGCGTTCCCCGGGCCACGCCCGCGCGTCCTGGCAACCACGGCGCTGTCCCCTCGGAGCCACGTCCGCCCCGCGAATCCCCTGGCCCCGGCCCTGCACCCGGAAGGGGCATGCACGCCCCCCTGCTCGTGGTGCTCGCCCTGCTCTCGGGCCAGCCCTTCAAGGCCATGGCCTACAACGTCCTCTACGACGCCCCCGCGGAGGACATCCAGCAGTCGCTCGACGTCATCGAGAAGGAGAAGCCAGACATCCTCTGCCTGCGGGAGCTGACGCCGGGCTTCGCCAGGGCCTTCCGCAAGCGCCTGGGCAAGGAGTACCCCCACACCGTGCTCACGCCGCGCAAAGGCACCTGGGGCATGGGCATCGCGAGCCGGCATCCGCTGCTGCGCACCGGGAGCTTCCCCGAGAAGCCCCACCGCATTCCCGGCATGGAGGCGGACGTGCGGCTCGGCGGGCAGCGGCTGAAGGTGGTGTGCGTGCACCTCATGGCGCCCGGCGCGAAACACATCAAGACCGATGGCCTGCTCGTGTCCCTGGAGAAGAACGCGAAGCTGCGCGCGAAGCAGGGCAAGGCACTGATGGAGCGCTACGAAAACGAGAAGGCCCCCATGCTGCTCCTCGGAGACATGAACGAGGGCCGCCAGGCCGACGCGATGAAGGCCTTCGCCGCCGCGGGCTTCTCGCACGCCTGTGACGGACCCGGCGCCTCCTGCGGCAACACCTGGCCCGGCGCCAACACCGCCCTGCCCGCCGTGGTGGAGATCGACCACATCCTCGGGCGGGGGCTCACCTTCTCCGAGGCCCGCGTGCTGCGCTCGGGCGGCTCGGACCACTTCCCCGTCCGCGCGCTCTTCGACTTCCAGACGCCCCGCTGAGGGCCGTCAGTTCAACGCGGACGCACCGGAGCCGCTACCGCCCAGATCCTCCACCAGCTCGCGCACCCGCTCGAGCTCCACCGGCTTGACGAGGTGCGCGTCGAAACCCGCCTCGCGCGAGCGCTGCCGGTCCGAGGCCTGCCCGTAGCCCGTCACCGCCACCAGCCGCGGGCCCGCACCGCCCGAGCGCTCCCGAATCCTCCGCGCCACCTCGTACCCGTCCATCCCCGGCAGGCCGATGTCGAGGAAGATGACCTCGGGCTCCGAGGCGTCCATACGCTCCAGCGCCGCCGTGCCGTCGTGCACCACCGTCACCTGGTGCCCGTCCATCTCCAGCACCTCGCCCAGCAGCTCGGCGGCATCCACGTTGTCGTCCACCACGAGCACGCGGCGTCCCTCGCCAGAGGGCTCCCGCGCGGCCGGTGCCTCCACGGGCACCACCGGCACGCGCGCCTCGGGCAGCAGCGGCAGGCGCACCGTGAAGACACTGCCCCGGCCCACGCCCTCGCTCCAGGCCTCCACACGGCCGCCGTGCATCTCCACCAACTGCTTCACCAGCGTCAGCCCCAGGCCCAGGCCGCCCTGCGCCCGCTCCAGCGTGCGCGCCACCTGCATGAAGGGCTCGAAGAGGTGCGGCAGCGCCTCGGCCGGAATGCCCATGCCCGTGTCCGCCACCCGCACCACCGCCTCGCCCCCCTCGCGCGCCAGCGTCAGGGTGATGCGGCCACCGGACTCCGAGTACTTGGCCGCGTTGTGCAGCAGGTTGGTGAGCACCTGCACCACGCGCACCGGGTCCGCCTCCGTCCACACCGGCCCTCGCGGCAGCTCCACGCGCAGCGTGTGCTCGCGTGAATCGGCGAAGGGCCGTGCCGACTCCACCGCGCGCCCCACCAGGAGCACCAGGTCCACCGGGTGCTTGCGCAGTTGAATCTTGCCCCGCGTCACCCGCGACACGTCCAGCAGGTCATCCACCAGGCGCCGCATGTGGTGCACCTGGCGCTCCACCACCTCGCGCTCGCGCTCCGTGCCCTGCCCCAGCTGCTGCTTGCGGTCCATGAGCTGCACGGCGGTGAGCACCGGCGCCAGGGGGTTGCGCAGCTCGTGGGCCAGCATGGCCAGGAAGTCGTCCTTGCGCCGGTCCGCCTCGCGCAACTGCTCCTCCACGCGCGCCCGCTCGGCGAGCGCCACACGCAGCCCGTCCGCGCTCTGCTCCGCCTCCCCGCGCGCCCGCACCTGGGCGAGCATCATGAGGAAGAAGCCCAGGCTCACCAGCACGCCCAGCCCCGAGAAGGGCAACACCATGGGCCCCGAGGCCGTCGCGTCGAAGGCCGGCAACGAGGAGAAGGAGAGCGTCCAGGGCCGCCCCGCCACCAGCAGCGTGGTGGTGGTGGTGAACATCGGCTCGTGTGCCAGCGCCTCGGGGCCGTGCGAGCTGTGCAGCAGGCGCTCCTCGCCCACCTCCAGCCCGTCGTAGAGCTGGAAGGCCACACGCGGCTGCCGCTCGGTGCCGAAGATGCCGTTGAGCAGGTCGTCCGCGCGGAAGGGGCTGTAGACGAAGCCCACGAGCCTCTCGCGCCGCTCCTCCAGCGTGGCCGGCACGTGCCCGCCCCGGTAGACGGGCAGGTACAGGAGGAACCCCGCCTGCTTGTCCTGGTGGATCTCCTGCTTGAGCGTCACCTTCTCGGTGAGCGAGGGCAGGCCGGTGTCCCGGGCACGCGTCATCGCCTCGCGGCGCATGGGCTCGGAGAACATGTTGTAGCCCATGGCCGCCAGGTTCCTCATGTCGCGCGGCTCCAGCATGACGACGGAGTGGAGCTCGTCACCGGGGACCTCGGGCCAGGCATGGAAGCCCGGCAGGCCCAGGGCGGTGCGTGTCTGGTGCTCGACCCGGGTGCGCTCCTCGCGCGAGAAGCGCCGGGTGAAACCCAGCCCCTGGATACCTGGGTACTGCGACTGGATCTCGAAGAGCTGGACGTACGCGGAGAACTCCTCCGGCGTCACCTCCTGCTGGGTAGCGAACAGGCCCTCGGTCCCCTGCAGCAGCGCGATGTACGTGTCCAACCGGCGCTGGATGCGATCCGAGGTCGTCTGCACCAGATTCTCGAAGCGCGCCTCGTCCCGCGCGCGCGCCGCCACCCCCAGCAGCACACACACGCCGGAGGTGAGCAGCAGACTGAGGATGAGCACGCCCACCGGGATCAGGTGCCGGGGCAGGCGATGGAACGGAAGGAGGCGGAAGAGTTTCGTCACGGCGGGCAGGTAGACCAGCGGTCGGTGTCATCCCCCCTCTGATGCGGACCTGCTTCTCGCATCAGCCGGGGATGGACGGATGCGATGCTCGGTGCACAACCCTCCAGGGAGCCCGGACCATCCCCTGGGAAGCGCCTTGCCCTCCCGGGCTGCTTGCGTTGTCCGGACAGTGGATGCTCCCTAACTTGGGGTCCAGCCATGCCGGGCGGGGACATTGGGGGAAGACCATGCCGGGAAACACCGGTCGGAATGACGGGGGAGACGGCTCCGGGCCCGGGCTAGAGGACTCGGACTTCGGGGATGACCTGCTCCAGGCCGTCTCCCAGGAGTCCGCCCTGCTGCGCATCCCCACGCTCGGCGAGCGGCTGGGCGGCGGTGACGGCCAGCGGTTCCAGATCCTCGAGCAGCTGGGCGGTGGCTCCATGGGCCGGGTGTTCCGCGCCTGGGATGCCCAATTGCGCCGGGAGGTGGCACTCAAGTTCCTGCTCCCCGGCACGCCCCTGGATGAGAACCAGATGTTCTCCCTGCTGCGGCAGGAAGCCCTCGCCATCGCGCAGCTCGCTCACGCCAACATCGTCCGCCTCTTCGACACCTCCGAGTGGGAGGGGGCGTCGTGGGAGCCGCGCATCCCCTTTCTCATCATGGAGTGCCTGGAGGGCGAGTCCCTCCTGACATTGCTGCAACGCGAGCCGCGGTTGGAGCCCCGGCGCGCGCTCGGCATCCTGGCGGGGATCGCCGCGGGGCTGGCCCATGCCCACGAGCACCACGTCATCCACCGCGACCTCAAGCCGAGCAACGTCTTCCTCACCCGGGAGGGCGAGGTGAAGCTGCTCGACTTCGGCCTGGCCTGGCTGCTGGAGGAGAGCAGCACGCCGGGCTTCGAGGACCTGCCCAACGCCGGCACGCCGGCCTACATGGCGCCGGAACAATGGAGCAGCGAGCGGCAAGACGAGCGCACGGACATCTGGTCCACCGGCATCGTGCTGTACGAGATGCTCACCGGCGCCACGCCCTACCCCACCGCCAACCTGCAGGAGCTGCGCGCCCGGGTGCTCTCCTCCGAGCCCGTCCCGTCCGTGCGCGAGCACCACCCGGAGCTGCCCCGGGAGGTGGAGCCGCTGCTGCGCACGATGCTGGCCAAGGCGCCCGAGCGGCGCTACCAGACGGGGCAGGAGCTCGTCGAGGAGCTGCGCGAGGTGAGGGAGGCGCTCGGCCTGCGGGGACAGGCGCCGCGCCGCGTGTCTCCGGAGCGGCGGCAGGTGACGCTGGTGTCCTGCCGGCTGACGGGACTGGCCGCGCCCGGGCACGCGCTGGACGCCGAGGACATCGGCGAGCTGGAGGAGTCCTTCCACCAGCGGTGCGCGGAGCTCGTCCAGCAGCGGGGCGGCTCCATCGTCCTGGCCATGGGCGACGAGGTGCTGGCCTGCTTCGGCTACCCGGCGGTGCGCGAGGACGACTCGGAGCACGCGGTCCAGGCGGGGCTGGCCCTGGCCCGCGAGCTGCCCGCCGCCCTCCAGCGCAAGCTGCCCCGGCTCGCCTTGGGAGTGCTGGCGGTGAAGGTGGGCCTGCACACGGATCAGGTGACGCTGAGCGAGCCCACGCGCGAGCACGGCAACCGGGGCCTCGTCCTCCAGGGGGAGGCCCCGAAGGTGGTGACGTGGCTGTCGGCACAGGCCGGGCCCCACACCGTGGTGGCCAGCGAGGCCACCTGGGCGCTGGTGCGCGGGAGGTTCGAGGCCGAGCCGCTCGGTCCCTCCGTCTACGAGGGCCTCTCGGGGATGGTGCGTCTGGACCTGTACCGGGTGCTGCGCGAGCGGCCCTCGTCGTACCGCTTCGAGAGGGCGATCGTCACCGGCGGCCTCACGCCCCTGGTGGGACGGGAGCCGGAGATGCAACGGCTCCTCGCGCACTGGGAGCAGGCCCGGCGGGGCCAGGGCGGCTTCGTGCTCGTCACCGGCGAGGCGGGGGTGGGCAAGTCCCGGCTCATCCAGGAGCTGCACGGGAGGATCTGCCAGGACGCCTGCATCCACTTCCAATGCCAGTGCTGGCCGCAGTCCAGTACCAGTGCCTTCCAGCCCATCATCGAGGTGCTGCGGCGCCTCTTCGCCTCGCACGCGGCGGTGCCGGAGTCGCTGGGACTCTCCGCGGAGCACATCTCCCTGTTGAGCCAGCTCCTCTCCCTGCCCGAGCCCGAGGAGCGGCCTCCCCTCCAGCTCTCACCGGAGCGGCGCAAGCAGCGCACCCTCGAGGCGCTGGCGGCGCTGCTGTCGCACGTGGCCCAAGAGCACCCCGTGCTCGCCGTGGTGGAGGATCTGCACTGGGCGGACCCCTCCACCCTGGAGCTGCTCGGCTACCTCGTGGAGAGGATGGAGTCCCAGCGGATCCTCTTCGTCCTCAGCGCCCGGCCCGACTTCCACCCGCCCTGGCCCGCCCATCCCCGGCTGCACCCGCTCACGCTGGAGCGGCTGTCTCCGGAGCACACCGCCACGCTGGTGCGCGAGGCCGCGGGAGGCCGGAGCCTGCCCCCGGCGGTGGTCCAGCAGCTGGTGGCCCGGACGGACGGCGTCCCCCTCTTCGTGGAGGAGCTGACGCACATGGTGCTGGAGCGTGGCACCCCGGACGCCATCCCCATCACCCTGCACGAGCTGCTGCTGGCGAGGTTGGATCTGCTCCCGTCGAGGCAGAAGGCGTTGGCCCAGTGCTGCGCGGCCATCGGGCGCAGCTTCTCGCAGGCGCTGCTGGCCACGCTGTCACGGCGGAGCCCGGCGGCGCTCGAACGCGACCTGGAGGGACTCGTCGAGGCCGGGCTCCTGCAGCCCCTCCACGAGCGGGCCGGGCCCGGCTACCGGTTCCGCCATGCCCTCATCCAGGACGCGGCCTGGCAGTCGCTGCCGCGCAGCGCGCGCCGCAAGCTGCACCATCGCATCACCGAGGCCCTGCTGGAGCAGTCCCCCGAGGTGCGCCAGACACAGCCGGAGCTGCTTGCCCACCACTACACCGAGGCCGGTGAGGACGAGCCGGCCATCCGCTACTGGTTCCTGGCCGGGCAACGCGCCAGCCTGCGCTCGGCCAACCGGGAGGCGGTGAGCCACTTCCAGCAGGCCCTGCGGCTGTTGCGCCGGCAACCGGACTCGCCGGAGCGGCTCCAGGAGGAGCTGCGGCTGCTCATCGCCCTGGGCATCCCGCTGGCCCAGGTGCAGGGCTACCGCTCCCCGGAGGTGGAGCGCACGTACACCCGGGCGCGCGAGCTCATCCCCCAGGTGGGTGAGGCGCTCCCCCGGCTGCAGCTCTCCTACTGGGGCCTCTTCGTCTACTCCTTCTCGCGGGCCGAGTACGGCGTGGCGCACGAGCTCGCCAGACAGCTCGTGGCGCAGGGAGAGCGCCACCAGGACATGGAGCTGCTCGCCCTGGGGCACCGGATGATGGCGGCCACCTTCTACATCTGGGGAGAGCTGGCCGCCGCCCTGGAGCACGTCGAGCGGGGACTGGCCTGCCCGGAGCTGCCCCTCGAGGCGCACCGGGCCATCGCCGAGAAGCAGTGGATCAACCCGCGCGCCACGACGCTGGCCTTCGGGGCCATGGTGTACTCGACGCTCGGCCGGAACGAGGAGGCGCGGCGCTCCAGCCAGCAGGCGCTGGAGCTGGCGCGGCGCATCGGCCACCCGCACACGTTGGCCACCGTGCTGAACTACATCTGCGTGGCCTGCCAGCTGCGCCGCGAGGCCCGGTGCGCCCTGGAGTGGAGCGCCCAGACCATCTCGCTCGCGCGCGCGCACGGCTTCCGGGCCTCGGAGATCTGGGCCACGCTCATCCAGGGCTGGGCCATGGGCGAGCTGGGGCAGGCGCGCGCGGGGCTGGCGCTCATCCGCGAGGGCATTGCCGCCTGGACGGGACCGGGCATCAGCGCCGGCCTGTTCCACCACGACCTCGGCCTGCTGGCGGAGCTGCACCTGAAGCTGGGGCAGCCGCACGAGGCCCTGACGCTCCTCACCGAGGCGCTGGAGCGGGCGCCCACCGAGGGCCAGCACTTCTACGAGGCCGAGCTGAACCGGCTGCGGGGCGAGGCCCTGCGGGGGCTCGGCCACGAGGCGGAGGCCCGCGAGTGCTTCCTGCGCGCCATCCAGGTGGCCCGCCAGCAGGGTGCGCGTGGCTTCGAGGAGCGGGCACAGGACGCGTTGGGGGCGCTCGCCGCGGAGCACCACCCGCCGTAGCCTGGGGGCTCAGAAGGGCCGCTGGAGCCGGTGGCCCAGAGGTCCCCCCGCGTTGACCTCCACCCCATCCCGCTCGGGCTGGAACCTGCCCGCGGAGCTCCCCCGGCGCAGTCTCCGGTCCAGGCGGTACAGCGCGTTGTTGAGCCAGCCCCCGTCGATGATGAACTCGGCCACCTGCAGCGACTCCCAGCCCAGCCGTAGCTTCACCTTCTCGAGGTCCTCCGGTCTCGCCGCCAGCATGCCGAGCACGTTGTTCCAAACGCGGTCCCGGTAGTACCGCAGCCCCGTGATGGTGATGAGCTCGTCGAACAGACCGAACAGCCTGCTCAAGACGCCCATGGCACCCCGGAACTCCCTGCCCAGGACCTCCTGGATCTTCGGGTTGCAGCGCACCAGCACGTTGTTCATCTGGTCATGGTCGAACTTCCACCGGGCCAGCAGCTCCGCGCTCCGGCGCTCGCGCTCGCCCGGGTCCTTCACATCCTGCCGTATGCGCTGAAGGTCGCCCCGGATGACGTCATGGATGCCCAGGGCGAGATCAAAGTTGATGTGGGCGTTGATGCCGAGCAGCAGGTTCTGGAGGACGCTCGGCCGGGGCCGCATGGCCTGCTCCATGGCCTTCCCCCAGGCCGCGCAGCTGGGCTTCTCGGCGGGACACGCCTGGGAGCGGGAAAGAGACTCGAAATAGAGCACCGCGAACCGGCCCGTGAGCCGATCGACACACTCGGGCTCGAAGAAGATGGGGCCCGTCTCCTTGAAGTCGCCCGTCCCATGGACCGCCGCGTTCACCTGGGTGGTCATGACGTAGTAGGCGCGCAGGAAGATGGCGCGGCCGTCGTTCTGGTCGTAGAGCGGCGTCAGCTCCTTCTTCATGCAGAGCAGCGCCTCGCCCGTGTTCCGGGGGCGGTGGTGCACGTCCTTGCAATCGGAGCCACAGGCTCGCGGCGAAGCGGTGAACGTATCCGCCATGGCAACTCTCCCTCTCTGTACCCGTCGTCCAGGAGGGTTGGAGAGGAAGAGCGCCCGTTGTGACGCGGCGCATCCGAAGCCGCTCCCCCGTGCGGCGGGGAACGGCCCGGGCGCCCGTCAGGCCGCTCAGTCGCGGCGGTACATCGTCACCACGCACGCGCCGCCGAGGCCGAGGTTGTGCTGCAGCGCCACGCGGGCGCCCTCGACCTGACGCTGCTCGGCCTGGCCCCGGAGCTGCCAGACGAGCTCCGTGCACTGCGCGAGGCCCGTGGCGCCCAGTGGATGGCCCTTGGACAGCAGCCCGCCCGAGGGGTTGGTGACGAACTTCCCGCCGTAGGTGTTGTCGCCGTCCCAGATGAACTTCTCCGCCTCGCCCTCCTTGCACAGGGCGAGCGCCTCGTAGGTGAGGAGCTCGTTGGCGGTGAAGCAGTCGTGCAGCTCGACGACGTCCACGTCCTCGGGGCTGACGCCGGACTTCTCGTACACCTGCTTCGCGGCGAGCGCGGCCATGTCGAAGCCGACCATCTTGATCATGCTGTCGCCGAAGCTGGAGGGCAGGTCCGTGGTCATCGACTGGGCGGCGATGTACACGGGGTTGGTGTGCCCCAGCTTCCGGGCGAACTCATCCGAGCAGACGATGGCCGCGGCGGCGCCGCACGTGGGCGGGCAGCACTGGTAGCGGGTGAGCGGATCGAAGACCTCGTCCGAGGCGAGGATCTCCTCCACCGAGAGCGTCTGGGTGAAGAGCGCGAAGGGGTTCTTGCTGGCGTGCTTGCGGGCCTTCTCGGAGATTTTCGCGAAGGTCTCGCGCTTGGTGCCGTACTTCCAGCGGTACTCGCGGCCGGCGCCGCCGAACATCTGCGCGGCGAAGGGCGACTGGTTCATGCCCTGGGCGCGGTTCATGGTGTCCACGTGGCGCTCGAGCGGATTGGCGCGGTCGTCGAACTTGGAGGCGAGCGCGCCCTTCTCCATCTTCTCGAAGCCGAGCGCGAGGACGCACTCGGCCATGCCGCCCTCGACGGCCTGGCGCGCGAGGTAGAGCGCGGTGGAGCCGGTGGAGCAGTTGTTGTTCACGTTGATGACGGGGATACCGGTGAGGCCCACCGAGTAGACAGCGCGCTGGCCGCAGGTGCTGTCACCGAAGACATACCCCGTATAGGCCTGCTGGATGTCGCCATAGCTGATGCCGGCGTCCTTGATGGCCGCCTGGGCCGCCTTGGAGGCCATCACGTCGTACTCCTCGCTGGCGCCCGGCTTGGCGAACTTCACCATCCCCACTCCGATGACATTGACTCGACGTCCCATGGTGGTGGTTCCTTCTTCGTGTGGCGTCAGATGAGCTGCTTGAGGAAGCCCAGGCGCGAGGCGATGCGGACATCCCCGTCCACCCGCAGCTTGCCGTGCTGGTAGAGCCGCTGCACGGCCTGCGGATCCTGCACCAGGGCCGCCAGGTCCTCGTCCGAGAGACGGAGCGTCAGGTCCGCCTTCTCGGCCGTTCCCTCCCGCACGCCGGGAGTGCCCTTGCCGTCCACCACCCAGGAGCCCTTGGGCTCGGTGAGGTGGAACTGGATGACGGCCCCCAGCTCGCGGGCCAGCTCGGGCTTCTGCGCCAGCCGCTCGCCTAGTGCCTTGAAGATGGCCGGAGCCTGGCCGTTGCCGGTCTTCTCACCGGCCGGAGCCGGAGCCGCGGACGCCTTCGCGGGGGCCGAGCCCTCGCCAGCGGGGCCCACCTTGGAGAGGAAGCCGAGCTTCTGCGAGGCCATCACGTTGCCGGTAATCTTGAGCTTGCCGCCGAAGTAGAGCTTCTGCGGATCGGCCTTGCCGGAGGTCATGGCGAGGAAGTCCGCGTCGGTGAGCTCCAGGCTGCAGTCGGCCTTGCCCTGCGCGCCCTGCTGCACCGCGCCGGGGCCGTTCTTGAGATCCAACGTCCAGGTGCTGTCCGGCTGGGTGAGCTTGAAGAGGTAGACGTTGGCCACCTTGGCGACGAGCTCGGGGTGCTGGGCCACGTAGGCGCGGATGGCTTCGAAGACGCGAGCGCTGGCGCCACCACCGGCCGCGGCGGGAGCACTCGCCTGCGCGGAGGCGGCGGGCTTCGCCTGGGCCGAGGGGACCTCCTTGTGGAGCTCCACGGCGGCGTTGCTGATGACGACCTTGTCGCGCTCGACGACCTTGCAGCGGACGATGACGCGCTCGCCCTCCTTCCACATCTCGGTGCGGAGCGTCTCGCCGGGCAGCACGGTGTCGGCGAAGCGCACGCGGATGCTCTTGAAGAGGCGCGGGTCGCCGTTGGCGAAGGCCTTGATGACGTGGCGGCCCACGTAGCCGAAGGTGCACAGGCCGTGGAGGATGGGTTTCTGGAAACCGAAGTTGCGCGCGAACTCGGGGTCGGCGTGCAGCGGGTTCCAATCTCCAGACAGCCGGTAGAGGAGCGCCTGATTCTCGTGCGTCTTCTCGGTGATGACGGCGTCGGGCGCGCGCTCCGGAGCGGGAACATCCGTCACCGGCCCGCGCTCGCCACCCCAGCCACCCGCGCCGCGGACGAAGGTGGTGATCTCATTGCGCACGAGCGGCTCGCCCGTCTGTGCGTCGTAGCTGGTCACCTCGGTGACGACGAGCGCGTTCTTGCCCTTGTCGAAGATGTCCTTGATGCGGCCCTTGTGGCGCAGCGTGGCCTTGGCGGGCAGCGGGCGGAGCAGCTCCGTGTACTGCTCGCCATGGAGGACGCGGTCCAGGCCGTAGTTGAGGCCCGGGGCCTGCTTGCCCTCGGCGGACATCTTCAGGACGGAGTTGAGCGCGGGGATGACGCCGTAGGTGGGCAGCGGGCGGAAGCCCTCGCCGTGGAGCTCGTACACGTACTGGAGCTCCTTCGTGTCGAGCGGATCCTGGGCGGCGCCCACGCCCAGCGCGTAGAGCGAGAGGTCGCGCTCGTCATAGGAGGAGCGGGTCTCGGGGAACTCGTAGCCGAGCGCGGCGTCGACGTCGATGAACTCGTTGCCGCCCTTGCTCTGGGAGGTGAGGTTGTCCATGACCGGCTGCATGCCGGCGGCGACGTCGGTGGGGTGGGTGGCCTCGGTGAAGTCGGTGATGGACTCCCAGGACTTCTGGACGGCCTCGGGGGTGATGGCGCGGCCGAGCTTGAACACCTTGCCGCGGGTGCGCTCCCAGCGCAGCTTGGCCATGAAGCCGCCGCCGACCTCGAAGAGGGCGCCGGTCTCCTGGCAGTCCTCGTGGCAGAGCCAGGCGGCGAGCGGGCTGACGTACTCGGGGCGGAGCGCATCGACGACCTCCTTGGGGAGGACGGTCTCGGTCATGCGGCTGCCGGCGATGGGGGCGATGGCGTTGACGAGGATGTTCTTCTTGCGGCCCTCGATGGCGAGCGTGTTGGCGAAGCCCACGAGGCCGAGCTTGGCCATGCTGTAGTTGGCCTGTCCAAAGTTGCCGTAGATGCCGGCGGCCGAGGCGGTGAAGAGGATGCGGCCATAGCCCTGGTCGCGCAGGTGGGGCCAGGCGGCCTGGGTGACGCGGAAGGCGCCGAGCACGTGGACGCGGTAGATGAGCTCCCAGTCCTGCTCGGTCATCTTCTGGAAACTGGTGTCGCGGAGGATGCCGGCGTTGTTGATGACGATGTCCAGGCGCTTCCAGGTATCGAGCGCGCTCTGGACGATCTTCACGCCGTCCTCGACGGAGTCGTAGTTGGCGACGGCCTCGCCACCGGCGGCCTTGATTTCAGCGACCACCTTGTCGGCGGCCTCGGAGCCACGGCCGCCGCCGGTGCTGGACCCTCCGAGGTCATTGACGACCACCTTCGCGCCACGGCTCGCGAGCAGCAGCGCGTGTGAGCGGCCCAGGCCATTGCCGGCGCCGGTGACGATGGCGACCTTCCCGTCGAAACGAAGCTCGTTGCCCATTCAGTCTCCTTGCGGACCGGGAGCAGACGACGAGACGGGCACTTTGACAAGTGAGTCAATCAATCACCCCTCTCCCACCGGGAGAGGGACGGGGTGAGGGTGCCACGGACCCCGGGTTTGACTCCGCGTCACGACGCCGCGCGTTACGGGTGCGCGTGGCGCTCGCTGTCGAGGTGCTTCATCTGCTCCGCGCCGTAGCGGTCGCCGGAGATGCTCACGAGCGACTCGAGGGCCGCGAGGTCCTCCTGGGACAGGGTCCGGTCCAGGGCGCCGAGGGCGTCCTCGAGCTGCGCGACGGTCTTCGTCCCGACGACGGGAACGAACGCGGGCTGGCGTGCGAGCACCCAGGCGATGGCGAGCTGCCCCGGCGTCATGCGGCGCTCCTGGGCGAAGCGCTGGAGGGCGCCCACGACGTCCTCGTTCTTGTCGCGATTCGGGCCGGTGAAGCGGGGGAGATACGCGCGGAAGTCGCCCGGGCCCTTGGGCTTGCTGCCGGTGAGGAGGCCGCGCGAGAGGACGCCGTAGAGCGTCGCGCTGATGCCGAGCTCCTTCAGCACGGGGAAGATCTCCGCCTCGGGGCCGCGGCTGGCGAGCGAGTACTCGATTTGCAGATCGACAATGGGGTGGACGCGGTGGGCGCGGCGGATGGTCTCGGCGCCGACCTCGGAGAGCCCGATGTGGCGCACGTAGCCGGCCTTCACGAGGTCCGCGATGGCGCCGATGGTGTCCTCGATGGGGACGGCGGGATCCAACCGTGCGGGGCGGTAGATGTCGATGACGTCCACGCCCAGGCGCTTGAGGCTGTAGGCGACGAAGTTCTTCACCGCGGCGGGGCGCGTGTCCACCCCGCCCCAGCTCCCATCCGGCCCGCGGAGCGCGCCGAACTTCACGGAGACCTGGACGCGCTCCCGGCGGCCCGCGATGGCACGCCCCACGAGCAGCTCGTTGTGGCCCATCCCATAGAAGTCCCCCGTGTCGATCAGCGTGACGCCCCGATCGATCGCCGTCTGGATGGTGCGGATGCTCTCGCCGTCATCGGTCGCGCCGTACATGCCAGACATTCCCATGCAACCGAGCGCCAGCGGGAATACCTCGGGACCCGTGGAGCCCAGCTTCACCGTGCGCTGCGTCTTCTTCGCGTCGTGCGTGCTCATCGTCCGTCTCTCCTTCTGCGAGAAAGACTATGGATTCACACGCTGAAATCCAATGAATAGGATGTATCCCAATCATGCACGGCATCTATGAGAAGGATCTCGACCTCAACCTGCTGCGCGTCTTCGTCGTGGTGGCGGAGGCGGGCAGCGTCACGGAGGCGGCGAGCCGCCTGTACCTCACGCAGCCGGCGGTGAGCGCGGCGCTGAGGCGCCTCACGTCAACGGTCGGGGCCCCGCTCTTCGTGCGCGCGGGACGAGGGCTCGCGCTCACGACGCGCGGGAAGCGCCTGTTCGCTTCAGCGCGGCCGCACCTCCAGGCGCTCGTCGAGGCGGCCGTCTCTCCCACCACGTTCGACGCGAAGACGAGCGAGCGGACCGTGCGGTTCGGCCTCTCGGACGCGAACGAGACGTGGCTGCTCCCGCCGCTCCTCCGGCTGCTCGCCGAGGAGGCGCCGCGCATGAAGCTCATCGTGGTTCCGGTCCAGTTCCGCACCATCGCCGAGGCGCTGAGCTCCTCGGCGGTGGACCTGGCGGTGACGGTGGCCGACGAGCTGCCGGCGGGCACGCAGCGCCTCGAGCTGTTCACCGGAGGCTTCGTGTGTCTCTACGACCCGCGGCACACCCGGCTGGGGAAGACCCTGACGCTGGAGCGCTACCTCGCGCACGAGCACGTCATCGTCTCGTACAACGGAGACCTGCGCGGCATCGTCGAGGACATGCTCGGCGTCCAGCGGCGCGTGCGGGTATCGGTGCCGACGTTCCACAGCATCGGTGCGCTGGTGGAGGGCAGCGCCCTGCTCGCCACGGTGCCCGCCGTGGTCGCACGGGAGCTCACCTCCCTGCGTCCGAGCCTCCGCACCGCCACCCTGCCCATGGCCCTCGGGAGCGCGCCCATGGAGCTGCTCTGGCGGAGCACGGTCGAGGACGACGAGGCCATCCGCTTCATGCGCGGCCTGGTGGTCCGCGTGGCGAAGACAGCACGCGGGTAGGCGGGCGGAGAGGCGCTCTCCCCTCCCTCCCGTACCGCTCACGCGTGAGAGCGGGAGCCGAAGCCCCCACCCTGGCGCACGATGGAAGAGGGAACCTCCCTGCGCCTCTCCTGAGGAGCGAGGCGAGCCGCTCCACCTAGCCTGCCGACATGAGACATCGATGGAGGGAAGAAACCTCCGGGAGCAGGTACGACTCATTCGGGGACAGGAGTTCCGTGAGAAACTCACGACCACTGCAACAGGCGAGAAAAAAAGAGCAAGCATCTTCTCTTGGGAGATAGTCGTGAGATAGTCCACACTCATGTGTATTGAGCACCAAATATCTGTGGCTCATAGGGGAGCGCGTGCTTCATGGCGCGGGGCACGCCACTGGTGCTGTTCTGCGGTTGGGTGGGGACTCGCGGGAGTGCTCGGCGCAATTCCGGTGACAGTCTGGGCAGATTCCACGCAGTCCGGAGCCCCTCATCAGGAAACAAGCCAAACTATTCAGCGAGAGACCACGGTTACAGCCGCAAATCCTGACGAGCAGGCGCTTCCCAAGGGACGGGCTTCTTCGACTGTCCGCCGCGCCGACCTGGAGCGCCGCCTGCCTCGCTCCGCGCCTGATGCTCTGCGCTACGAGCCGGGTGTTTTCGTCCAACAGACTGGCCATAGCCAGGGCTCTGCATTCATCCGCGGTCTTACGGGCCAGCAAACTCTTCTTCTCTTCGATGGCATCCGAGTCAACAACAGCACCTATCGCCAAGGCCCAAACCAGTATTTCTTCACCCTCGACTCCCATACCATCGATTCCATAGATGTATTGCGTGGAGGGGGCTCTACGCGGTTTGGTTCGGATGCTCTCGGTGGAGTCTTGCTGGCCCATCCGCTGGAGCCCTCCTTTTCAGGACAGGGTCCTTGGGCTCGCCCCCGGCTCCAGCTTCGAGGAGCGAGCGCTGACCTGGAGCGGGGCGGCCGCCTTCAACTTGAGGCAGGCTGGGGCGAACGCGTGGGCTTCGTTGGAGGCATTGGCGCACGTCGAGTGTCTCTCCTGGAGAGTTCTGGACCGGTTCGCAGTCTCATCGATGGTGGGCTTCCAGACGTGCCGCGCTTCGCCCCGAATGGGCGAACCCAACTGGGCACGGGGTTCGACGAGCTCACCGCTGATGGACGGACCGTCTGGCGCCTTGCCCCTGGCGATACTCTTACCCTCGCTGGTTACGTATATCGACAGTACGACGCACCTCGCACAGACCAATGCGCTCCCCCCTATGCACCCTATGATGAGTGCCTGAAATACGAGCAACAGTTCCGTACGCTCGCCTATGCGGCCTGGGATACCAAAGCACTCAGCCCCATCGCCCAGGAGGCCCGCGTCACCCTCTCATGGCAGCGCCAACACGAGCGCCGTCGTCATGATCGTCCTGCCTCCTTCGTCTACTCACTTGGAATTGACGACGTAGATTCATGGGGCGTCACTGCCCGAGCACACACACGCCTCCCGGAACTGCCGGGCGGACAGCAGGTCGTGCTCAAATATGGAGTGGACACCTACTTGGACCTCATCAGGTCTGAGTCCACCACTGGGTTCACCGATGTGGATCTTCTGGTGCGGCGCAGTCGCGGTCAGTATCTTGATGGTTCTTGGTATCTTCAGGGAGGAGTTTTCCTTGATGGGGAATTCCTGCTCACCCAACGCTTGATGGTGCGAGCCGGCACACGGGCCTCGTGGGTGGCCGCACACGCACCGGGGGACAGTGAGTCTGGTTCGGCGGCGATAGACCGATCTTGGTGGCCCTTGGTGGGTCA
The DNA here is from genome assembly GCF_042230915.1 of Archangium gephyra. Taxonomy (GTDB): domain Bacteria; phylum Myxococcota; class Myxococcia; order Myxococcales; family Myxococcaceae; genus Archangium; species Archangium gephyra_B. The sequence continues at coordinate 904,513 of NZ_CP102578.1, read as the reverse complement.
TGTAGGAGCGGAATGGACCCCCTTGGACGGGCTTGCCTTGCTGGCCAACGTAGATCGATCTTTCCGCGCGCCCAACCTCGATGATCTTACTTCACGCCAGCAAACGGGCCCTGGCTTCCAATTCGAAAACCCACACCTTCTGCCGGAGAAGACCAACACGCTGGAGTTGGGTGCGCGGGTGCGAACTCCCATGGTGACGCTTCAGTTCTGGGCCTTCACCGTGCTGATGCAGGACGCAGTAGGAAAGCGGCCACGAGATACCGTCGACTGCCCTCTCAACACACCCCAATGCGTAGTTTCCTGGTCACGCCTCCAACTTGTCAACGCCAGAGCATTCTCCGAGTTGCGTGGGCTGGAAGCGTCCGTCCGGCTACGATTGTTGCCAGGGCTCGTCTCCACTGCTACCGCAACTTGGACTTGGGGAGAGGGTCCCAATCTGGCAGAGCCACCCTCGGATCCCTCAATCCCTTTTGAGTCGCGGGTACCGCTGTCGCGGGTACCTCCGCTCAACGGTACTGTGGAACTCATCTGGATGCATCCATCGGGCCTCGGTGCGAGCGGAGCTTTACGTTGGGCTACGGATCAGACCCGGCTTGCCATCGCAGATCGCGTGGACGCGCGCATCCCCCTTGGGGGCACACCAGGATTTGCTACCTTCGATGCCCGGGTTTCCTATCGCATGGGCAAAGTCCTGACAGCGGCCCTCGTCATGGAAAATCTGCTAGACACCCCTTACCGCTATCATGGCTCGAGTGTGAACGGCCCGAGCCGAGGTGTTGTCCTCTCGTTGGAAGGAGCCACGCCATGAAACAAACTCGCATCAAATATCCATCTCCCCATCTATCATTGCTGGTGGTGGTAGCCACGTCGCTCGCAGCATGTAACGGTAAACCACCAGATCCAACTGATCACAAACCTCCCGTTACTGATGCCCAGGGTGAGTGCATCACCAAGCCCACGTACACCGAGGACGTATCCGCATGCCAACCGTTGCTCACGGACTACCAACCGCGAGTGGCGGGCTCCACTTTGGATACGTGGCCAACGTGCATTTCGGATGACAACACCTACCACCGGCTCTACAGCAGCATCTCCACGATCGGCCGCGTGGCAGCCTTCGACTACATAGCAGATACATTGTGGAGACCCGAGAAAGTACCCACCGTAGAGGATTTCACTCAAGCTCGTCTGAGGTACACAGAGTCCGAGGGTCTGGGCTCACGGGTTGAACGACGCGAGGACATCCACTACCCGGCCGCTCCTACTGCCTGCAACTCGAGCGCCACCACTCCAATAGAATTCCCGGACCGGTGTGTTGGACCGGCAAAGCTCCGGCCCATTGTGAACGAGGCGTTTGCCTCTGGCATGAGGGGTGAAACACCGCGCGTGAATGCGGCGCGCATTGAAGCAGCGTTGTTGTGGTTCCTCTACGTGTCGCCGCTCTCCGAGGTTACCAGTTGCACGAACAAGGATGCGGATTGCGATAGTGCCTGGGCCTATTACACCGGCGGAACGCCACGCACGGAACCGGTAGGATTGGCGCGCTATGTGAGAGAGCTGGCACCAGCGACGCATGAGCGCGCGTATGACGCGACATTGGCTGTACGCTGCTGGCGTGATCTGGACCGCGCGACTCCCGCCAATGACCTTGAGCTGCGGGACAGGGCACGGGCGCAGCTCGACCATGCGATGCAGCGTGGCATGGCCATCATCGTGCGCCAGCGCTTCCAGGAATTGACGTGCACGTCCGGTGAGGCCAAGGCGGCACGTTGGGCCTTTCTGAAGGTGCTCGTGCCACTGCTGGAGCGTGAAGCGCGAGCGCGGAATCCGGCAGAGGCAGACGTCCTGAAGGCGCAGGTGGAGAAGTTGGATCCGGAGGCAGTGGACGCGTCGGCGGCCATAACGGCCCTGGACAGACTTTTTCCCTGCCCCTGAGCACTGCCGCTCATTCGCGGCTGACGCGAAGTCCCTAATGGGCCCGAGCCCCACCCCACATACAGGTGGGGCTCGGGGAAGAAGCTGATATGAACGAGTAGGCTACGGAGAGAAAAGCTCCGAAGTGCGCTGCCCGCCAGGGCTCCAACTGATACCACCGGTGGCCAGCACCTCACCATTGTTGAGCAGGGTGAGCGTGTGGGACTCACGACTCATTGTCATCGATCCCGTTGCGGCCCAAGTACCGGTCACTGGATCATAGATTTCGGCAGATTTGTGGAGGCCCTCGAAATCGTGGTACCCACCCGTGATGAGCACCTGACCCGTTTGCAGCAAAGTCGCTTGGTGCCTGGCACGCCGGTGGATCATGTTGGCACCGGTAGACCACGTCTTGGTCGCTGGGTCGTACAATTCGGTCGTGGATGCACTATCAGCGCTGAACTTGTTACCCGCTACGATGACGCGGTTATCCGCAAGCAGTGTCGCCGTGTGCTCATAGCGGGTCTGCTTCATGGGAGCCGTCGTGCTCCAGGTGCCAGCAACTGGATCGTACACCTCGGCCGAGGCCAGCGGGGTGCCGCTGTCGTCAATGCCGCCAACCACCAAGACATGCCCGCTCTTCAGCACGGTTGCCGTATGCCCGTGACGGCCCTGACTCAGACGGCCTGTGCTCACCCAGGTATTCGCGACCGGATCATACAATTCTGCGCTAGCGCTCAAACCCGGAGCCGTACCGCCGACCACCAAAATCCGGCCATTCCCCAACAGGGTGGCGGTATGGCGGATTCGCGCTTGGCCCATGGAGGAGGCAGGAGCCCATGTTTCGCTTGTAGGATCGTACAACTCCGCAGTGGCATCCAGTTTCTCACTAGCGCCGCCAGCGACCAGGACTCTTCCATCTGCCAGCAGAGTAGCCGTGTGATAGCGACGCGAGGCGGACGCAGAGGCAGTGGTTCGCCATGTGGCCGTGGCCGGGTTGAAGAGTCGTGCGACTTCCGTGAAGCCTCCCACGATGAACACCTGACCATTCTTCAGTAGCACCGCCCTGTGCATGAGCGTCTCGCCGCCAATCTCCGATGGCGTGCTCCAACTGAAGCTGGGGATCACCGTCAAGTCGCTGAGAACCGGAGAGGTGCCGCTCGTCTTGGTGCGAAGCAGCGCATTGACCTGCAGGTAGCGGCCCGTCACCCCCGCCTTGGTGAAGGACGTGGCCCGAGTCACCTCAACGAGAGGTTGAGACTCCAGAGCGACCTTATCGTCTGCGGCACGCGCGAACACGACGATGTTGGTACCGGCGGGAGTTGCTCCCTCGAGCTCACGGTTCCAATGAATGGTGCCCCACCTGGTTCCTGGCTTGCCGCTGTCATGTTCGACAGTCCATTCACCCTGACGCATCGTAGAACTGAGAAGCTGAAAGCCCGTCATGTCCCAGTACGAGTAGGGATGTCCTCCCGCCGGGTACGACTCAGTGGGAACCAAGCCGCCCGGGTCAATCCGGGACAACGTATCGCTGGTCTGGTTGGCGGTCCAGATCCTTTGCTTGTGATCAATCGCCACTCCCAGTGTGCCAGGTGCCGTTGGGTAACTACGCACGAATACACCTGCTGAATTGAAGCGCAGCAGCTTGCTGGTACTCCAACAAGCAACCCAGACGTCACCTTCGTGATCCACGGCAACACCTCGAGTATGCCCATTGCAATCGCTACTGCTAGGAATGGACATCAATTCGGCGGTCCCCTTCACGAAATCGACTCGCACCACACCGCCGCGATTGGCTTCGCTCCAGTTCCCCAACCAAACAATACCTTTACGGTCAACAGCGATACCGTAGGTGGGAACCGGAGACATGACCGTGGCTACGACGCGCCTGCCTGCTGGTGCGGCCGGATCAATCTTCATCAGACGCCGTGCATTGATATCGGAGGTATAGATGAATCCCCCTGGACCAACCGCGAGCCCGTAGATATTCGCGGAAGTGCCGGTCTCGGCGCTGGGGTTGATGAAGTCCAGTTCTGCACCGGTCTTGCCATCTAGCTTGAACAGCTTGGAAGTATCGTAACCACCCAACCATAGATTCTGGTCGGCATCCACAGCCACTGAACGACCTAGATCTCGATCTTCGCGCTTCGTATAATTCTTCGTCCACAGCAAGCATTCGTCGGATTGACCGAAAAACTCCGCAGAATCCTTTTCGTTGATGACCCCATCGCCGTTGACATCACGAGATGTGTCGATCCGTCCGTTTCCATTGCGATCTACACAATGACCTAGCACACCGGCGATTTTGGTAAGCGATGCTCTTGAGTAGGCGTTCGTGCCATTGCAGAGGCCGCGGTTGGCCACGAAAGAATTGCCGTCGCCGTCCACCGTCGTACGTGAAGGCGAATTACAACCAGAACCAATAACGGGCACGTCCGGCTTACTACCGTCCCAGTTGAGCATCAGGACAGAATGATATTTCCCTACCTGCCCACCAGTTCGCGTGTCGACCTTGGTAACCGTTTCCTGAGCATAGTTGGCCACCCAGATGTAGGGGTCGATAAATGGAGGCTTTTCGAAGCTAATCTGCAACTGATTGCTATTGGGGGCATCATGATTGACTCCCTCAAGGCGACCTTCGTCGAAGTCAGCGTCCTTCGTGTACGTGCGATTTTCTTGTGCGGCGCCAGACAAGCCAACAAGCAGTATGCTGAATACCACCACAAAATTCACTTGCAGTAACTTCATGACACCCCCTCGCAAATCGGAAGCGGAAGAGTTCCGAGCCCTGGGAACGTACCAGGAGTGAACCTTTGCGGTCAACACTTAATCTGGATTTCCCCAAACACCCCATAAATGATAAACTCAACCACATACAGGCGCAATTACTCGGCACCAACACATACACACCAGAAATGTTATCTTCGCTCGGGCAGCTCAGTGGAAGACATGCGACGGCCCATCCCACATTCATTTGGAATTTCTTCTCGTCGAAATGCCCCACCACGGCTGACCGATGCGGCTGCTCAGCGGCGCGGCTCACTTCGCGAGCCGGAGCCTGAGTTTGAATCTGCTGCGCTGCACTCGATCTGCTGCTTGCGTGCGAGGAGCCGAGGCTCAGGAACTCGAGGCGAGACTATACTGAACGTCCCAACAGGAACGGTGAAAATCCTCGAAGTCATGTCTCCTTCAACAAAGAGAACAGAGAGCAACCCAGTCGTGATTCCTTCATCGTGAATCCATCCGAACATCATGTGTGGTACTTGAAAAACAGACAAACAGAAGGATAGCTTTCCACACCCTCCTACTTCTTTCACATGAACTCAAGAATCCTAGAAATGCTCTCTCGACATACGTGCCTGCGGATTGGTTTTCTACTCATCGCCGCGCTCACCAACGGCAAAGCCCAAGCAGAATCTCCAGTCAGCGTCAAACCGGCCTCCAAAATCAAGGTACCGTTTGAAGCCAGGTCCATGCGGCGACTCGATCTGTTCAGAGGTAGTACGCCTAAGAAGGGAGACATGACTGAGGTGGCAGCCGATACGGTCGTTACCGTATTGAGCTTAGAGGGTGAACAGCCTTGGGAAGGAAGGTCGGAACAGGTGGTGCAGGTCAAACTGGACAGCCGGAGCAAATATTACACGTTGCTGTCACGACTGGAGCCAGTGGACATCAGCGCGGGAATTTCGGCGGAGCGAGCAGGAGAGTTGCTCTTCGCACAAATACCCAAGGCCCGAAGAAGCTGGTGCGCGCAGTTTGCCCGGCGGTTGCTTCTTTCTGAAGAGCCTCAAACCCTCGTCTACTCTGCTTCGGCAGATGCCGATTGCGCAGGCTACCTGGCAGTAGTGTCCGGATCAGGTAAGGAGGCCCGTGTGCTGAAGCGTTCCCGGCGAGGCCATCTCCAATCCGTAGCCATCCATAAGGTTTCCCAGTCCCCCGGACTATTGGAGACCGAAGAGTCTTTCCAGGAAAATGCCCGTACCAGTGGAATACGCCGTTCCTTCCTTGGCCTGGGCAAGCCCTCCTTCGAGGAACTACTAGTAGTGGATATCCGGCGTGACACATTGGACGAGAAACTCAAGCACTCCGTGATAGCAGAGGTAGAGGTAAAGCCTTCCGATCGGGGCCTGGACGTCGAAGTGCACCGTAAACAGCTAGAGGTAAGCTTGGTCACAGGCGTCGAAAAAGCGCACACACGTGAGGCCCAGCGATACCACTATGCCAATGGCAAGATGACTCTACAGAAATCCGAGTCATCCTCAGAGGAAGAGCAACCAGGCTCGAAGTAGTTTTCTTGGGCGCTCGTTTCGTCCCTCTGCTGTTCGAGTGGAGGCAGCCCCCATGTTCCGCCTCCTCCCAGCCCAGGTGCAGCAAAAGCTTGTGAAGCCCTGTCCCTGATTGGAATGGAGAATCCAGGGGTTACGACTCCTGGGAGAGAGAAGGCAGTCTCAACCCTTCTTGGGGCGTTTGCTCTCGGTGAGCATCACCAGCAACTTCGCAGCGCGGGTCTGGCGCATTTCGGAGCGCTTCGCCTCACGAACATGGTCGGCGTACTCCCGCTGGTGCGATTACGACAGCGCCTCGAAGGCGCGGCGCGCTGCGGCGTTCTTTTTCAGCGCGGCTTGGAGTTCCTCCGGGACCTCCACGATCCGCGCTTCCGTGTCGGGCTCCAGGGAACACTCCAGCGTGTCACCGGGAGCCACACCGGCGCCCTTCTGGAGTGTCTTATTCACCACGAGGTAGGGCGAGCTATCACTCCAGGGCGTCGCCGAGCCCCGGGAGGGCATGCCACCGACTGTCCCCTACGGGCCTTGCTGCCGAACGTCTTCTCCACGTCGAACGGCAGGGTCACCGTGGACCAAGTGCCAGAGACGCCGCTGTGCTCCAGCTTCGCCTTGAACATCTTGTGCGCCATGGCTCCAGGCTGGCCCAGAAGCCACGCCCTGGGATGGTGCTTCTGCTTCACAAAAGACCGGCGGCCGGCCCCTGAGAGGGAACCGGCCGCCGGAGCACGACAGTTCAGCTGCCCCCCGCCTCCCCCGCCTGGAGCGGAGGAGGAGGGCGGCGGTGTCTCAGTTCAGCCAGCGGCGGCGGCGCAGCAGGCCCAGGAGCGCCAGGCCGAGCATGCCGGCCGGGGCACCCGCGCCCGTGGAGGAGCAGCCGCCCTGCTCCACCGGAGCGGGCAGGGTGGCCGAGGCCTCCACGGTGGCGCTGTGCGAGGTACCGCGGGCATCCGTCACGGTGAGACGGAAGCCGTAGGTGCCGCTCGCGGGCACGTCCACGCTCAACACCGCCTGGGTGGCGTTGGTGAGCTGCACGGGCGAGCCCGCCGTCTGCTCCCACTTGTAGGTGAGCGCTTCGCCATCCGCATCGCTGGAGCCCGAGCCGTCGAGCGTCATCGACGACTGGCCGCCAGAGACGATGATGCGGGCCTTGGCCACCGGGGCCACGTTGTCGGCGGGCGAGACGGTGACCATCACCGTCGAGGGCTCGCTGGAGAGCGTGCCATCGCGCACCACCAGGCGGAAGGCCAGCTCGGTGGCCGCCTTCACGTCCGGCGCGGTGAAGGACGGCGTGGCGGTGTCACCACCCGCCAGCATCACCCACGGGCCACCCACCTGCGTCCACTGGTACGACAGGGCGCCGCCGTCGGCGTCAGCGCTGGCGCTGCCGTCGAGGCTGGCCGTGCCACGGGCCACCGCGGAGACCGCGGCACCCGCGTTGGCCACCGGCGCGCGGTTCACGTTGCGCACGTTGACCACCACGTTCTGGTTGGCCGAGGCCACGCCATCGCTCACCGTCACGCGGAAGGTGAAGGAGCGATCGGTGGTCACCTCGCCGGTCGCGAAGGAGACCGTCGCGGTGTCCGCACCCGAGAGCGTGAACGGCGCGCCGGACACCTGCGTCCAGCTGTACGTCAGCGCATCGCCGTCCGCGTCCGAGGCAGTGGCCACGAGGGAGGCGGTGCTCCGCTCGTCCACCGTCACCGCGGCCGCCGTCACCACCGGCGCGCGGTTCTGGTTGTTGACCACCACGTCCACCGTGTCGCTGGCCGTCACCTTGCCGTCGCTCACCATCAGCACGAAGGAGAGCGTCTCACCGGAGACCGTCTCCGGCGCGGTGAAGGTCGCCGACGCCGTGTTGGCATTGGACAGCGCCACCGGAGTGCCGGACACCTGCACCCAGGAGTAGCTGAGGCCATCGCCGTCCGCATCGCTCGCGGAGCCGCTGAGCGTGACGGACTCACGCTCGTTCACGCTGCCGTCCACGCCCGCGTTCACCGTCGGCGCGCGGTTGAGGTGACGCACGTTCACCACCACCTCGCGGCTGGCCGTGTCCACACCATCGCTCACCTCCACCTTGAAGGTGAGCATGCTGTCGGCGCTCACCTCGCCCGTCGGGAAGGACGCCGTCGCGGTGTCCGCACCGGAGAGCACCACCGGCGTGCCGGACACCTGCGTCCAGCTGTACGTCAGCGTGTCGCCGTCCATGTCCGAGGCGGTGGCCTCGAGGGTGGCGGTGCTGCGCTCGTCCACCGTCACGGAGGACGCCATCACCATCGGCGCGCGGTTCACGTTGTGGACCACCACGTCCACCGTGTCGCTGGCCGTCACCTTGCCGTCGCTCACCGTCAGCTTGAAGGAGAGCGTCTCGTCGAACGCGACCTCCGGCGTGGCGAAGGAGGCGGACGCCTTGTCGTAGTTGCGCAGCGCCACCGGCGTACCGGACACCTGCGTCCACAGGTAGCTGAGGGTGTCACCATCCGCGTCGCTCGCGGAGCCGGAGAGCGAGTGGCTGCCACGCTCGTTGGCCGAGCCGTCCAGGCCCGCGTTCACGGTGGGCGCGCGGTTCACGTTCTTCACGCGCACGCTCACGGTGTCGGTGACCGCGGCCTTGCCGTCGTTGACGGTCAGCCGCAGCACCACGTCGGTGTCGCTGGTCACCTCGGGAGCGGTGAAGGACACAGTGGCCGTGTTGGCACCGGACAGGGTCACCGCCGGGCCGGACACCCGCGTCCACGCGTAGGTGAGCGCGTCGTTGTCGAAGTCGACGGCGCTACCGCTGATCGACACCGCCGTGCGCTCGTCGGCCGTCACGTCCGGGCCAGCCGATGCCACCGGCAGGCTGTTCGCGCACGCGCCGGTGTCCGAGCAGATCTTCGTGAACGGGGTGTTGGTGATGCCGGAGAAGGACAGGTCGTCCAGCACCCAGCCCGTCGCGGCGGCGCCGTTGTCCGCGCCGATGCGGAAGCGGATCTGCACCGTCTTGCCCGCGTAGCGCGTCCCCAGGTCCAGCGAGGCGGGGACGAGCACGGGGAAGCCCGCGGTGGCACCGCCGATGGCGGAGCGGCCCGCCAGCGGGTTCAGGTTGCCGGCGTAGGAAACGAGCGTGCCGTTGTACAGCGGCGCACCGATGTCCACCCACGTCGCGCCACCGTCCTCGGTGAGCTCGATGACGGCGCCGTCGTAGTAGTCGGCGCCATCGGCCTCGAAGTCATAGGCGTGACGCCACGAGAGGACGAGCGGCTGGGTGGCGCTCACGGTGAGCGCCGGGGAGACGAGGCGCACATCGCTCGCGGCCCCCAGGTTCGGGCCATACCAGGCACGGTTGAGGTCGGAGAACGACACGACCTCGAAGTCGCCACGGGCCAGCGTCGCCTCGGACTCGCTCGTCCAGGGCAGGTTCTTGAGCGAGGCCTCCACCGTCTCCGTGGGAGTCGCGGTGAGCACCTCGTCGTAGTTCACCTTGAAGGCCAGCCCGGCCGCCTTGTCGCCCGGGACGGCCTGGCCGTCATCACGCAGGGCGAAGCTGAAGTCGGCCCGCTGCGCCATCGACGCGCCCGTGAGAGAGACAGGCACGGACACCTCGGCCTCGCCGCCCACGGGAATCTCCGGGAACACGGCCGAGCCACGGTTGCCCACCGTCACGCCCGGCGTGGCCGAGAAGACGGTGACGCTGGTGCCCCTGGCCGGCTCCGAGCCCCGGTTCTTCGCCACGATGACCAGGCGGCCCGTCTCCCCGTTGTCGAGGATGCCGTCCGCGTCGCCCGGGGTGGCCGGGGCGTCCGCGAAGGAGATGGACTCGAACTCCACGCTGGTGCCCAGCGCGAAGCTCTCCACCGCACCGGCGTGGTTGGTGGAGTAGCGGTCCGGAGCCACCGCGCCCACGCCGGCACCGCGCCGGGCGAAGGCCGCCCAGAGACGCTGGCCGTCAGCCGGGTCGTTGGCGTAGGCCGCCGCGAGCACCGCGTCACGCGCCTCGAGGAAGGTCGGCGCCGCGGGCGTCATCTTGTACCCGTTGACCAGGTAGCTCTTCATGCGGTCCTGCGCCTCCTCGAACGGATGCGCACGCAGGAGCGCCACGTAGCACTCCCACAGCATGGTGGCCCACACCTCGCCCGAGTTGTGCACCTCGGAGTTGACGCCGCCCGCGGACAGGGGCGTCGTGGTGGGCAGCGCCACGCCATCGGTGATGTGGCGGAACGTCAGGGCGTTCTTGGCCATGTCCACCGAGTACGTCACGCGGCGGATGCCGAAGAACGCGGCGTCCGCGGAGATGCCCCGCGTCGCGTACTCGGCCGCGCCGTAGGCACCGCTCCAGTTCACGTTGGAGGGGACGGAGATGTCCTCCGGGCGCGTCACCATCAGCAGCGCGGTGAAGTCACCCCAGCCCTCGCCCATCGAGCGGCCCTGGTTGTTGACCAGACCGGCCGAGTTCACGATGAGGCGGTTGCTGATGTAGTGGCCCCACTCGTGGGCCACGATGACGTTGTCGACCGTGCCGTCCAGGTTGATGGTCGGGCCGCGGAACAGCCGCACGTTGAGCCCGGGGAGGGTGGCGCGCAGCTTGTCGCCGTCCGCGAGCGTGATGCGCAGCGTGGGGATGGTGATGCCGCTGAGGGTACCACCCAGGTCCGTGACGCCGCCGGGCGCGTTGTCCGCGACGATGAGGCCGATGGCGCCCGCCGTCTGCGCGTTCTGCACCTTGACGATGAAGCCGCACGTGCCGCGGTCCACCAGGGCGATCTTCCCGGCCACGTCCGCCGCGTTGGTCAGCGCGGTGCAGCCATCGGTGGTGGAGGGGCCCGTGGCGTCGGCCGCGTCCAGGGCCAGCACCACGTCACCGGTCAGGTCGAACGTCTGCGGACCGAAGCCCGCGGCGACACCCACCGGGTAGTTGCCCGCGACGGAGGCGGGCGCGTTGGCCGTCAGGCGCGCGTTGCGCGGGCCGGAGAAGAGGTACATCTGCATGCGCGGGGACGCGCCGTCCGCCGGCGTGGACATGTTGGCGTTGTTGGTGCCGCCGTAGTCCTGCGCCTGCGCGCGGATGGCGTCACTGCCCAGGCCGCCGCGGCCGAAGTTGTCGGTCTGCGCGTTGCCGGAGGCCTCGTCGAAGCCCGCGTCGTAGTACCAGTCGTGCAGCCAGTTGTTCACGAAGAAGAGGTTCGTGGTGGCCGCGGCGATCTGCTCCGCGTTGGCGTTCGGCTGGATGTCGAACAGCATGCTCCGGTCGAACACGCCCGGCGCGGTGACGGTGGGGCGCAGGTCGCCGGCGTTGTAGTTGTCCGGGGCGACGAGGTCCGCGTACGCGTCCACGTTGTTACCGCGGGTCTCCGTGGCGCCGTCCGCCAGCCAGGGGTCATTCTGGCTGAAGGGCGCGTTCTGCAGGGTGACCAGCGAGGGCGCCATGTACGGCGGGCGGTAGCCGTCCGGCACGCCCGTGGGGTGCGGCGTGGCGCCGTTGCCCGAGGGGCCATCGTGCGGGGTGTACGGCGGCGTGGTGTCCGCGAAGGTGCGGTAGCTGAACTCCGCGTCCGACGTCAGGTTGTTGCGCATCAGCAGCCGGCCATCGGCCGCGGACACGACGTAGGAGTAGTAGTCCGACTCCTGGCTGTCCGGACGCCCCGTGTTGAGCTCCACGTAGTAGGCGGGCACCAGCGCGTTGGGCAGGGAGTAGAGCACCTGCTTCACGCGGGCCGGGATGACCAGCTCCTCGTTGAGCGGACGCGCGTAGGAGACCAGCTCGAAGTGCGAGTACTTGCCGTCGCTGACCGCCTTCGCGCTCAGGCGCCGCAGCAGGCTCGCGTCCAGCGCGGTGCCGGTCAGGTCCTGGTAGGCCAGGGAGACGGCCTGGTGGGCCGGCAGCTCGAAGCGCATGCGCGCGCCGGGCACGTCCGCGGAGACGTGCTTGGAGAGGTTGCCGGAGATGGCCACCACCTCGTTGTTCCGGTCGAGCAGGACGTTGAGCGCCTGGCGGAAGACCTCGATGCCCGAGGCCTCCTGGGCCAGCGTCACCACCTTGACGCCCTGGGCGTTCTGGCTGACGGAGACCACCCGCGCGCCCGCCGACTCGAAGGAGCTCAGTCCGTAGAGCGGGGCATGCTCCGCGAGCTGCACCATCGCGGCGTGCTCGGGCGCCATGCGCGCGTACGTGGCACCCAGCGACGTCTGGGCACCCTTCTTGACCCAGATGAACGTGGGCGCATTCGTCAGCGCGTCCTGGTGGGCGATGCGCACCCCCGAGACCTTCACCGGCGTGAAGCCAGCAATGGCTCGGCCCGAGGGCTTCGCATCCTGCAGTGCATCGTAGTTCGGCAACGACCGGGCAGCGGCGCCAGTTCCAGACAACACCAGCGCCAGCCCTGACAGCGTGGCAACCAACCTTCTCACGTGGGGAAGCTCCCTGTGCACGACGGCGGCTGGGAGCTCCCTCGAGACCCGTAGGTACCCCGGCACCATCGCCGGAACGCCTGGTCAAGCCGGGTGGCTCCCTGGTGACGAATGTGTCACCTGTTGAAAATCGTAGTGCCCTCTCGCAGGTAGGTTCAAATGCGACACCGGCGCTTTTCACCCATTTCATCCAGCCCGGGCGGAATTCGCGCCCGATGAGCCGGGGAAAATGGGGAACACATGGGATACCGGTGTGCTCCGTTACCGCACCGGAGCCGAAACGGTGGCCTTCTGGCGCGCCCCCGCGCGCGCGCGCCTAGACCTCGGGAGCGAGCTTCAGGCCGCGCGCCCTGCGGGCCCGGCGCTGTTCACGGTCCGCCTGGTGGCGCGACACCATGCCGTAGGTGATGTGGTAGCCGAGCCACGCCGTGGGCACGCCCAGCAGGACACCGCCGATGGCGAGGCCGAGCCCCACCTCGAGCGCCTCGGGGCCGGAGAAGGAGAGCGCGCTCAGGTCGAGCGTCGCGGCCGCCGTCCCCTGGCCCGGAGAAGCCGGGAGGAGCCGGTGCGCGATGGGGCGGCCGATGAGGTAGCACAGGCCGTAGACGGGCGCGGCGGTGACGGGGTTGTTGATCCACACGCCCGCGGCGGCGGCGACGCGCGAGAGCTGGAAGTGCGTCAGCCGGCGCACCAGCTCGGCGGCGGCGAGGGCCAGGGGGAGCTGCAGGCCCATGATGGGCAACAGGGCGATGAACAACCCGAGCGCCATGCCCCCGGCGATCTCACCCGGAGCACCCGAGCCGCGCAGCAACCGCACACGAGCGCGCCGGAGCTTCCTCTTGGCAACCTTCCACCACGACGACACGGGACACCACGCTTCTGGAACGGAAATCCGCTGCAACCGGCGCCAGGATAATGCGGAGCCCGGGCGCGTGCAGGATGTCGTCACGGAGCCCGATTGGCCGCCTGCCACCAGCCATCAGATGGCGTGCAGGGCGCTCGGGAAGGGGCGGAAGCCGAGCGCGGCCTCCACGAAGGTGCGCAGCTCGCCGGGAGCCCAGGGCATGGCGAGCGCGAAGTGGATGATGCTGGCCTGGCTGAGGGTGGAAGCCTCCTCCGGGCGGAACTTGCTGGACAAAAGGACGCGAGGGCCGGGGTAGTTGCGCTCCACCAGGGTGGCGAGGAAGTCCGCCGCCCCCTTGGCGTCCGCCAGCCCCAGGTCGATGACGATGGCGGTGGGCGCCGGCTCGAGCTCCAGCAGCGGCAGCGCCAGGGCGAAGGTGTTGACGGGGAGCAGCTCGAAGCCCGGCGACAGCTCACGGCGAGCGGTGTCGCGCAGCACGGGGTCGTCCGCAACGAAGAGGACACGCATGGGCCCGGAAGTGGCCCGGCCTTGGGACGCGGAAGGCACGGACGCAGGCTAACGCCGGAGTGGAAGAAGGGGCAACGCATCCCTCCGCGATACGACAGCCAGTGAACCCCGCGCGCACCGGAGCTACGCGCTCACGAGTGTCAGCTCGGTAATCTCAGGCGAGGGCCCCAGGCGCAGCGGTGGGCCCCAGTAGCCGGTGCCCCGGTTGGTATAGACGCGCACCCCGGCGATGGTGGCCAGTCCCTGGATCACGGGCTGCTGCAGCTTCACGAAGGCCATGAAGGGGAAGAGCTGTCCGCCGTGCGTGTGCCCGGAGAGCTGCAGATCCACGCCCAGGCCCCGGGCCAGCACCGCCACGCGAGGCTGGTGCGCCAGCAGCAACCGGGGCACGCCCGCCGGTGCATCCGCGAGCGCCACGTCCGGCCGGCACGCGTGCGACGGCTCCATCCTCCCGCCCTCGAGGTCCGTCACGCCCGCCACCGTCAGGCGCGCGCCCTCGCGCTCCACCACCCGGTGCGCGTTGTTCAGCACCGTGAGCCCCAGCCGGGCCACCTCGGCGGACCAGGAGGCCCCTCCGTGGTAGTACTCGTGGTTGCCGGTGACGTAGTAGACGCCCAGCGGCGCGCGCAGTCCGGCGAGCGGGGCCACCTCGTCACGCAGCCGCGTGACGCTGCCGTCCACCAGGTCCCCCGTCACCGCCACCACGTCGGGCTGGAGCGCGTTCACCTGCTCCACCACCCGTTGCATGAAGCTCCGGTCCAGCGTGGGGCCGATGTGGATGTCGGAGATCTGCACCACCTTCACGCCCGACAGCCCCGCGCCCAGTCCCTTCACCGGCACCGTCACGCGCTCCACGCGCGCGGGCGAACGCGCCGTGCGGAAGGCGACGAGCATCGCCGGCACCACCACGCCCACCACCGCCAGGGCCTTGTCCCGCGCGAGCAGGGGCGCCGGGCCCACCAGCCGCCACACCCAGCCCAGCACGTCCGCCGCCACCGTGGCCGTCAGCAGCAGCCCGAAGGCGCCCATCCACAGCATGCCGCCCCAGTGCAGCACCTGCTCCTTCCACGAGGGCTTCATCCGCGTGGACGCCATGGCCGCCGGAATGGACGCGAAGCCGAGCCACAGCACCAACCAGCCGAGCCCTGCCCACGGCTGCGCCAGCCCCGGGTCCGATACGAGCCTCACCCCGAGGTAGTAGTGCAGCGCCGCGATCAGCCCCACCATCATCGTCAACATCAGGATGCCCCGGAGGATGAGCCCCACGGGCACGTGTCCCTGGGGACCGGACGGGGAAGACACCTGCATGGCCATGCCGGAGAGGATAACGGCCAGCGCTCGTGCTCGCCCGGCAACCGGGCGGACGCCCGCCGTCCCGTCCGGAGGAGCACGCCTCCGCGGCGGATCCTCCATTCCTATCCTTCCAGTATGAATTCCTCGTACACCCAGCGAATCGGCCGGGCGCTCGGGATGGCCGCCCTGCTCGTCCTCGGAACGGCGGCAGCGCAGAGCGAGGACCAGTACCTCTTCCTGCGCACCCCGGACGCCGCCATCACGGCACGCGTGACCGCGGACAGTGTGACCGGCCCGGACCTCCAGCTCTCGCGTGATGGAAAGACATTGCGCGGGAGGGCCTTTGGCCGGACGGTGTTCCTCGGCCTCAACGGCAAGGAGCTGGGGGGCACGGTGGGCCAGGAGCTGACCCGGTTGAGCTTCGAGGAGAAGGACGGCGTCACCCACGCCCGGGGCTCCTTCTACGGCCGGCTCGCGGAGCTGAACATCAGCGACGAGGAGCTCACCGGGACGGTGGGCCCGTGCAGCTACGAGCTGAGGGCCACCCGGGATGGGAGCTACGTGGGCTCGCGCAGCTGCGGAGGCATCCCGGAGCGGCCCGTGATGCTCTCGATTCCTCCCGCGCTCGTGCAGCAGGGCTCGGCGATGACGCTGGCCACGCTCGGGCTCCTGCTCGGCGTGCCCTAGGCCGGACGACCGGGCTTCCGGGGACGCTCCGGCGCCGGGGACTCCGGTTCCGCGGCATGGGCCCGGAGGAACGTGTCCAGGTGGTCCGCCAGGAAGCGCTCCACATCCAGCGGCCGGCAGCGCGCGCCCGACAGCTGCATCTGGTGCAGCAGGCCGAGCACCACCGGGCACACCAGCTCCAGCGCGGCATGGCGCACGTCGCAGCGCCGCAGCTCTCCGTCCGCGATGTGGCGCGACAGCCGGGCCTCGGCCGACTGCAGCGTGGGCTCCAGCAACTCCTGCACGTACACCGGCCCCAGTTTCTCGTGGCCCACGCTCGCGGTGAGGCCAAAGGCGTGCACCTCCCCTACTCCCATGCGCCAGCCGAGGAGGAGCTGCTGGAGGAACCAGCCGAGTGACTCGCGCACCGGGCCATGAAGCTCCGTGGCGGCGGCGTGCAGGTACGGCAGGCCGCGCCGGTGCATGTCCACCATCACCTCCGTCAGCAGCGCCTCGCGCGAGCCGAAGTAGTGCCGCAACGTGGCCACGCTCACCCCGGCCACCTCGGCGAGCTCGCGGAAGCTCGCCTGCGCCCCGTCCTTCGCGAGCAGGCGCGCGCGGACCGCCTCCAGCAGGCGCTCGCGCTCCTTCTCGTAGTCGGCGTTGCGGCTCCCCTTCACCCGGGCCATGCGCCCTGAATAACCCGCGTGGGGTAGGAAATCCACCTTACGCCCGCTGCTGTCCGGCATGTGACCGCACTTCGACTTGAAATTAAATAAACCAACCTTGATATTCTATCCCGCGAGCAGGACACGGGAGAGGACTTCATGCTGGACGGTTTCGCCGACGAAGGTTTCGCGGACGTGTGGACGCCGGTGGCGATGTCGAAGGAGGTGGGCAAGGCGCCCCACGGGCTGACGCTCGCCGGGGAGCGGCTGGTGCTCTTCCGCGACCACGAGGGCCGGGTGTCGGCGCTGCATGACCAGTGTCCGCACCGGGGCGTGAAGCTGTCGCTGGGGAAGGTGAGCAAGGACGGGTGCCTGGAGTGCCCCTTCCACGGGTGGCGCTTCGCCTCGGGAGGGGCGTGCACGCACATTCCGCTCAACCCCCTGCCGGAGGAGAAGCGCCAGCGCTACGCCGCCACCGCCTTCCCGGTGCGCGAGCGCGGAGGCCTCATCTGGGTCTACACGCGCCCGGGCGCCGAGGCTCCGGAGGAGCCCACCGTGCCTTCCGTGATGGAACAGCCGGGCGTCCACGTGTGGCACTACGCCGAGACGTGGAACGCGCACTGGACGCGGGCGATGGAGAACATGCTGGACTCCCCGCACCTGCCCTTCGTGCACCGGCGCACCATCGGTGGAGGGCTGGCGAAGCGGATGAAGCCGGACTCGAAGATGGAGATCGAGGTGCACCCCACGCCCACGGGGTTCCGCACCACGTCGCGCCTGGATGAGGCACCCGCGGAGGGCTCCCTGGACTGGCTGCGGCCCAACGGCATGTCGCTGAACATCCCCATCCCCCAGCGCCTCATGCGCCTGTTCATGTGGTGCGTGCCGGTGGACGCGGACCACACGCGGATGATGCTGGTGAGCACGCGCGACTTCCTGAAGCTCCAGCCGCTCGCGGCGCTGCTCGACCGCTACAACAAGCGCATCCTCAAGGAGGACCAGGCGGTGGTGGAGTCGAGCCACCCGGCCGAGGCCCCGCCGGTGACCGAGGAGCGCAGCGTGGCGACGGACCGGGCCACGCTGGCCTTCCGCCGCTGGTACCTGGAGCGCAAGAAGCAGGGCCCGCGTGAGTCCGCCGCCGTCGCCGAGGCCCCGCCGCTGGCGAGCTGAGCGCCCCTCTCGGGCTGGCCGCGGGGTTATGCTCGCGGACACAGGGGGGCGACCGTGGCGAAGACGGAAGAGCGCGAGCTGAGGAATCTGCTCGAGACGACGCAGTCCGAAGTGAAGCGCCTCAAGGCCGAGCTGGCCGCACGTGAGAAAGCCGCCCCCGTGGCGCTCCCCCGCGACGAGAAGCAGGAGGCCGCGGAGCTCCAGGCGCTGCGGACGCAGGTGCAGTCCCTGGAGAAGGAGAACGCGGCCCTCCGCTCGGCGCGCGCGGACGTGGAGAAGCAGCTCGCCACGCTCACGGCCGACATGGCCGAGTCCCGGCGCGAAGCCACCCTGGCGCGCGACGAGGTGAAGCTGCTGAAGAAGCAGCTGGAGTCCACGAACCAGGCGCTGGCGAAGTCCAAGGCCAGGGTGCAGCAGCTGACCAGCCGACCCGCCAACAAGCGCTCGTTGGTGGAGCGGGTGCGTGCGCTCTTCGGTGGCGGTAAGCCCTCGGAGGAGCTCGAGGCCGCGCGCAAGGAGATCGCCCGGCTCAACCAGCAGCTCAGCCTGGCGCAGTTCAAGCGGCGGGGACGCTGACGGACCTCAGGAGTTCTCCGGCTTGTGCTCCAGCGCGTCGCGGTTGCGGGGCGCGAAGAAGCGCTCGCGCAGGAGCCGCGGGAGCGCGCGCTTGTCCACGCACAGCAGTTGGAGCGCGTCGTTCCACTCGCCGAGCACGGCGATGGCACGCGCGTCGGGAGCGTCGCGGTAGAGGCTGTTGAGGTTGTGCACGAGCGCCCAGAGGTCCTCCACCTCCCAGCGCTCGGACGTCTCTCCGGCGAGGATGTGCAGCTCCAGCACGGGGCGCTCGCGCACGTCGACGACCTTGAAGCGCTTCGCGGCGCCGCCCATGGCCATGGTGAGCGGACCCACGAGCTCATCGGGCCGCACGCCGAGCGCCACGGTGAGGCCGCCCTCGAGCAGCCCGGCGTCGCACAGGCGCAGCAGGGAGACATGGGGAGGCTCGGCGGGGTTGAGGACCTCCCGCGCCGCTTCCCGGTCCTTGAGGAGGCGTGCGCGTTCGAGCGAGTCGAGGAGGGAGGCCATGGGACCGCGAGGGTGCCACGGCGTCTCCCCACGGCTCAACCTTCCTCGCCGTCCCAGGAGCCCCCGGGTCTACGGCCGGGTGGCAAGCAGGGCGAAGACGCGGTGGGGAACGGCGAGGGGATTGGAGGGAAAACGCTCGGCGAGGAGCGAGGCGAGCGCGGCGTCGAAGCGTGCAATCTCCTCCGGAGCGAGCGACGCACCAATCTTGGCACTGGCCCGGACGCGGCCGCGCCAGGCCTCGTGGGTGTAGGGGACGGCGACGTCGAAGGAGAAGCTCTCCAGGCTGGTGAAGCCCGCGCCGGCGGCGTCCTTGAACCAGGCCGGGTAGAGGCCGGTGCCGTGGCCGAACTGGACGTAGGGCTGGAGGGGGCCGGGGTTGAAGTCGTTGATGAGGTGCTCGGTGGCCTCGATGATGTTGCCGGGCAGGGGCACCCAGTCGAAGTGGGCGATGACGAGCCGGCCCCCGGGAACGAGCAACCGGGCGGCCTCGCGGGCGGCGGCGGCGCGGTCGAACCAGTGCCAGCACTGGCCGGCGATGACGAGGTCCGCCGAGCCCTCGGGCAGCCCGGTGTTCTCCGCGGGGGCGAGCCGCCAGTCGATGGAGAGCCCCTCGCTTGCGGCGAGCTGACGGGCGCCGTCGAGCATGGAGGCGGAGATATCCAGGGCGGTGACCTGGCAGCCATGGCGGGCGAGTCCCCGGGCCACGGTGCCGGTACCGGTGCCCAGGTCCACGGCGCGCAGGCCGGGCCTGAGGACCTCCTCCCGGGCGAGCCGCTGGAAGAAGCGCTCCGGGAATCCCGCCCGGTGCTTCACATAGTCCGCCGCCGTCCGTCCGAAGTCGACCTGCATGGGGGCCCGCTCCTCCTGTCTCATCTCGACGCGCCATCGAGTCGAGTCGACAATGCGCGCCGGGAGACAGGACGAATGGTTAAGGCCCGGGAGCCCAAGGCTCAATCTCGATTCGACAGTCGACATGAGGAGCTGGTGCCCGCGGAGGAGGCGGCGGCGCTGTTGGGAGTGAAGCGGGCGACGCTCTACACGTACGTGAGCCGGGGCCTGGTGCGGTGCGTGCCGGAGCCGGGGACGAAGGAGAACCGGTACGTCCGGGCGGACCTCGAGCGGCTGAAGGCCCGGCACGATGCGCGGGCGGGGCACGCGGCGGTGGCGGCGGGAGCGTTGCGCTGGGGCGAGCCCGTCATCGACTCGGCGGTGTCACGGGTGGGGACGGAGGGGCTGGCGTACCGGGGCCATCCAGCGGTGCGGCTCGCGGTGGAGGGACGCGGCTTCGAGGACGTGGCGGAGCTGTTGTGGACGGGCACACTGCCCGAGCAGCCGGTGCGGTGGCCCTCGCCGGAGTTGCCCGTGCAGCCGTCGGCGGTGGCCGAGCTGATGCCAAAGCGCTCGCCGCCGCTGGCGGTGCTGCTGGCGGTGGTGCCCCTGCTGGGCGCCTGGGACGAGGTGCGCTTCGCGGCCCCGGCGGAACAGGAGCGGCTGCGAGGGCGCCGGCTGTTGCGGCACCTGGGGGCCTGGGTGTGCGCGGCGCACGCGCCAGCGCGGGTGGCGCGGGCGTTGAAGGAGGAGACGGTGGCGGCCTCGCTGGCGGTAGCGTGGGGCACGGCGGCGAAGCGGGCGCCGGAGATGCTGGACCGGGCGCTGGTGCTGTGCGCGGACCACGAGCTGAACGTGTCCACCTTCGCGGCGCGGGTGACAGCGTCCGCGGGAGCGGACCTGTATGCGTGCGTGAGCGCGGCGCTGGCGGCGGTCTCGGGGCCGAAGCACGGAGGCGCGAGCGACCGCATCGAGGCCCTGCTGCAGGAGGTGGGAAGGCCGGAGCGGGCACGCACCGTGGTGCACGAGCGGCTGCGGCGGGGCGAGTCTGTGCCGGGCTTCGGGCACCCGCTGTACCCGGAGGGAGACCCGCGCACGCCGCCGCTCCTGGAGGCGGCGTATGCCTTCCGCCCCGAGACGGTGGGGGTCCGGGTGCTGCGCGCGGTGGAGGAGACGATGCGCGAGGCCGGGCACCCGGCGCCCACGGTGGACTTCGGACTGGTGGCGCTGGCGTCGGCGCTGGAGCTGCCCGCGGGAGCGGCGGCGGCGCTGTTCGCGGTGGGGCGCGCCGCGGGCTGGGTGGCCCACGTGCTGGAGCAGCGCGAGCAGGGACACATCCTGCGCCCGAGGGCCCGCTACGTGGGAGCGCCCGTCACCTCGCCCTGAGGGCCTCTCCCCCACCCACCAGCCGTCTCCTGGCGCACGGCGCATGACAATGCGCTGGACTCCGCTCCCGCCCCGCCTTACCCGGACACTCCATGAGCCCCTTCGCCCGCCTCCAACTGATGCTCCTGCTCGGCAACGTCGCCTTCATCGGCGCCTGGGCCGTGGCCGTCACCCGCCCCGCGGGCTGGAAGTGGATCGGCACCGCCCTGCTCGCCATCTTCGTCGCCATCCGCGTGGGCGGCATGTGGCTGCGCGCCCGGAAGTTCCCCGACGAGGGCCGCTCCCGCCGCGCCGCCATCTTCTCCACCGCCGTCGCCGCGCTCGCCGTCTTCATGTGGCTCTACACCGCGTTCCGCGCGCCGGCGTAGCCCGCAAAGCAGAGAGGGTGCCGGGACCTCCTTCGGTCCGCTCGGCACCCTCTCGAGACCCTCACCCCGTCCCTCTCCCAGAGGGAGAGGGGTGGTTACACGTTGAAGCGGAAGTGCATGCAGTCGCCGTCCTGCACCACGTACTCCTTGCCTTCCACGCGCAGCAGGCCCTTCTCCTTCACCGCCGTCTCACTGCCGTACTTGAGGAGGTCTTCCCACCTCATCACCTCGGCCTTGATGAAGCCGCGCTCGAAGTCCGTGTGGATGACGCCCGCCGCCTGCGGCGCCTTGTCACCCTTGTGGATCGTCCACGCCCGGCACTCCTGCTCGCCCACCGTGAAGTACGTCTGCAGGCCCAGCAGCTTGTAGCCCTCGCGCACCACCTTGTGCAGGCCCGGCTCCGTCAGCCCCGCGCTCTCCAGGAAGCCCGGACGCTCCTCCTCGGGCAGCTGCTGGATCTCCGCCTCCATCGCCGCCGCCAGCACCACCACCCCCGCGCCCTCCTTCGCCGCCATCTCCCGCACCCGCTGCACCATCGGGTCCGAGTCTTCCTTCCCAATCTGCTTCTCGCTGATGTTCGCCACGTACAGCACCGGCTTGTCCGTCAGCAGGAAGAGATCCCTCAGCACCGCCCGCTCGTCGGCCGTCAGCTTCTGCGCACGCACGGTGATGGCCGAGTCCAGCCCCGCCTTCACCTTGTCCAGCACCACCAGCTCCGCCTTCGCCTCGTCGCCCGCCTTGCCACCCATCTTGGTGTTCTTCTGCGAGCGCTCGCGGCGCTTCTCCACCGTCTCCAGGTCCTTCAGACAGAGCTCGGTGTCCACCACGTCCCGGTCTCGCACCGGATCCACGCCGCCCTCCACGTGGGTGACGTTGTCGTCCACGAAGCAGCGCAGCACGTGCAGCACCGCGTCCACCTGCCGGATGTTGCCCAGGAACTGGTTGCCCAGTCCCTCACCCTTGGACGCGCCACGCACCAGGCCCGCGATGTCCACGAACTCGAGCGAGGTCGGAATCTTCTTCAGCGGCTTCACCAGGGCGGACAGCTTGTCCAGCCGCTCGTCTGGCACCGGCACCACGCCCACGTTGGGCTCGATGGTGCAGAACGGGTAGTTGGCCGCCTGGGCCCCCGCCGCCGAGAGTGCGTTGAACAGGGTGGACTTGCCCACGTTGGGCAGACCGACGATGCCGATGGAAAGCGCCATATTGGATTCCTGAACAGCGGAACGCGGACCTGGAAATCCGGCCGGTTACGCCCGGGGCGTTCCCTTGACCGGCAGGCCCTGCACGAACTGCTCGGCCAGCGCGCGGTGCTTGGTGTCGTCCAGGCGCTCGTTGAGCAGCTTGCTGGCCACCTCCATGGACAGGTCCACCGCCATGGCCTTCACCTCGGCGATGGCCTTGGACTTCTGCTCCTCGATCTCCCGCATCGCGCCGGACTTGAACTCGTCGGCCTCCTTGCGGCTCTTGGCCATCAGCTCCTCGCGGAACTTCTCCACCTCCTGCTGGTTGCGGCGGAGCATCTCCTGCGCGTCGCGGCGGGCCTCGGCGATGGCCGTCTTCTGCTCGGCGAGCAGCTTCTCGGCCTCGGCGCGCTCGCGCTTGGCCGCCTCGATGGAGCTGGCGATCTGCTTCTCGCGCTCCTCGACCAGCGACAGGATGGGGCCCCACGCCTTCGCCCGCAGGATGATGGCGACGATGATGAAGGTGACGAGGGTCCAGAAGATGAGGCCCGGGCGGACCTCCACGAAGCTGCTGGCGGCGAGAACGTTGGGCAGGAGCATGGCGGCCTTCGGCGGTGCGGCAGGGGGACTGCGGGTACGGCGGAAACGGTACGGCGGACAGCTCTACATGATGCAAGGGCCGGCGCCCCCCGTCTGGAGCGGGCGCCGGACCCCAGGTCCTACTCGACGGTCTGAATCAGACCTTGATGGCGAGCAGGATGCACACGACCAGCGCGAACAGCGTGGCGCCTTCGATGAGGGCCGCGGCGATGATCATGGTGGTGCGGATGTCACCACCGGCGGCCGGCTGACGGCCCGTGGCGTCCATGGCGGCGGCGGCCAGACGGCCGATGCCCAGGGCGGCGCCGATGATGGAGAGGCCGGCACCGATGCCGGCGGCGAGGAAGGCGAGAGCGACGTTGGTCATGGGAGTGCTTCTTCTTTCTTCGGAGGGGGACCCACTTGTGGGGGGGTCGTTGCTGCCCTTTGGGACGACCTCCGGCGACCTTTCGAATCGCCGGGTACTCACCGGGGCCCCGGACTCCAGGGCCCCGCTAACTCAGTGAAGGACCTCAGGAGCCCAGCATGTGGGCCTTGCCGTGGTCGTGGCTGTGGCCCGCCTCGCCGTGGCCGTGCTCCTCGGCGTGCGCGTGGTGGCCCATGGCCACTCCCATGCCGATGAAGAGCGCCGAGAGCATGGTGAAGACGTAGGCCTGCACGAAGGCCACGAAGAGCTCCAGCAGGTAGATGCCGAGCGCGAAGGGCACGCTCACCAGCGCCACCGCCGGGTGGCCGAGCATGAAGATGAGGCCCAGCAGGAAGAAGATGACGATGTGGCCCGCCAGCATGTTGGCGAAGAGACGGATGGTGAGGGCGAAGGGCTTGGTGAACAGGCCCAGCACTTCCACCGGAATCATGATGGGCCACAGCCAGGGGGCCACGCCGCCCGTGAGGTGGGCCAGGTAGCCGCCGAAGCCCGCGGCGCGGATGCCCGCCACCTGCGTCAGCACGAAGGTGCACAGCGCCAGGCCGCACGTGACGGCGATGTTGCCCGTGGCCGTCGCCATCCAGGGGAACAGGCCCAGCAGGTTCATGAAGAGGATGAAGAAGAAGGCCGTCAGCAGGTAGGGCGTGTAGCGCGGGCCCTCCTCCTTGCCGATGTTCTTGATGGCCAGCTCGTCACGCACGAAGAGCACGAGCATCTCGAAGAGGTTGGCCGCCGCGCCGCGGGGCACCAGCTTCGTCTTGTCGCGGTTGCTCCAGATGAGCAGCGAGCCGATGAGCAGCGCCGCCGCCAGCCACATCATCACCATGTGCTTGGTGATGGAGAGGTCCAGGCAGCCCGCGCCCAGGCTGGGGATGGCCTCGCCATGCTCCGTCATCTGCTTCTCACACGCCCCCGCCTTCAGGGGGATGAGGATCTCCGGCAGGTGGACGGGGATGTGGTTGTGGCTGAGGGGAACCTCGATCTCCAGCTCCCGCGAGTCCGAGACGTGGTGGAGGATGTAGCCCGCCACGTCCTCCTCTTCCTTCTCCAGGCGCGTCTCGGCCTTGCCGTGCTCGTTGCCGGCGGCGGCGTTGCCGTGCTCGTCCTGCACGGGGGCGGCGAACGCCACACCCGCCATCAGCCCGACGAGAAGAATCATTGCCTTGCGCATCACTCGTCTCCGCCCGCCGCGTCCCGGGACGCGGCCATCACGTAGCTCACTTCAATCCACTGCAGCACGAAGTAGGTCCCGAAGAACCCCGCCACGAACGCCACCGGACTCAGCCCCGTCTCCACCGCCCACAACAACCCCACCACCACGCCCACCGCCCGGAGTCCGAATACCACCCCTACCGCCTTCAGCGCCGCCTTCAAGTCCTTGCGCACCGCCCGCCGCTTGAGCACCAGGGCCACCACCCCCGTCACCGCCGCCAGCACCACCCCGATGAAGGCCGACTGCCTGGCCTCCGCCGACTTCGGAAGAAAGGCCGCCAGCGCCAGCCCCGCCACCGCCACTCCCGCCGCCATTCCGGCATGCTTCCGGAAGGCCATCTCCGCGTCGTGCTCGCTCACCGCTTGCGCTTCCCCAACCGTGCCATCTCGTGGAGGAAGCCGTAGAAGCCCACGGAGATCCCCACCAGACTCAGTCCCAGCAACAGCCAGGGGCTCGTCCCCAGCTTCTTGTCCAGGAAGTAGCCTCCCAGCACCCCCACCATCGCCCCGCCCACCAGCTTCCACACCGCGGCGATATACGGCTCCGCCGCCCGCATCTGCCGGGCCGTCTCGCCCAGCTCGCTTCCGTCCGAGTCCTTCCGGGGCTCTTTCTCCGCCATCGCCACAACCCCCGGTAAAACCACGGGTTTGCCTGCCGACCCCGCCATTCCTACGCGCGGGCGCCGCTTAGCATTGAAGGTGAGCGGTGCGCAACCGCCACGCTGCCGGAGGGGTCCGAGCTAGAAGGGAGGGGAATGCCTAGGGCAAGCCGAAGTCCGACTGGAAATCCACCTTGAAGCTGCCGGTGGACGAGGCGGGCTGGATGAACACCTCCACCCGCTTCACCTGGCGCAACACCCCCTGCACATCCGGGGAGCTGTTGGCTCCCACAATCCAGGTGCCCCCGTCCGGAGGCAGGGGGATGTTGTGCCGGATGTACTCCGCCCCGGTCGAGTCGAGGATCGGCGAGACGGCCACCAGCCGCAGGAAGCCGCCCGGCCCGCACAGCAACACCACGGGTTGGCGGTGCAGGGACCAGCTGCTCACCCCCCCATCCGGTTTCGCCACGGTGCCCGCGTCACTGACGACGTCAGCGGAGAACCGCAGTGTGGTCATGGGGCGCGAAAGGTCCCACGTCCCGCCATCACGCTCGGCCCAGAAGACGTGGGTGTTGGAGCCCGAGCCCGTCCACACGTCCCCCGTGACGACGTCGGCGGGGGTGGCATTGGGGAGGGTGCTGCTCTTGAGGCACTCGCCCGTCACCCCATTGAGGGCCTGGCCCAGGTGCCGGGCGCCGAACACCACCGAGGGGTCCGCGCTGAAGCGGATGGGCCCGCCACAGTCCGGCTTCTCGTCCGCGATCCCGTCGCAGTCGTCATCCTTCCCATTGCACGTGTCGAGCGACGCGGGGGCGTTGACCTGCTGGCAGACGTCCTTGCCGCCGGGGCAGGCCCGGACGCCCTCGGCGCAGATGCCGGACTTGCCGGGGACGACGCACGGCTCGCCCAGCTGGGCGGTGTCGTCCGTCCCTCCGTTGCAGTCGTCGTCCAGCCCGTTGCAGAACTCGAAGGCGCCTGGATGGACGTTGCCGTTGTCCGGGCCGCAGTCATTGCGGTTGTCCACCCAGCCGACCGGCTGCTGGCAGAACGTCCCCGTCCGCGCGGGGTCTCCGAAACCATCGTTGTCCTGGTCGAGGTAGTAGAGCGAGCCGCCGAGCCCCTCGTCGGACACTCCGTCGCAGTCGTTGTCGTAGCTGTCGCACTGCTCGGGGGCGCCCGGGAAGAAGAGCCGGCCGCCCGCGGTGGGGTTGTCGTTGCAGTCCTCTCCGTTGGTCACCGTCGGCACCGACTGGGGCGGCGCGCAGCGGTAGAGGGGCCGGACGAGGTTGCCGAAGCCGTCCTCGTCCAGGTCCTCGTAGTAGGTCACCGGACTGCCGCCATCCAGGCAGGAGCCCCCGTCCAGCACCCGGCCGGTGCAGAAGGGCGCCTCCCGCTCGCGGCAGCACACGCCATCGTCGCAGACGAAGCCGCCGTCCCCGCACTCCGCGTCCTGCTGGCAGGCGTAGTAGTCGCGCACCTGGGGCACCTCGTAGCAGGCGAGGGCCAGCACGGCGCAAGCGCTCAGGGCAACGAGGACACAACGGACGAGACGATCAATGGGGGACATGGGCACTACTCGGACTGGGAGGAGAGGAGGTCGAAGACGAAGAGGCCGGCGCCCACCGCGGAGAGGCCCGCGCCCGCGCCGAGCAGCACGTTGCCCGTGCGCGCGTAGCGGCCCGCCTGCTCATAGACGGGGCTCGCCGCCGTGAAGCTGGTGCAGTCGCGCCGGGCCCCCGTGCAAGGCTCCACCCCCCGCAGCGCGCCCCGGGACAGCCCGCCCGCCACCAGCGAGCCCGCCACCGCGAGCGCGCCCAGGCTGAAGGTGACATAGGAGGCCGTGCGCAGCCCCTTGCCCCGCGGGGCCCGGGACTCACCCGCCTGGGGCAGGAAGTCCGGCCGGGCCTCCAGGCGCAGGCGCACGCCCTCGGGAATCCGCTCGCGGGTGAGGGACGCCTCGCCCGAGGGCAACAGCAGGTCCACCTCGTGCGGCCCCGCCGTCAGCGCCACCACCTCGCCCTGCCCGGTCATCCGCCCGTCCACACGCAGCCGGGCCGTCCCCGGTGCCACCACGCCCCCCCAGCCCTTGCGCGCGAAGTCCGGCACCAGCGCCGCCACCACCGGCCGCAGCTCCCGGGCCAGCGCCGCCGGCGCCACTCCCGCCACCGTGCGCCGCTCCACCGCCCCGCGCACCGTGTCCACCCAGGCCACGTCCACGTCCAGGGTGCCCCGGGGCCTCGGCACCAGCCCGAGCACCAGCACGTGCTCCGTCTTCACCTCGGCCGCCACCGCGCGCAGGCACGCGTCCTGCGCACCGCACCGGCCCGACAACAGCCCCTCCCGAGCCTGGATGACCTCGAGGCCCGTCAGCTCGCGGGCGACGTCCTCCGTCAGGCCGAGCACCCGCTGCGACTCGGACGCGCCGAGTGCGCCTCCGTGCTGCAGGCGCACGGCAAGCCGCTCCGCCGCGGCTGCGGGCAGGGAGAGGAGGAGGAACAGGAGCAGGGTCCGCTTCACGGCCCGGCACTGTAGCGCAGGTGACCCGGGGGTCCCACTCGGAGCCGAAATCCCCTCACCCCGTCCCTCTCCCGGGGGGCGAGGGGAGATGGGGGGTCCTTGTTTCGATGAGCATCGAAATGGATTGAATTTAGATGGCCGTCTAAATAGATGATTATCGAAATATGGCCCGCTCTCCCCGCAGCCCCTTCGAGGCTCTCGCCGATCCCACCCGCCGCGCCATCCTCCGGCTGCTGCGCCAGGGCTCGCTCACCGCCGGCGAGGTCGCCGCCACCTTCGAGCTCACCCGCCCCACCCTCTCCCACCACTTCAAGGTGCTCGAGTCCGCTGGGCTCGTGCGCTCGGAGAAGCGCGGCACCCACGTCGTCTACACCCTGCAGAGCAATGTCCTCGAGGACCTGGCCGCGGAGCTGCTGGAGCTGACCGCCTCGGTGAAGGCCGCCACCCGCCGCAAGGGCAAGGCATGAGACAACCCCGCTTCAACCACTCGGACATGGCCAGCCTCGGCCTCGCCGCGCTCGGCCTGGGGCTTTCCGCCCTCCTCTACCCCCGCCTGCCCGAGCAGCTCCCCGTGCACTTCGACCTGCACGGCGTGCCCGACGGGTTCATCCCCCGCGCCCGGGGCGCCTTCCTCCTGCCCGTGCTCGCCCTCGTGAGCTGGGCGGTGGTGCGCCACGGCGGCGCCCTGCTGCCCGCCCGCCCTCGCGCCGCGCTCGCCCGCTCTCCCATGGACATGGTGGCCCTGCACAACGTGGCCCTGTTCACCGCCCTGCATCTCCTCATGCTGTACGTGGCCCTCGGCCGCGCGGAGTCCATCGGCACGCCGCTCGCGCTCGTGTCGGGCGTCTCCTGGCTCCTCTCCGGCCAGCTCATCCCCCGCCTCCGCCGCAACCCCTTCGCTGGCTTCCGCAACCCCTGGGCCCTGAGCTCGGACGAGGTGTGGCACCGCACCCAGCGCTTCGGCGGCTACTGCCTGACGCTCGGCGGGCTCGCCACCCTGGGCCTCGCGCCCTTCTCCACTCCCGCCGCCCTCACCGCCCTCATCGTGTCCGGCCTCGCGCCAGCCCTCTACTCCTTCCTCCTCTCCGCCTCGCCCATGCGCGAGCGCTGACGGCCCTGGAGCCCACGCCATGCCCTCCTCCTCCCGGCTCGATACACGCGGCATCGCCGCCTTCGTGGCCATCGCCTACGGCTTCTCCTGGTTGTGCGTCCTCGGCTTCGTGCTGGGTTTCGGCACCGACCCAGGGAAGGCGCCCAACGCGTTCAAGGCCTTCGCCGCCCTGTCCATGCTCGGCCCCACCGTGGCCACCCTCCTCGTCGCCCGGAAGGTGTCGCCCCTGCCCTCGCTCAAGCAGGAGACGGGCCTGGGACTCGGCCAGCACCGGCTGCGCTTCTTCCTGCTGGCGTGGCTGGGCACTCCCGTGGTGGTGCTCGGGGCCCTGCTCCTCTCCGCCCTCATCTACCCCCAGGCGATGGACCTCACCGGGCTCTCCAGCGTGCGTGCCCTGATCGCGCAGCTGCCTCCCGAGCTCGTGGCGAAGCTCGGGAAGCTCACCGAGCCCCACGCATTCCTCGCGCTCCAGGTGGTGCAGGGCCTGCTGATGGGCCCCCTGGTCAACGCGCCCTTCATCTTCGGCGAGGAGTGGGGCTGGCGCGGCTACCTGCTGCCCCGGCTGCTGCCACTCGGCCAGTGGCGCGCGCTCGCCGCGAGCGGCGTCATCTGGGGCCTGTGGCACGCGCCCCTCATCCTGCTGGGCTACAACTACCCCCAGCACCCCGTGCTCGGCATCCTCCTCTTCACCGTCGTGTGCGTGCTGCTCGGCATCCTCCTCGGCTGGATGCGGCTGGCCACCGGCAGCATCTGGTCCGCCGTGATCGCCCATGGCTCCCTCAACGCCCTGGGCCCCATCGTCATCGTGCTCGGCCACGCGGGCCAGCCGCCCGACACCGCCCTGGTGGGCGTCACGGGCTGGCCGGGGTGGTTGGTGCTCGCCTCGCTCGTCGGAGTGCTGGTGCTCACCCGGCGGCTCCCGCTCACGCTCCACGCCGCAGCAGCCAGAGCGCATCCAACAGGTCCGTCGTGAGCAGCCGGCTCTGGCGCTCCTGCTCCGCGACGAAGCCACGCACCCGCTCCGCCGCCTCGGGGTGGCGCACGGCGAGCGCCTCGGCTCGGCGGCGGATGAGCTCGGTGTTGCTCGCGTTGTAGGCGTCCGTCTCCTCCGTGGTGGGAAGCAGCTCGCGCACCAGGCGGTCCCCCTGCGATTGCATCCGGCGCCGGGTCTCCTCCAGGTGCGCGTAGCCCGCCAGGTCCGGCGAGGACTCCAGCTCCACGCCCTCGGCCACGTAGCAGTCGTTGATGACGAGGTACCCCCCGGGCCGCACGCAGCGTCGCAACGCGTCCACCGTCTCCGCCGCATCCCCCAGCACACGCCCCACCGCGAGCAGCATCACCACGTCCACCCCGCCCACCTCGCGCACCGCCTCGCGCAGGTCTCCCTGACGGAACTCACACAGGCCCGACAGCCCGCCCTCCTCCGCGCGCCGCCTCGCCTCCTCCACGAAGGGCGCGAACCCATCCACCCCCAGCACCTTCAGGCCGAGCTCCCGGGCGAGCGCCAGCGCCACCGTGCCCTTTCCACACCCCAGGTCCAGCACACGCGCCCCGGCCGACAGCCCCAGGGGCCGCAGCAGCCCGACGATGTCCTGGACCTCGGTCCCCAGCTCGTCCAGATCCGCCAGCAGCTCCGGCAGGAAGGGCAGCACCTCCGGGGTGGTCTCGAGCGCCGTCGCCACCTGCTCTTCCAACGACACGGTCCGGCTCATGCGGCGAACCTCCCACGCGGGCGCGCCGCCTTCCAGAGGGGAGACGGCCAGCGCAGCGCCCCGGGGGATGACAGGAACCGCACCCGCCCACCGGGCCCTCCTCGCCGCGAGGTCCTCCCGTTCCCAGCTTGCATGTGGACCTCTTTCCCAGAGCCGGAGGACCCCACGCATGCCCATCCCATTCCAACTCACCTCACCCCGCTTCAAGGCCGGAGAGACGATTCCCGTCGCCTATACCTGCGAAGGAGATGATCTCCCCCCGCCCCTCCACTGGGAGGGCGAGCCTCCAGGCACGCGCAGCTTCGCGCTCGTGATGCAAGACCCCGACGCGCCAGACCCAGGCAACCCGCAGACCACCTGGACGCACTGGGTGCTCTACAACCTGCCGCCCAACATCCACGACATCCCCGAGTCCATGCTGCCCGAGAGCCTCCCCGCGGGTGCCCGCGAGGCCCTCAACGACTGGAAGCGCATGGGCTACGGCGGCCCGTGTCCGCCCATCGGCCGCCACCGCTACTTCTACCGCGTGTTCGCCCTGGACACCGTGCTGCCAGACATGGGGCACGTCACCTGGAAGCAGCTGGAAGCCGCCATGAAGGGCCACATCCTCGCCCAGACGGAGCTCATCGGCACCTACGAGAAGGTGCAGGGCTTCAAGGAGCGCCAGAAGGAGGAGGTCCGCCACCACCGCCGGCACTGACCCCCGACCAGGCCCGGAAAACACCCGGGCCTGCTTCCCCCCAACCGGCCTGGAGTGCCATCCTCACTCCCCGTGACGACGCCCGACGGAGCGGGGGGGGCCCCGTACCAGCACCTGGACTCGCTGCCATTCGCCCTGGCCGTCATCCGTGACAGCCGCATCGTCCACGTCAACGCGGCCCTGCTCGAGCTGCTCGGCTTGCCCCGCGACGAGGTGCTCGGCAGGCTCTTCGAGCTCTTCTCGGCGCACCAGCAGTCCTTCCTCGCCGAGCGCCATGCGCGCCGGCGGCGGGGCGAGCCCATCCCGGACACGTACGAGACGGTGATGCGCACCGCCACCGGGGAGCGGCGCGTGGAGCTGTCCATCTCCATGAACGGGCCGGACACGTGGATGCTGGTGCGCGACCTCGCCGGCCGCGTGGTGCACCGCCAGCTGCTCCAGCGCGTGGCCGCGCTCGGCGCCTCGCTGCCCGGCCTCCATGACGAGGAGGAGGTGCTCCGCCGCGTCTTCGAGGGCCTGGCCGAGCAGGAGCTGTCCTACGGCTACCTCGTGCCGGACGGCGAGCGGGTGTGGCTGGGCCATGCCTTCGTGGCCACCGGCACCGCCGCGGGCGAGGCGCACCTCACCGGCCAGCATCTGGTGGACGTGCCGGGCACCTGGAGCCCCATGCTGCGGCGGGCGTGGACGGAGGGCTCCGCCTACGGGGAGGACTTCGCCCGGGAGACGGCCCAGTTCGTGGGCCCCGACTGGGCCGAGCCGGTGCGCACCCACCTGCTGCGCGTGGGGCCCCTGCGCTCGGTGTGCGTCCGCATCGAGCAGGAGGGCAAGCCCCGGGCCATGCTGGTGCTGGCCTCGGATTGGCTGAGCGAGGAGGAGCTGCCCCCGCTGCGCCTCTTCTCCGCGCAGGTGTCCGCCGCCCTGGAGGCCGCGCGTACCATCTCCCGCCTGTCCACGCACAACACCGCCCTCACCGCGCTCAACCGGCTGGCCGCGGTGGCCGCCACCGCGCCGGAGCCGCGCGCCTTCTTCGGGCCAGGCACCGAGGAGATCATCGGCCTGCTGCGCTGCAACGCGGTGCTCCTGCTGCTGCGCACCGAGGCGGGGGATGAGCTGGAGCTCGCCTGGCACCAGGGCGCCACCGAGGAGTCGGTGCGCCCCTTCCGCCGGCTGCCCATGCGCGGCACCATGTCCGGCAAGGTCATCGAGCTGGGCATCCCCATGGTCCTGCAGGCCGATGACTTCCCCGAGCTCGTGCGCGAGCACCTGCACGAGCATGGCCGCTCCTCCGTGGCCCTGGTCCCCCTGCAGGTGCGCTCGCGCATGGTGGGCACGCTCGTCATCACCTTCGCCCAGCACCGCCTGCTGTCCGCCATGGAGCTGGAGACGCTCCAGGCCATGGGCTCGCACTTCGCCGCCGCCATCGAGTCCCACCGGCTCCTCCAGCAGGTGCGCGGCCGCGCCGAGGAGCTCGCCCGCCTCCACGCGGAGCTCAAACACGCCCAGCGCCAACTGGTGGAGCACGAGCGGCTGGCCGCGCTCGGCGAGCTGTCCGCCGTGGTGGCCCACGAGGTGCGCAACCCCCTGGGCGCCATCTTCAACGCCCTCGCCACCTTGCGCCGCTTCCTCGAGCCCACCGGGCCCGCTCCCACCCTCGTCGCCATCGTCGAGGAGGAGGCCAACCGCCTCAACCGCATGGTGGATGATCTGCTCGACTTCGCCCGCCCCTCCGCCCCCGAGTTCCACCCCGTGCCGCTGGGGCGCCTGCTTGAGGAGGCCGTGCGCACCGCGACGAGCGGCCAGTCCCGCATCCGCGTGGAGTGGGCCCTGCGGCCAGACGTGCCGCCCGTGCCCGTGGACGAGCGGATGATCCGCCAGGCCTTCCTCAACCTCGCCCTCAACGCCGTGCAGGCCATGCCCCAGGGCGGCACACTGCGCGTCGCCGCGTACCGCTGCCCCGAGAAGCCCGGCGCCGTGGTGGAGGTCACCGACACCGGCTCCGGCATCCCTCCCGAGCTGCGCGAGCGCCTCTTCACCCCCTTCTTCACCACCAAGGCCACCGGCACCGGCCTGGGGCTCGCCATCGTCCAGCGCACCCTGGACGCGCACGGCGGCCACATCCGCATCGACTCCCCTCCCAGCGGCGGCACCACCTTCCGGCTCGTGCTGCCCCTGGGCCCCGAAGTGGAGACCCAGACGGGGTGACGCCGGAGGGAGAGGGAATGGAGGGCTCGCTCTCCTGCCTGCTCCCTGGCGCGGTGGCCAGTGTCGGGTTCCGCACGCTCGCCGGCCCGGGCAGAATCACTTTCAATCCCTTGTCAAGGAATTCCTCGGCTGCTCCCTGGCCAGCACTCCTCGGACGGAGTAGAACGAACGAATCCCCAGGTACCGTTCCGTCGCTCGGCGTGGTCGGCACCCTGTCGCCGCCTGGGTGGAGTGCCTCGAGGAGCCGGACCACGCACCGAGCCCCATCCCGTATCCGGGAGGTGTCGTGATGCGTCGTCTGCTCGTAGGGAGTGTCGCAGTGTCCGCGCTGGCATTGGCGGGAAGCGCCCAGGCCAGTGGGGAGTGTGGCTCGACGTCCGCCGGCTGGAACGCGCCCAACGGCGCGGTGGTGTTCGACCGGAGCTTCGGCCCCATCCGCGACGTGCTGGACGCCATCGGCGAGTACCGCACGCACTCGATGCTCTCGCATGGCCCTGGCAGCACCGTCTCGCACGCCACCATGGCCAACCCCGCCCAGGCGCCCTGGCCCGGCGTGTGTACCCTGCCCATGAAGGGCTTCGACCTGCGCTACGGCTACCCGGGCCTGGAGCAGATCAACCAGGGCGGCATCTACATGTCCCTGTTCGGCAAGGGCGGCCCCGAGTGGACGGGCTGGCAGCAGGGAGACCCGGCCCAGGCGGCGCTGATCGGCGACTCCATCTGGTACAACCACGCGTACACCAGCGACGTGTCCCGGTTCGACACCGGCCAGTACCTCGATCGGCCGGTGCGCAACGGCGCCCGCGTCAACTACTCGCTCTTCCAGTACCGCACGCTGGAGAGCGCCAACCTGATTCCGGGCAACGCGTCCAACAACGGCATGGTGTGCTCCACCTTCATGGCCTACGCGCACAACTACGCGGGCCGGGGCGTGGTGACGCCGTACATGTACTCGCACGCGCAGATCGCCAACGCCTCCAACTCGCTCTACACGGGCATCTACAACGAGTGCAAATCGTCGCTCGGCTGGTTCGTCGACGCGGCGCTCACCATCGCCTGCCCCACCTCCAACGTCTGCGGCAACGCCGGCAACCAGGTGGCCAACTGCATGTCCACCAACGTGTGCGACTCCTCCGACGGCCGCTACTGGAAGAGCGTGCGCGATGACCCCAACGCCACCGCCACCTCCATCAGCCCGGACCGCATCGGCGGCTGGGGCGTGCACCCCATCAACAACACCGTCTGGGGCCCGGACTACACGCACCAGCTCCAGTGGAACTCGGGCGGCAACGTCTACGGCTGCTGGCAGTAACCCGTCCCGCCTCGCCGCACCTTCTCGCCGCACCCTCGAATCACTTCACCCCTGGAGAGGAGCCCCACCCCGATGAGCCCGACCCCCGAGAACCGTTCCCAGCGGCCCTGGCGATGGGTGCTGCTGCTCGCACTCGTCGCCCTCGGGGGTGTGGTGGGGTGGCTCCTCTCCCGGGCCCAGCCCGCGCCGGAGGCCCCTGCGGCCCAGGCCCGGACGCGCACCGCGCCCGCTCCAGAGGAGGCGCCTTCCCCGGCCCTCGCCGCCGCGCCGAAGCCTCCCGACGCCGAAGCGCCCGCCGCCGCCGAGCCCGCTCCCCCCATCGTGGATGAGATCCTCGTGGAGAAGCAGGAGGTGTGCTCGGGCGAGGACAACCTCATCACCGTGCGCGCCCACACGCCGGATGGCAACGACGCGTACCTGCACTACACCGTGGGCGATGGCACCGGCCAGCGCATCCCCCTCCGCGTCTGGCGCAACGACGCGGACGGCTCGTACGAGCTTCCGCGCGTCACCGTCTTCACCAAGGACAACGTCTCCGTCACCGTCCCCCTCCCGCCCTTCAAGGTGAAGGACTGCGAGCCCGAGCGCCTCATCCAAGTGATGTCCCGGCGGCAGCCCAACGCCGAGGACGACTTCGAGTTCTTCGCCAAGCTGATGGAGCGGCCCGTGCGGCCCGGACAGCCCACGCCCCCGCCCTTCGTCCCCGTGCGCTACGTGTGGACCTTCGACGACGAGGCCCCCGTGACGACGACGGGCCCCCTCGTCTCGCACTCCATGCTGAGCAACACGGGCGCCAGCAGCATGTACACCCAGCACCTCATCCGCGTGGACGCCTATGACGCCGCGGGCCGCAAGGAGACCGGCCGCTCCTCGCTCCAGGTGCTCAACACCTCCTTCGAGAACTTCGACAAGAAGGGCATCGTCACCCTGCTCGCCGTGGGCACGCCGCGCTTCCCCGTGCTCGACGCGGACGGCGTCGTGCGGCAGACCTTCCGCCTCTACCACCGCTTCCGCGGGCCCGTGCGCCTCACCCGCGTCACCGCCCTGCGCGCCTTCCGCGGCACCGACGAAGGCCCCCCTCCTCCCGAGCAGGTGGACTCCGCCTCGCTCCCCGTCAGTGAAGTCCCCGAAGGCAGGGGCACCGAGGTGAAGGTGTCCTTCGACACCAAGGCCGAGCCCGAGGTCTTCGCCATCACCTATGCGCTCGAAGGCGTCAGCGCCGACGGCCACCCCGCTCGCGGCACCTTCTCCGTCATGCGCCCGCCTCCCCGGCCCACCAAGGAGAACAGCACCCCCATCAGCGACCCCGTCCTGCTCGCCAAGGTCAAACGCGCACGCGAGCTCCTCCAGCAGGAGTTCGTCACCGACGAGGACATCTTCCGCCTCGAGCGCGAGGGGAAGTTCGCCGACCTGAAGGTCGAGCAGCCCTCCGGCGACGTCGCTCCCGCCAGCGGAACGCTCAACGGACGCCCGAGGAATCCCTCGCGGTAACACGGGCGGGACTCCATGGGACAGAGACCCTCACCCCGACCCTCTCCCGGGGGGAGAGGGAGTGGGCGTACGGTTTGGAGTAGGCTCCCTCCATGTCCCTCTTCGATGCCGTGGCGGCCGGTGACCTGGCCCGCGTGGAGGCGCTGCTCGCCGGTGGCGCCGACCCCAACCCCTTCGACTCCGAAGGCCGTACCCCCCTCGCCCTCGCCGCCGAGAACGGTGACGAGGCCCTCGTGCGCGCCCTCCTCGCCGGCGGCGCCGACCCCTCCCTCACCGACCGCATGGGCGAGTCCGCCCTCATCAAGGCCGCCGCCCATGAGCACGGCCGCGTCGCCGCCCTCCTCTACCCCCATGCTTCCGAGGACGACCAAGCCATGGCCCGCGCCCTCCTCAAAGTGGGCACCGACTTCTTCAACCTCCCCCGCTCCCCTCCCCCTCCCCCCGACGACTTCCGCCGCAAGCTTGCCTCCGCCAGCGCCTACGTCTCCAACAAGCTCGGCGACTCCCACCCCTCCGAGCGCCTCGAGCGCCTGCTCCGCGCCGAGAAGAACTCCAAGAAGCCCTGAGCCTCCTGCCACAGGTTTTTCGCGAAATCGGGCCCCTCTGTCTGGTTTTGAGCGCCCCTTCCGCTCAATAACCGACATCCCCCCCGGTAGGTTTCAGGCGGGTCACAGCATTCCGTGTCACCATCGGTGTTGTTCGGTGCGGCCCTGTGGGTCGCAGGGTGCCACGCAGCCTCTCTTGTAGGGGCTCTCGCAACCGGGGGTCATGCATGATGATGATGGATGAGCGTGTGGTGTTCGGTAACACCTTTCACGGCCTCTTCCAGATTGCACTCCACGGAAGGCTCTCCAATGCGGCCCGAAGTGCTCTCGGACGCATGGGCCTGCACGTCGACCGGCAACCGCTCCCCTTCTACCCGGCGTCCGTCTGGCGCCCCTCCCTCGACATCATCGTCCGCGATCTCTTCCCCGACCTGCACCTCGAGGAGGCCTACCGCCGGCTCGGCCAGAAAATGGTCACCGACGTGAGCGAGACGGTGCTCGGCCGCGGAATGCTCGCGCTCGGCCGCGCCCTCGGGCCCCGCCGGCTGCTCATGCGGATGAACCACAACTTCCGCAACGCCGACAACTACGTGCAGCTGCAGCTCAAGGAGCTGGCCCCCACCGCGTACGAGGTCCACATCAACGAGACGCTCGGCGTGCCCTCGTACTACCAGGGCATTATCGAGGCGGCGCTCGGGGCCAGCGGCGCCCGCGAGCCCCATGTGCACCACGTGCGCGCCGAGGGCAGCGGCTGCACCTACCGCGTCGAGTGGCACTGAGCTAATGGGACAGGAGTGAGGCGGCCCGCTGCAACACGCCCCGCCAGCCCGTCAGCCGCACGTCCTCGCACTCCTCGCGGATGAGCGCCCAGCAGCCCTCCTTCGGGTCCGCGAGGAGCTCGTGGCTGGAGCCCGCGGGCGCACTGCCCCAGTCGCCCGCCTCCAGGAAGCGCCCCCGGTCCCACACGCCTCCGGCCAGCACCATGCCCTCCTCTCCGCCCTGGTGCGCGTGCCTCGGGAAGCGGGCCCCGGGCTGGATGTGCACCAGGAAGAGCCCACACCCGCCCGGCGCCTCCCGCACCAGGCGCGCCGTCCGGCTGCCGCTGCCCGGCACCGTGTGCCACCGCCAGCGCTCCGGGGGCCGCAGCTCCGCCAGCACCGCTGGCGGCAGCGGCACCCCCTCCACCGGCCGCGGCGGCTCGTGCTGGGAGGCCTCCGCCCAGATGCGCTCGAAGAGGCCCTCCGGCACGGGCTCTTCGGGCACGGCCTCGAGCAGCGTGCCTCCGGGCGCCGCTAGCCGGCCCACCTCGCGCGCGCAGGCGGGACAGAAGGACAGGTGCGTCTCCAGCAGCAGGCGCAGGGGCACGTCCGCGGCGCCCGTGGCGTACGCCAGCAACCGCTCGGAAGGGGGATGGTTCACGGGCATCATCGCTTCACTCCGTCAGCAGGACCCGCATGTGCCGCAGGGCCAGCCGGATGCGGGACTTCAAGGTACCCAGCGGCACCGCGAGCTCCGTCGCGGCCTCCTCGTGCGTATAACCCCCCAGCACCGAGAGTTCGACCGCCTGGCGCTGCTCCGGGCTGAGCCCCTCCAGCGCCCGCTCCAGGCTCATCGCCAGCTCGGGGTCCGCCTGGACGAGCGCCAGCACCGGACGCTCCGCCTCGGAGGCCACCGGCATCCCGCGCCGCCAGCGGTCCACCAGCTTGTTGCGGGCAATCATGTACATCCACGCCAGGGGCGTGCCCTGCTCGGCCCGGTAGCTGGAGGCCTTCTGCCAGATGGCCGTGAAGACCTCCTGCACCACGTCCTCGGCGAGCGAGCGGTCCTTCGTCACGCGCAGCACGTAGCCCAGCAACCGGCCCGCGTGCCGCTCGTAATAAGACTGGAAGGCCGCCCTGCTGCCTCGGGCGATGGCGCCGAGCAGCGCCCCATCCTCCTCCATGGCTCCCCCACCTGGTTCATCCAGAGGCCATACGCGGGAAAGGTGCGTTTGGATGAGCGCATGAAAAAGGGGAGGCCGCTTGTCAGCGCCTCCCCCGGGGGACGGGCAACCTGTCGTCAGCGACAGGCTCGTCTTAGAACTGGTTGGCGCGCGCCTGCTCGAAGGGCACGCGGTGCTTCAGGTACATGTCCTGGAGGCTGTGGTTGCCGATGACGTTGAGGCCGCCGTCGCCGAAGCGGTGGATGACCGCGTCCTTGCCCGCCTTCTTGACGAAGGCGAGCGGGTCCACGCTGCCGCCCAGGCCGGTGACGGTGGGCACCACGTCGCGGTTGTTGATGTAGTGCACGTACTTGGGGCCGTCCGGGTAGGTGGCCGCGGCCGCCCCGAAGGTCTCCACGTTCAGCTTGCTCATCACCTTCTCGGTGTCCGCCTTGGACAGCCCGTCTTCGATGCGCAGCCGGTTGTAGACATCCTTGAGCGCGCGGCTGGTGATGAGACCCCCCTGGCTGTAGCCCATCAGGTGGACCTCGCGGCCGGCCTTCAGCTCCGAGTAGAGCGTGTCGGCCAGCGTGTCCACGGCCGGGTTGGTGCCCTTGTCCAGCTTGTCCTTCACGCACTGGGCCAGGTCGGAGATGAAGCCCTCGGTGGAGTTGTGGATGCCGATGGCCTTGGCGTTCGTCTTGTCGGCGATGGCCTGCAGGTCGCTGGACTGCCCCGCCTTGTCCGTCATGATGCCGTTGACGTAGATGACCGTCTTGGTGGGGTTGGGGTTGTTGCGCGGGGTGACGCCCGGGATGTCGCTCAGCGACGTGCCCGGCGGGAACGTCTGGCCCCCGGCGCCCACGAACTGGCCGTCGAACACCTTGTCCTTGGGCTTGCTGCCACCCAGCAGGCTCGCCGACACCTGACGCGCCGGCCCGGCCTCGAAGGTGTCGCCACCCTGCTTCGCCACCTTGGCGCCGTCGGCCTTCACGGTGTTCACCGCCGGGGCCACGGCCGGCTGGGCCTTCTCGACGGTCTGGCGGCCCACCGGGGCCAGCGGGCTGCGGTTGCGATCAATGGAGGTCATTGGGGCTCCTACGAAGTCTTTGTGTGAAATCCGTTGATCCATTCTCCCATGGAGCGGTGGGGAAGTTGCGTACGGCCCTCACTTTTCCGGGCGGACCGGTGGATCAGCGGGGCCTTGACGGCCCGAGCCATCCACGTCCTTCCATTCCGTGAGAAAGACGCACCCAGCGTCTTCCTCCGTCGGCGGGCATCAGCGGCGACAACCCGAGCAGCCATCGGCATGGGCAGCGCGAGCCTGCACGCCCGCGAACCGGTGGAGCATCCACATCAGAACCTGGAGCGCATCCCATCGCGAGGGCCAGCGTGCGCTTTGCGCGTCTGCGGCCTCAGGGTAACCTCCCACGTCAGGGAGCAAGCATTACGTGAGAAAGCATTCCGGGTGGTCCGCCGTTCAAGGCACGTGGGTTCTTGTGCTGGCGGCCCTGGTCCTTCCCTTCGCCGCGCGCGCCGCGAACGAAGGCGAGATCCACAACTACATCAGGTCGATCAACCGCCTGTACGAAAGCCTTGATTACGAGCTCGCGCTCAACCAACTCCAACTCGCCCGCAAACTGCCTCGCGGAACGGACGAAGAGGTCACCCTCTCCCTCTATGAAGGCATCATCCTGTGCGAGATGGGCAAGCAAAAGCCGGGGGCTTCCAGCTTCAGGGCCGCCCTGCTGCTGAGGCCCGACGCGAAACTGCCCGTGCAGGTCGCCCCCAAGGTCGAGGCGCTCTTCGAGTCCGTGCGGAAGCAGGTGAAGCAAGAGGTGGAGTCCCTCCGCCTGCCAGGCGGTACGGAGAAACCGTCAGCCCAGGCGGAGCAGCAACGGGAGACACCTCCCGCCCCGCCAGCAACCGGGCCCGCCCAGGAGAAGCGTGAGGACACGCGGATTGCGCAGTCCCCAAAGAAGGATGAGCCCTCAAGCCCCAAGCCCACGGCATCAACAGCCCAGGCGCCAATGCCTGCGGCTGCTCCGAGTGCCCCGGTAGCAGAGCAGAAGGAGGAGGAGCCCGTTGCCGTACAGACCCACAAGCCACCGGACTGCACGCCTCAGCCCACCCTTCCAGGCAAGAGCCTGAAGGAGCAGCAGTTGTCACGCCTTGCCGGTATCAAGCAGGCGCTATGCCAGAGGGGCAAATTCCAGGATTCCGTCTCTGAGAAATGGATGAGTTTGTGGACCCAGATAGAGAACGCGGCAACAAGCCAGGAGCGAACGCGCATCAGCCTGGAGATCGATCAGTTCGCCAGTGAGTTCATTTATGAGGACCCACACTGGAAGGCCGAGCGGCTGGAGGCGCAGCGGCTGGAAGCAGAGCGGATGACGGAAGCGCAGCGGCGAGAAGCGGCGCTGACGGAGGAGGAGCGGCTGGCGCGCGCTTTGATCAAGAAGAAGCTCAGCGAGGCCGCGA
Source organism: Archangium gephyra (assembly GCF_042230915.1). GTDB lineage: Bacteria > Myxococcota > Myxococcia > Myxococcales > Myxococcaceae > Archangium > Archangium gephyra_B. Next base: position 863,081 of record NZ_CP102578.1, on the reverse strand, counting down.
ATCTGGATACGTCCAAGTGCCAGCCTGCTGTCAGTGTCGACTGCGAACGCGATCTGCTCATGCAGCGGCTCCGCACCGTGCAGAAGGTCTTCCTCAGCACGAATCCGTCCTCCACACTTCCGCCACTCAGGGAACTCGTGGCGATTGGCAATGAGCTCCGGGCTGCCCGCACCAGCGAGCAACTGGGGGAAGCCGCGCAGGCCATCAATACCTGGGAGCAGCGGCAGTTCCCCTAGTGAATCAGCGCTTCCCGGGGTGAGGGCGGCCTTCCCGTGTCCGCCTCACTCCTCGCGGAGGTTGACCCTGATGATCGTGGTCTCCCCATTCACCACCCGGATGCTCTGGGTCACCGTCTTCGGAATGCTGTTGTTGACGAACTTCACGGTGTAGTTGCCCTCCGGCAGCTCCACGGGCTCCATGGGCGTGTCACCCAACTCCTTTCCGCTCAAGAAGACGGTGGCGTAGGGCCGGACGCGGAACTCAACCTTCCCTGTCGACAGGGGTTTGGGGAACGACACCTTGGACGGACGCTTGCTCCTCCCGGGAACGCTCGGGCGCGAAGGGCGTTCGTTCTTGGAGGTGTCGGGCTCGGGTGCCTGACCCGCGGCCTGGAGCGTGGCATCCTCCGGAGCGACTCCTGCGTCCTGAGGCTCGGCGGCGGAGGCACCCTCGAGAGGTTCCGGGGGCCGCACCTCGGAACCGCCATCCGTGGGCGGCGCAGGGATCGCGGAGGCAGGGGGCTCGTCCGGAGAAGCCTCCTGGGCAGAAGGCTCGTCCTGAGGCGGCGTCGCGGGGGATGGCGCCACCTTGGCCATGGGCGCCGGTTTCTGGGGCGGTGGCGTGGAGGAAGCCGTCCAGCACCGCACGACGCCCCCTCCCCCCGCGATGAGCACGCACGCAACGAGGGTAACAGCCCACTTGCCCCCGCGCCGGGACTCCTTGGGCTTCCGCTGCGCCGAGAGCACCTCCATGGAGGGCCGCTGGACTCGTGGCAGCGGACGGATGTCCGGGGCTGCCGGGCGTTCGGAGGGGGACTCGGGTGAGACCTCCTTCAAGGCCTGGGGCCTGCGCAGCTGCACCGACTGCGGTGCATCAGAGACCGCCACCTTCTGATTCTCGGCCTGAGGCAGGTACTGCTGCACCGCCTGCGGTGCATCGGGGGCCACCACCTCCTGCTTCTCGGCCTGAGGCGGGTACAACTTCACCGTCTGGGGTGCATCGGAGGCCGCCACCTCCGTCTTCTCAGCCTGAGGCGGGTACAGCTTCACCGTCTGGGGCGCATCGGAGGCCGCCACATCCTGCGTCTCGGCTTGAGGCGGGTGCTGCTGTACCGCCTGCGGTGCATCGGAGGCCACCACATCCGTCGTCTCAGCCTGGGGCGGGTACAGCTTCACCGTCTGGGGCGCATCGGGGGCCGCCACATCCTGCGTCTCGGCTTGAGGCTTGCGCAGTTGCACCGTCCGGGGCGCATCGGGGGCCGCCACATCCGTCTTCTCGGCCTGAGGCTTGCGCAGCTGCACCGTCCGGGGCGCATCGGAGCCCGTCACATCCGTCCGCTCCTCGGCGGGAGCAGGCGTGTGGGCGGGGGTGACCGAGGGCGTGGGTCCACTGCGCGGCGAGCCCGGCAGGGGCGCGGGCGCCGGTTCGGGGAGCTGGGCGATCAGCTGGGCGATCAGCTGCGTCGTCACGGGCTTGCCGGCCGAGAGGATGAAGTCCTCCAGGTCCGACTGGAACGCGTGGCAGTCCGGATAGCGCTGCTCGCGATCCTTGGCGATCGCCCGGCCCAGGATGCGCCGCAAGGAGTCGGGCAGCTCCGGCCGGAACTGCACCGCGGGCATGGGGGATTGGAAGAGGATGGCCCGCATCAGTCCGACGTCGGACTCCGCCTCGAAGGGCTTGTGGCCCGTGAGCAGTTCGTAAAGGACGACGCCGAGCGCGTACACGTCCACCCGCCGATCCAGGGACTCGGCGCGGACCTGCTCGGGAGGCATATACGAGAGCTTGCCCTTGATGACACCGCTCGCGGTCTTGTGAGCCTGTCCGGCCGCCTTGGCGATGCCGAAGTCCACCACCTTCACCGCCCCCTGCCTGGACAGCAGGATGTTGTCCGGGCTGATGTCGCGGTGAATGAGGCCCAGCGCCTCTCCGGTCTCCGGATCGGTGAAGTCATGGGCGAAGGCCAGTCCCTCGCACGCCTGGGCGACGAGCCGGGCACACATCGTCAGCGGCAGCTCCAGGCCCTGCGCCGAGGCGCGCTTGATGAGCGTGCGCAGGCTGGGCCCGTCGATGTACTCCATGGCCAGGAAGTACGTCCCGTTGGCCTCACCGAAATCGAAGATCTGCACGACGTGGGGGTGGGTGAGCTGAGCGGCCAGCTTCGCCTCGGAGAGGAACATCTCCACGAAGGCGGTCTCCTCGGCCAGGTGCGGCAGGATGCGCTTGAGCACCAGGGTCTTCTCGAAGCCCATGGGCCCCGCGGCCTTGGCGAGGAACACCTCGGCCATGCCTCCGGTGGCGAGCTTGCGGATCAACTGGTACTTGCCCACTTGCTGCATCACGAACCGTCTCCTCCACAGGCCGAGCCCGGCGTCCCCGCCGGGTGCTCTCGTCCTGCCGTCGCGCGGGGCGAAGGTGACACAGAATCCGGGCACAAGCGAACCCATGAACAAGCGGGTCACTTTGACCGGAACCTCCGCCACGTTGCCGGGTCTCGCGGGCGGAAGCAGGGTGCCAGGGGAGGGCAACCGGGCAGGCAACCGCCCCTCATCTCCCAGGCACGAACCGGGCCCCTCCCCGGCGGCCCGCCCCCACCTTGGCTGTTGGAGGTGTCATCCCCACCTTCATCGAGCCTCACCCGCCCTGGGGTCCGATTGAAGGGCGGAAGGAGAGCGACAATGGAACGCAGCCCACCGACTGAATGGCAGGCGATGGACGCTGCTCTCGCACCCGAGCCCGATGCCTCCGTTCCTCCCCGCTCCCTGTCCCTGAGGCAGTTCATCCTGCGCCTCCGGGAAGCCAACGCCCGGGGCGGTGCCCTGGCCCTCAAGGAGGTGCTCCGGCAGGGCCCCCTGCACCGGCGAGCGGTGGAGCCCTTCGCCCTGCTGAAGGAGGGGCGCTACACCCGCACGCTGGTGTACCGGGACGAAGACATCGAGGTGCTCGTGCTGGGCTGGGGCCGCGACGCGCGCGCGCCCATCCACGGGCACGACGGCCAGGAGTGTTTCCTGATGACCGTCGCGGGCGAGCTGGAAGTCGCCGACTACCGCTTGGTGGCGGGCGGCCAGGAGCCTGGCTACGCGCTCGTCGAGCGCATGGGCCCGCGCCGCACGCTGCTGCCCGGCGCTATGGACCACCGCCACCCCGAGATGGACCTGCACTCGGTGCGCACGGGCGCGCGCAGCGGCTTCGCCATCTCGTTACATGTGTATTCCCGCCCCATCGACAACTGCCTCGTCTATGACCCGCGCCGCTCCAGTTGCGAGCTGCGCCAACTCCGTTACGACCGTGTGATGCGCCTCGCCGACCCGACCGACCCGTCCGCCGCACCCCAGAAGGCCGGGCCCCGCCCCGGACGCCTCACCCGCATCTGGCGCTCGCTCTTCCGGCGCGTGCGGGAGGTGAAGGAGACCGTCAAGGAGACGCTCGTCCCCGCCCGCGTCGGTGAGGAGTCGGCGAAGATCGCCGTCAAACGGGTGGAGCACCACTACGCCAACAAGGTGGTGGCGCTCCAGGACGTCAACCTCAACATCCGCTCCGGCGAGTTCGTGTGCCTGTTGGGGCCCTCGGGCTGCGGCAAGTCCACCCTGCTGTACGCGCTGGCGGGACAGCTCGCCCCCACCGGCGGGCAGGTGCGCATCGACGGCAAGCCCATCACCGGACCGGGGCCGGACCGGCTGCTGATGTTCCAGGAGGCGGCGCTCTTCCCCTGGCTGTCGGTGCGGCAGAACATCGAGTTCGTGCTCGCCGCCCGGGGCCTGTCCCGCGCCGAGCGTGCCGAGCGTGCGCGCCGCTTCATCCGCTACGTGCAGCTGGATGGCTTCGAGAACGCGATGCCGCACGAGCTGTCGGGCGGCATGAAGATGCGCGCGGCGCTCGCCCGGGCGCTGGCGGTGGACTCGCCGGTGCTGCTGATGGACGAGCCCTTCGGCTCGCTGGACGCGCAGACGCGCCTGCACATGCACGAGCTGCTGCAGCGGGTGTGGCTGGAGACACACAAAACCATCGTCTTCGTCACCCATGACGTGACGGAGGCGCTGGTGCTGGCCAACCGGGTGGTGGTGATGGCGCCGCGGCCCGGCCGCATCCTGAGGGACCTCGAGGTGCGGCTGCCCATGCCGCGAGGCCCCGACGACGTGGCGCTGGTGGGCCTGGCGCGGCAGATCCGCTCCATGCTCCGCGAGAGCGAATCCATGAGCGTGGCCGGCACGGGCGCCCGGGAAGAACGAGGGACACACCATGAAGGCATGGCACCTGGGACAGAAGCTGCTGTTCCTCGCGGGACTGCTGGCGGTGTGGGAGCTGCTGGCCCGGTTCGGCCCGTGGCCGCACCACCTGTTCCCGGGCCCGAGGGCGGTCACTGAGAGCCTCGTCGCCATGGCGCTCGATGGCCGGCTGTGGGACGGCATCACGCGCTCGCTAGGACGGCTCGCGCAGGGCTATGCCCTCTCCGTGCTCATCGGCGTGCCGCTGGGCATTCTCCTGGGACGGGTGAAGTTCGTCCGGCGGCTGCTGCGCCCGCTGGTGGTGGGCCTGCAGGCACTGCCCTCCATCTGCTGGCTGCCGCTGGCGCTGCTGTGGTTCGGCCTCACCGAGATGTCCATCATCTTCGTGGTGGTGATGGGCTCGGTGCTGGCGATCGCCATCGCGGTGGAGGACGGCATCATGGGGGTGGATCCGCTGCTGCTGCGCGTGTCCTCCACGTACGGCATCCGCGGGGCGCGCTTCTACGGGGGCGTGCTGCTGCCCGCGGCACTGCCCGGCATCGTCACCGGGCTCAAGCTGGGGTGGAGCTTCGCCTGGAGGGCCCTCATGGCCGGTGAGCTGCTCTACGTGTCCGGTGGCCTGGGCCAGTTGCTCACCATGGGCCGCGAGCTGATGGAGATTCCCCAGGTGATGGCGGTGATGGTCTGCATCATCGCGGTGGGCACCCTCATCGACCGCGTCCTCTTCCAGACCGTGGAGCTGCGCGTGCGCCGCCGCTGGGGACTGGCGCCGGGCTGACAGAGGCCTCGTACTCCGGTTCATGTGCGGTGGGCCCCGACCCTCCCCACCCTCGTCGTCATATGCGTTTCGGATTCCTCGTGGTGGGTCTCGCCGCGCTGTGCCTGGCGGCGAGCGGGTGCAAGAAGGAGCAGCCAGGGGAGGGCTCGGCGAAGCAGGGCGTGAAGGAGCAGCGGCCGCTGCGCATGGGCTTCTTCCCCAACATCACCCACGGTCAGGCCCTGGTGGGCAACGCCTCGGGCGCCTTCCAGCAGGCCGTGCCCGGCATCGAGATGAAGATGTTCAACGCGGGACCGGCCGCCATGGAGGCGCTCAGCTCCGGCTCGCTGGACGTCTCGTACGTGGGGACGGGGCCCGCCATCAACACCTTCCTCAAGGGCGGACGGGAGCTGCGCGTCATCGCCGCGGCGGCCGACAGCGGCGCGGTGCTGGTGACGAAGACGGCGCGCACCCCGGCCGAGCTCAAGGGCAAGACGCTGGGCACGCCCCAGCTCGGCAATACCCAGGACATCGCGCTGCGGCACTGGCTGGGCCAGCAGGGGCTGAAGGTGGGGCAGGACGTCACCGTCACCCCGCTGTCCAACCCGGACATCCTCGGCCTGTTCCTCAACGGGAGAATCGAAGGGGCCTGGGTGCCCGAGCCGTGGGGCGCGCGCATGGTGGCCGAGGGCGGCGGCCACATCCTCCTGGACGAGCGCGACCTGTGGCCCGAGCGGCGCTTCCACACCACCGTGCTCGTCACCACCCAGAAGGCGCTCAAGGAGCGGCCCGAGCAGATCAAACAACTGCTGCGCGCCCACGTGGAGCTCACGCGCCAGTGGCAGCAGCAGCCCGAGGCCTTCATCTCGCGCGTCAATGACGCCTTCGGCAAGGTGACCGGGCACCCCATCTCCGAGCCCGTGCTGAAGGATGCCTTCTCCCGGCTGGAGCCCGCGCTGGAGGTGAACCCGGGCCAGTTGCAGCAGGCCGCGGAGCACGCGCGGCAGCTCGGCTTCATCTCCAGCTCCGACCTGTCGGGCATGGTGGATGACTCGCTCCTGCGCGAGGTGCTGGGCTCGCAGGGCGCGCCCGCGCAACGGGACGCGGGCCCCTGATGATGCCCCCCTGCCAGGAGAGCGAAGCCCTGCCTGTCTACCTGGTTGGTAGACATACGACTCGCATCGGCCGACACCCCGGGTAAGACGGCACCCGCCGCTCACGGATGACCCGGGACGGCCGCCGCGCTTCCCTCGGGAGGGCCGCTGGCACGCGCTGGCCCCGGGCTTGCTGTGGTGGGTGCATGGCGTCACCCCCGACCCCCAAGTCCCCCGCCTCCGGCTTCACCTTCGACGACTCGCTCTGGCCGCTGCTCATCATCCACTTCACGGGCAATCCCACCCGGACCGAGCTGGAGACGTACCTGGCCAGGCGGCTCGAGTACATGCAGCGCGGCGAGCAGCATGTCCTTCTCTACGACACGCGCAATGCGCGCATGCTGAACAACGAGCTGAGCCAACGGCATGTGGCGTGGATGAAGGAGCATGACGCGCTCCGCCGCAAGACGGTGATGGCCAGCGTCGTCGTCATCACCTCGCCCGTCATCCGGCTGACGGCGAGCGCCATCCTCCACTTCTGGCCGGCGAAGACGCCCTACTTCTTCTGCTCCAACCTGCCCGAGGGCGTGCGGTGGGCGGCGGACTGGCTGCAGAAGGCCGGCCATCACACCCAGGCCAACCTCGTCCGCCAGCGCTACGCCTCGCATCCGAGCAGGCCCCCGGGCTCCTAGCCACGCGGCCCAGGGAATCAGGTGCGCTCAGTCCAGCTTGGGCGGGACGCGGTAGATCTCCTCCACGTCGTCGTGGTTGAAGAGCCCCATCGCCTCGCGCTGCACGATGAGCGTCCACTTGCGGTACTCGGCATCGCGCCGCTTCTCGTTGTACTCGGCGAGCTTCTTGTCACGCGCCGGACTGGGCGCCATGGCCCGCACCTGCTGCCCGAGCTGCTGCAGTTCGGTGAGCTGCCGTTCGATCCGCTGTCCGAGTGCCCGGATGCTCGCGGCCGCCTCGGCGCGCATCTGGACTTCGATCGCGAGCGATCCACCGACGGGTCCCTTGCTCATGTCTCGTCGACCTCGTTCCGTGACTGCCAGGAGAAAGATAGGAGGACGGCCGCGGAGACGCTTGAAGGATTGCGACACCTGCATCTCCGAGGATGCACCTGCCTTATGGACCCCTGGAGCACGTGGGGAGGGGCGGCCGCCCCGTCCGAGGTGGTAGGAGTCACGCCATGAACGAGACCCCTCGAGTGCTGCTGGTCGGTGCGGGAGCCGTAGGCCAGGTGTACGGGAAGTATCTCCAGGCGGCCGGCTGCGAGATCTCCTTCCTGGTGAAGGAGAAGTACGCGGACGAAGCGCGGCGAGGCTTCACCCTCTACGAGCTCGGCATGTTGGAGAAGGACCCCGAGCCGGTGGCGTTCTCCGGCTTCGGCGTGCTCGTCTCGAACGAGGAGGTCGCGGCGCGGCGGTGGGATCAGGTCTGGCTGTGCGTCTCCTCGACGGCGATGCGGGCCGGGAGCTGGGTGGGCGAGCTGGCCCGAGCCACGGGAGAGGCCACCTGGGTCATGCTCCAGCCGTCGCTCGATGACCGCGACTGGCTCCTGCAATGGATTCCGCCGGAGCGGCTCGTCTCCGGCATGATTCCCTTCATCAGCTTCCAGGCGCCGCTGAAGCCCGGAGAGCGGTATGCGAAACCGGGCACGGCGTTCTGGATCCCACCGATGACCCGGAACCCCTTCAGCGGGCCTCCGGAGCGCCTGCAGCAGGTCATCCGCGCGCTGCGTGCTGGCGGTTATCCGGCCCGGGCCGCCCAGGATGTGGCACGCGACGTGGCGATTCCCTCGGCGGTGCTGACCGTCGTCGTGAATGGCTTGGAGGCGGCGGGTTGGAGCTTCGAGCGCTTCCTCCAGCAGGACTCCCTGGAGCGCGTCCACCGGGCCGCGCGGGAGGCGGTCCAGGTCGCGGCCTCGCACACGAAGGGGAGCGCCTCCGCCGTGCTGCCGCTGCTGCGCCCCGCGCTCTTCAAGGTGCTGCTGCCCGTGGCGGCCCAGCTCACGCCCTTCGATCTGGAGGCCTACCTGAAGGCCCACTTCACCAAGGTCGGAGAGCAGATGCGATTGATGATGCGCACGTACGTGGACCTGGGCAGGAGCGCGGGACTGCCCGTCGAGCACCTGCAGGCGGCTTCGCGCTGAGCGCGCGATGAACCCCGATGCCGAGGAGCGAGCCGTGACGCGAGACCCGCTGCTTCCACTCCCTCGGAGGGTGGAGGTCGCCATCATCGGGAGTGGCTTCGGAGGCCTGTGCATGGCCATCCGCCTCCGGCACGCGGGAATCGAGGACTTCGTCCTGCTCGAGAGGGCGGACGAGCTCGGGGGCTGCTGGCGCGACAACACGTACCCGGGCGCGGCCTGCGACGTGCCCTCGCATCTGTACTCCTTCTCCTTCGAGCCCAAGACGGACTGGTCCCGGCGCTTCGCTCCCCAGGCGGAGATTCGCGACTACCTGCACCACTGCGCCGGCACGTACGGCCTCCGCGGCCACATCCACTTCCACACCGAGGTCGCCGGCGCGGAGTTCGACGAGGCGGCGGGCCTCTGGCGCATCCACGTCGCGGGAGGACGGTTGCTCGAGGCGCGGGTGCTGGTGTCGGCCCGCGGGCAGCTCAACCGCCCCGCCTACCCGAAGCTCCAGGGGCTGGAGCGTTTCGAGGGCAAGCAGTTCCACTCCGCCCGGTGGGACCATGGCTACCCGCTCGAGGGCAAGACGGTGGCGGTCATCGGGACCGGGGCCAGTGCCATCCAGTTCGTGCCCCAGCTTGCGCCGCGGGTGAAACAGCTCTTCCTGTACCAGCGCTCCGCGCCCTACGTCCTCCCCAAGCGGGACCGCGCCTACGGGCGGGTCGCGCGGGCGCTCTTCTCCTGGCTCCCCGTGTCGCAGACGGTCAGCCGGTGGTGGACGTACTGGCAGAACGAATCGCGCGTCCTGGCCTTCCAGGGCCCCGCCTGGGTGAGGAGGCTGCTCGAGCGCCAATTCCACAGACACCTGGAGCGCAGCGTGCCGGACCCGCGGCTGCGCGAGGCCCTCACGCCCACCGACCCCTTCGGGTGCAAGCGCGTCCTCCTCTCCAACGACTACTACCCGGCGCTCACCCGGCCCAACGTGGAGGTGGTCACCGAGGGCATCCGCGAGGTGACGCCTCACGGCATCGTCACCGGGGACGGCAGGGAGCGCGCGGTGGATGCCCTCATCTACGGCACCGGCTTCCAGGCCACGGACTTCCTGGCGCCCATGCGCATCACGGGCCGCGGCGGCCGGGAGCTCAACGAGGCCTGGCGGCAGGGGGCCGAGGCGTACCTGGGCATCACCGTCTCCGGCTTCCCCAACCTCTTCCTGCTCTACGGCCCCAACACCAACCTCGGCCACAACTCCATCGTCTTCATGCTGGAGAGCCAGGTGCGCTACGTGCTCGCGTGCCTGCGCGTGCTGCGCGAGCGCCACCTGCGATTCCTCGACGTGCGCCCGGACGCGCAGCGGGACTTCAACGCACGGTTGCAGCGGGGCCTCGAGCGCTCCGTCTGGGGAGCCGGCTGCACCAGCTGGTACAAGACGGCCGAGGGCAGGAACACGAACAACTGGCCCGGCTTCACGTTCCACTACCTGCGCCAGACCCGCGCGCCGAGGCTCGCCCACTACGAGGCCGTGTGACCGGCCCCCGCGGCTCCCCGGGTTGCGCGGTGGTGCCCCCCGGGCGAGACTGCCGAGGCGGTCTCATCAAGAAGCTCGCGAACAGGGAGCCGGGCCATGAGCAATGTTCACTTCATCTGGTGGGGTCCCTTCAATGAAGAGAAGTGCATCGCCCATCCCAACGCCATCGCCGACGAGCTGAACGGCACCCCGCATCAGCTCTATTACTGGTGCCGTATCGAGGATGAGCCCCAGTTCAAGCGTGCGCTGCGGCCGCGGATCAAGGTCGTGGGCATCCGGATGTTCCAGCAACTGGCCCTGTCCCGCACTGGCATCTGGAATGAGCCGTATTGCAAGGGCGCCCTCGACGTCCTCAAGCGCCTCGACCGGCACAAGGCGTTCTCGGCGGTCAAGGATCTCATGAGCCTGTTGATCCTCTATCTCCATGGGGGGCTCTACCTCGACACCACCGTGCGGCTCTCCCCTGCTCCCGAGCGGATGGGAAAGCCGAATCAACAGTCGCTGAGGGACGGACTCCGGGCGCTGGGCGATACACCGAAGCTGCCCGTCTTCGGCGGAGAGCAGCCGCACCAGCCCTTGCTGTATACCCCGCTCGCCGTCTCCACCGGGGCGAGGGACTACGACCTGGGCGAGGACACGGTGTTGCAGGTGCCGGTGCTGGATGTCTGGGCCCTCTACAGCCCCGCGGCGCACCCGGTCTTCGAAACGATGGTGAATGGCTACGTGGCTCGCGCCGAACGGGTGGGCGTCACGCGAAGCGGCTTCACCACGAACCTGCAGAACTTCCCCGAGGGCGTGGCGCCCGCGACGTTTGGCGTGGATCTCCTGAAGGATGTCTACGGACGTGACGGGCGGAACGAGCTGATTGGGAACCTGGTGATCCGCTCGGTCCTCGATGGCCTCCTGTCCGGCTGCCCGGATGAGACCGACCAGCTCGCCCACCGCTTTGGCTGGCCCGCCGTCGAGCTTCCGAACATGGAGAAGCGTTCCGTGCTCGTTCCGACCCTGGGCATCACCAAGGAGTACCACAACTCCTGGCGCCGATAGCGTTGCATGGCAGTACGCTGAGCCCGTGCGCGTCCGTTCCCCTCGTCTGGTGTCCGCGTCCCTGCTCCTGCTGCTGTGCGCCGCCTGTGCGTCGAATGACCTCGCGCCCGGCGGACTGTCCTCCGAGGGCGTGGACCTTCCCCGCTCGTCCTCCCTGGGCGCCTTCGAGGTGCAATGGACGGGCGGCGAGGCCCCGGCCCTGCGCATCCAGCAGCGCGGCCGCACCGTCTGGGAGAGCCTCCCCGGGCGCGCCTTCGTGACCGCCGGACGCGGCACGGAGAAGGTGCACGAGTCACGCGGCCTGTTCTCCGTGGAGGACTCGCTGGAGGAGCGCTGCGTGGACCAGCGCGTGACGGCCATCGTCACCGGGGAGCCAGAGACCGTGGAGCTCCGCGGCACCCTCTCCTGCCGGAATGGCGAGGTCGGCTACGGCCTGCGCCTCACCTCCGTGTCCGAGCGGCAGCTCGCCTTCACGCTCGAGGTGGAGGACCCGCGCTACAACCGCGTGGCCCTCACGCAGGCCTCCACGAAGGACGAGGGCGTGTATGGCTTTGGCGAGCAGTTCAGCTGGTTCGATCACAAGGGCCTGCGCGTCCCCATCCTGGTGTCCGAGCAGGGCATCGGCCGGGGCGCGTTCCCCATCACGCTCGGGGCGGACCTGTCGGCGGGCGCCGGAGGCAACGGGCACACCACCTACGCGGCCGTGCCCCACTTCCTCACCAGCCGCCTGCGCTCGCTCTTCCTGGAAGACACCGAGCCGTCCTTCTTCGACCTGCGCGACGACGGGCGCATCACCGTGGAGCTGTTCTCCCGCACCATGCACGGGCGCATCCTCGCGGGCACCACGCCGCTGGAGCTCGTCGAGGAATACACGGCCTACGCGGGGCGGATGCGGCGGCTGCCGGACTGGATTCTTGGCGGCGCGGTCATCGGCATGCAGGGCGGCACGGAGAAGGTGCGCGAGGTGCTCGGGAAGCTGGAGGACAAGGAGGTGCCCGTGGCGGCCTTCTGGCTGCAGGACTGGGTAGGGCAGCGCACCACCAGCTTCGGCAAGCAGCTCTGGTGGAACTGGGAGCTGGATGCCGAGCGCTACCCGGGGTGGCCCGAGCTGGTGGGCTCGCTGGAGTCGCGGGGCATCCGGGTGATGACGTATGTGAACCCGTTCCTCGCGGATGTGGAGGGGCAGAAGCCCACGTACCGGCGCAACCTCTTCGCCGAGGCGAAGGAGCGGGGCTACCTGGTGCGCACGCCCGGGGACGCGCCGTACCTCATCCAGAACACCTCGTTCTCCGCGGGCCTGGTGGACCTGACGAATCCCGAGGCGCGGCGGTGGATGAAGGACGTGCTGCGCGACGAGGTGCTGGCGGTGGGTGCGTCGGGGTGGATGGCGGACTTCGGCGAGGCCCAGCCCTACGACGCCCGCCTGGCCGACGGCGACGCGAAGTCCTTCCACAACGCGTATCCGGAGGAGTGGGCGAGGCTCAACCGCGAGCTGCTCGATGAGGTGGACCGGGGCGAGGACGTGGTGTTCTTCATGCGCTCGGGCTTCACGCGCAGCCCGAGGCACACCACGCTGTTCTGGCTGGGGGACCAACTGGTGAGCTGGGACGACTCCGACGGCATCAAGAGCGCGGTGACGGGGCTGCTGTCGGGAGGGCTGTCTGGCTTCAGCCTCAACCACAGCGACATCGGCGGGTACACCACCATCGACAACCCGCTGCAGAACTACCACCGGAGCCCGGAGCTGCTGAAGCGCTGGACGGAGCTGGCGGCCTTCACGCCGGTGTTTCGCACGCACGAGGGCAACATTCCGGACCGCAACGCGCAGGTGTACTCGGACGACGAGTCCCTTACGCACTTCGCGCGGATGGCGAAGGTGTACCGGGCGTGGGAGCCGTACCGGCGGCGGCTCGTGGACGAGGCCGCGGACAAGGGGTACCCGGTGGTGCGGCACCTCTTCCTGCACTACCCGGAGGACCCGGCGGTGCGGCGGCTGCGCCACGAGGAGTTCCTGGTGGGCAGCGAGCTGCTGGTGGCGCCGGTGCTGGACGCGGGCGTGGAGGAGGTGCGCGTGTACCTGCCCTCGGGCCGCTGGGTGCACGTGTGGAGCGGCCAGGAGTACGGCGACGAGCGCCGCGGGACGTGGCACACGGTGGCGGCGCCGATGGGCAGGCCGGCCGTGTTCCACCCGAAGGGCTCGGAGGTGGGCGAGGCCTTCCGGGCCCGGCTGCTCACGGACGGGCTGCGCTGAAGCGCACGGCGTGGCGCCGTGGCCAGATTGTGGCCATCGGATGCACCGATCATGGTCATTTTTCCCTCGGGGAGGGCGTGTTACCCAAACCATGCCTTTCACCGAAGGAGAGCGGCATGCGCCGGCACCATTTCCCCATCGTTCCATTGCTGTTGCTGACGGCCTGTGCGAGCACAGGAGAGCGCGCCTCCGGCAAGCCGCCCCCCATCGATGGACCCCGCCAGCTCCTGCAGGGCATCCGCGAGCGTGGTGGGCTGGTGCTCGAGAAGGATGCCTACGGGGACGGGGCGACGAAGCTCGTCTACCTGGACCAGGGATGGGGGCCGCCCGAGACGCTGTGGTTCTACCATGCCGATCAGGGCTCGGTGCTCCTGCCCTACGACACCCTCGTCCATCTGGAGCAGGCCGGGAGCGACAAGCCGTTCATCCACCCCGAGCACATGACGCGCTTCCGGTTCCTCCCTCAGCACAAGACCCCGAACAACCCCGACGCGCTCCCCGTCGGCTTCGCACGCCACAAGGACCAGGTGGGCCTCACGTGCGCGGCCTGCCATACCTCGCAGCTCAACTACCGCGGCACGGCGATCCGCATCGACGGCGCTCCGGCGCTCGCGGATGTCTCTGGCTTCTTTCGTGAAGTGCAGGCGGCGCTGACGGCGACACTGGCCGATGACGCCAAGCTCGCGCGCTTCGCCGCCGCGGTGCCGGGAGGGGGCCGTGACGGCGCCAGCCTCGAGGTGGCACGCAAGAGCCTCATGCAGACGCTGCGCTGGTTCGAGAGCTACAACACCGCCAATCACTCCTCCACGATGGAGGGCTTCGGCCGGCTCGACGCGGTGGGACGGATCATCAACCAGGCCATCCGCTTCAGCAGCGATCCCAAGAACAGCCTCGAGCCCAATGCGCCCACGAGCTACCCGCTGCTGTGGGACGCACCACGCCACGACTATGTGCAGTGGACGGGGTTCTCGCCGAACGCGGGAGCGGGCTCCCTGGGGCGCAATACCGGCGAGGTGGTGGGCGTGTTCGGGCACGTCGAGGTGAAGCACTACGAGACGGAGCAGGAGGCGAAGAAGGGCTATCCCTCGACGATCCAGTCGAACGAGCTGGTCGCGATGGAGGAGTCCCTGCGCGGGCTGAAGTCGCCCCAGTGGCCGGAGCAGATCCTCCCGCCGGTCGATCGCAAGCTGGCGGCCCGCGGCGAGACCCTGTACCAGGCGAACTGTGTGTCGTGCCACGCCCTCATCGACCGCGACGATCCCCGGCGGAGCGTCACCGCCATGCTGACGGGCATCGACGTCGTGGGGACCGACGACACTACCGCCAGGAACATCGCCGAGGCGCGGGTGCCGTCGGGTGTGCTCGAGGGAGCCCTCTCGCCCAAGGGCACGAAGTATGGCGCCCAGATGAGCGCGCTCTCCTTGGTGGCGGACCTGGCCACCCGCGCCGTCTCGGCCCACCCCGATGCGGCGCTCAAGGCGCTCGCGAATGCCAGGCTCAACGGGCAGCAGGAGACCGCCAAGCAGGGCAACTACACCCGGAACAGTGAAGCGAACCCGGCGGCCGAACTGCTGGCCTACAAGGCGCGCCCCCTCAATGGGACCTGGGCCTCCTCGCCCTACCTCCACAATGGCTCGGTGCCCACGCTCTACGAGCTGCTCCTGCCCCCCGCCGAGCGGCCTGGCACCTTCGCCGTGGGCCGCTGGGAGTACGACCCCCGGAAGGTGGGCTATGTCAGCGACGGCCAGGCCCCCTTCGTCTTCGACACCCGCGTGACGGGCAACTCCAACCGGGGCCACGAGTACGGCGTGACGCTCCCCGACGCGGACCGCTGGGCGCTCGTGGAATACCTCAAGACCCTCTGACTCCGGGCGGTCCGGGTCCCGGGGCGCCTCGGGGCCCCGGGACTGGCTCCCGGAAGGCGCTTGCCTCCCTGGGGGGGAGGTGGTCGACATCCGGTCCGCTTCTCTCTCGCGCTGGAGACCTCAAGGGCGATAGTAATAGCCCATCATGAGCAAGCAGCCAGCTGACCTGATTCCCGTGCCCGAGGCACGCCGCGTGTCTCCGAACTTCATCACGGAGATCATCGACGCGGACCTGAAAGCCGGGCGGCACACGAGCATCGTCACCCGCTTCCCGCCGGAGCCCAACGGGTACGCGCACCTCGGCCACGCGTTCGCCAGCTACCTGGACTTCATGACGGCGCAGGACTACCGCGGTGTCTGCCACCTGCGCATGGATGACACCAACCCCGAGGGGGAGACGCAGGAGTACGCGGACAGCATTATCCGCGACATGCAGTGGCTGGGCTGGGACACCTCGCGCCTGTTCTACGCCTCGGACTACTACGAGCAGCTCCACGACTTCGCGGTGCAGCTCATCCGCAAGGGCCTCGCGTACGTGGAGAGCGTCAGCGGCGAGGAGATGGCGCGCCTGCGCGGCACGGTGGAGCAGCCGGGCACGCCCAGCCCGTACCGCAACCGCGGCGTCGAGGAGAACCTGGAGCTGTTCCGCCGCATGCGCGCCGGGGAGTTCAAGAACGGCGAGCACGCGCTGCGCGCGAAGATCGACCTCGCCAACCCGAACTTCAAGCTGCGCGACCCGGTGCTCTACCGCATCCTGCACGCGCCCCACTACCGGACCGGCAACAAGTGGTGCATCTACCCGATGTACGACTTCGCCCATCCCATCAGCGATGCGCTCGAGGGCATCACGCACAGCATGTGCAGCCTGGAGTTCATCGACAACCGGGCCATCTACGACTGGCTGATGGACAACCTGTTCGCCGACAAGGAGACGGGCAAGACGGCACCGCGCCAGTACGAGTTCGGGCGGCGCAGCATGGAGTACACGGTCGTCAGCAAGCGCAAGCTGCGGCGGCTGGTGCGCGAGGGCGTGGTGAAGGGCTGGGACGACCCGCGCATGCCGACCATCAGCGCGATGCGCCGGCGCGGCGTGACGCCCGAGTCCGTGCGGGCCTTCGCCTCGCAGATTGGCGTGAGCCGCACCAACCGCACCGTGGACCTGGCGCTCTTCGAGAACGCCGTGCGCGACGACCTGAACCTGCGCGCGCCCCGCGTGATGGCCGTGACGCGCCCGCTCAAGGCCGTCATCCTGAACCTGGACGCGGAGCGCATGCTGAGCCTGCCGTACTGGCCGCAGCAGGAGGACACCAGCGCCGACGGGAAGGTGCCGCTGCCCAATGGGGAGCGCGTGGCCGCCGAGCGGGCGGTGCGCGAGGTACCGCTCACGCGGGAAATCGTCATCGAGCGCGAGGACTTCAGCGCGAATCCGCCCAAGGGCTTCAAGCGGCTCACGCCGGGCGGGACGGTGCGCCTGCGTGGCGCGGGCATCATCCGCTGCGACGAGGTCATCATGGGCGCGGACGGCGAGCCGGCGGAGCTGCGTGTCACGCTGCTCGGCGAGGACGCCAAGGCCGGCGGCGTCATCCACTGGGTGAGCGCCACGCGCGGCGTGAGCGCCGAGTTCCGCCTGTTCGACAGGCTCTTCACGGTGGCCGAGCCCGACAGCGAGGCGCAGCAGTTCGATCCGGAGCAGCCCGGCCACGAGGACGAGACGCAACCGGTCAACACGGACTTCATGAGCTTCGTGAATCCGAACAGCCTGGTGGTGACGCGCGGAGTGGTGGAGCCGAGCGTCGCGAAGGACCCCGCCAGCGCCCGCTACCAGTTCGAGCGCACCGGGTACTTCTGGCGGGACCCCGTGGACAGCCGCGACGACGCGCTGGTGCTCAACCGCATCATCACCCTCAAGGACACCTGGGGGAAGAAGGCCGAGACCGCGGAGCCGAAGGCGGAGGGCAAGTCCCGGACCGAGAAGAAGGGGGAGAAGGCTCCCGCGGAGGCGCCCGTCCGTCCGTCGCTCAGCGCCGAGCAGGAGACCACGGCCGCGCGCCTGCGCCAGCAGGGCATCACCGACAACGACGCGTCCATGCTCGCCCGGGAGCCGCAGCTCGCCGCGTACCTGGAGGGCGCGGGCGGCAAGCGGCTCGGGGACCTGGCGCCCTGGGTGGTGAACGATCTGGCCACGGCCATCCGCGAGGGCACCAACCGCGTGGGCGTGGAGGCGCTCGCGGCGCTGGTGGCACTGGTGTCCGAGGGCAGCATCAGCGCCCGCATCGCCAAGGACGTGCTCGCGGAGGCGCAGGCCTCTGGCGAGGCGCCCGCGAGCATCGTGGAGCGCAAGGGCCTGCGCGTCGTCAGCGACGAGGGGCAGCTGCGCACCGCCATCCAGGGCGTGCTGGACGCCAACCCCGCGAAGGTCGCCGAGTACCGGGGCGGCAAGAAGGGCCTCACCGGCTTCTTCACCGGCCAGGTCATGCGCGCCACCAACGGCCAGGCGGACCCCAAGACCGTCGCGCGCCTGCTGAGCGAGATGCTCGGGTAGACGGGAGGCGGACAGAGCGGTGGCGGGAATCGACCCGGAGTTCCGCCTCGAACGAGCACGCCGGCCTGGAGCAGCTTCTGCATCTGCTCCTGCCCGGCGAGGCTCAGTCGTGCCGGGGTCCTCGCGCGGAAGGCGCTGCGTGCACGAGCGCCTCTCGCCACGCCGACAGCTTCTCTTCCACCTCGGCACGGTCCTCGGCATCGGGCCGGAGCCGCAGATAGGTCGAGAGATCCGCGATGGCCTCCGCTCGCCGGCCCAGGTCGGAGAGGACGACGGCGCGGTTCTGGTAGAGCTCGGGTGTATGGGAAGCCAGCGATACGGCGCGATCCAGATCGGCCACGGACGCCTGCAAGCGGCCCGCCTCGTAGTGCAATACAGCCCTGTTGGCCAGGGCGAGCGCGTCGTCGGGCGTCAGCAGGAGCACGGCATCGTAATCCGCGCAGGCTCGCTCCGCTTGACCCAGAAGCTCATGGGCCTGGGCCCGTCCCACCAGAGCCAGCACGTTCTCGGGCTCGAGCTCGAGTGCGGAAGAATACGCCCGGATGGCGTCCTCCGCCCGCTCCATGGCGCGGTAGCATTGGCCGAGGTTCACCCCAATCTCCGCATGGGGCGGACTCAGCGCGAGGGCCTGGCGGAAGTCCGCTTCCGCTTCCAAGAGGCGGCCGGCCTTGAAGGCCGCGACCCCACGCATGCCGTAATAGTCCGATTGGCTCGGGTCGATGGCGATCGCCGCCGAGTAGTGAGCGAGCGCCTCGTCATGAGCGCCCATGACGAGGCACAACTCCGCGAAGCGGAGCATGAGCGCCGCCCGCTGCAAAGGCCGTCCGTGTGGCCCGAAGTGCTCGTCGAGGAGGGCCAACGAGGCCTGGCAGATCCGCAGCGCCTCGTCTGGCTTTCCCTCCTGCAGCCGCACCAGTGCGAGCGCATTGTTGGTCTGGATGGTCAGTGTCCGGGCCTCGTCTGTGGAGGGCTCGAGCCGTGACACCGCCTCGGCGGCCCTTCGCGCGCACTGCTCCGCCAGCCGAACGTTACGCCTGGGCAGGTAGCGCAGGTGGTAGACCGCCAGGGTGTGGAAGGCACGGGCGAGCAGCGCGGGGTCGTCGCTCTTCGCGATGACTTCTTCCTCCAAGAGGCGCGCCGCCCGCTCCGCCCTCCCGGTGGCGGAGAGACAGGTACAGAGTTTGCCCAGAATGTCCCAGCGCGCCTTCGGGTCGCCGCCGCACAGGGCCTCCAGCGCGCCAACGAGCGGCTCGCCATACCGGAGCCCATCCTCGTAATAGCCCTGGCGCACGCACAGCCGCAGCCCCTCGGCCCGCCACCGCAGCGCGTTTTCAGGCTCCGCGCTCTGCTCCCAGAGATGGATGAGGCGCGGAAGGCTCGCCTCCACGGCGTCCGGTTCGCCCTGGACCCTGTGCTCCAGCTCGCAGGCGGCGTGGGCATGGGCTCGCTGGACGTCCGGGGACATCGAGGCCCGGTCCTGGGGCGCAAGGCGAAGGCGCACTCCGGAGACCTGGCAAGCACGGGACAGCTCCGTGCAGGTCGCGTCGCCCTGTCCGGGGTCGACAACGGCCAGGAGTATCAGGTCGAGCTGCGCGCCACGGCGACGCACGAGCTCGCGAAAGAATCGGCGCGACAGGTCTCCCGCGCGCCCGAAATGCTCGCAGACGAGGACCCACGGACCTTGTGCGGGGTCGGCGGCATGGAACTCGGCCAGCAGCCCAATGGCCCCGTGCAGGAGCCGGTCCGCCCGCTCCCGTGCATGGAGCTGAAACCTCTCCTCGTCCGAGGCGAGCTCGACGAGCGGCCGGTGGCGAGGTCGAATCGTCTCCCGGAGCTGGGGCAGAATCGCCGCGAGCTCGGTGTCATGCGAGACGAGGAGGGAAGGCGCCACGGCCCGGATGCGAGGGAGCAGCGCGCCGAGCAACCCGGCGACTCCCGCCCAGACGCCCCCCTGCGAAAAGTCGCAGTCGAGCACCTGACTGAAAAGGGCCTGGCCGCCTCGGGCCCTCTCGAGCCAGCCAGCGAGTGCCTCGCGGCGCTCCGGCCCGGGCTCCGCTTCCAGGACGAGCACCCGCTCCCCTGAGGGCAGGGGATAGGACGGCAAGTAGTTCCGCCAGTTCATGAGCACAGCGCGAAGCGCGCGCCTTCCTCAACCCCTCGTGGGAGCTGTCCCACGGAAGCCCAGCTCCCGCGGGAATGCGGGCTCAGGGAGTGGGCCACAAGATGGTGCCCGTCTTCACAGTCTCGGTGCTGCGAATGGTGAGCTTCTTCATGGCTTGGCGCCCTTGGGGTGACACCCTTGTCGATTACGGGGAAATCCTGTCATCGTTGCAACTCAGGCTAGAGAGGTCAGCCCCTGACTGTCAACAGCTTCGGGCCGCCAAAGTCAGAAACTGACGGGTTGTTCTCCAGGGCGGTGTACGAGGCGGCCTCCACCCCCGCCGGACTCCTCCAAAGGAGAGCCATGCTTCCACGAATCCCCCCGCCCCTCGTTTCACTCCTCGCCCTCGCGATGGCCGCCGGATGCGCGGGCCCGGAGGACGCCAGCCTCGAGCCCGAGCCGGGTGGCGCGTCATCGGCCGTCTCGCAGGCGCTCGGGGTCTGCGACGGGGTCACCTGCAGCGGACACGGCGTCTGCCGGGACAACGCCGGCAGCGCTGTCTGTGTTTGCGACGAGGGCTTCACAGGCTCCTCGTGTGCCACGCGCGGCTCCAACTTCTACGCGCGCTCGCTGCTCGTCCCGGGGCTCGCCGATCCCGACGTCTACAAGGAGAACGATGACCTGTTCTTCCTCACGGGCACCGGCGACGCGCGCACCGTGCCCATCTACGAGAGCAACGACCTCTCCAGCTTCCGCTTCAAGCGCGGCTACGACCCCTCGGTGGCCGACCCCACCTATGACTACTGCATGATCTGGGCGCCGGACCTCGGCAAGGCCAACGGGGTCTACAACCTCTACTTCTCCGCCCAGCGGGTGCCCAATGGCATGGCCTGCCCAGCGTCCGGCCAGGACGTGACGACCTTCGTCGCCTCGGCGTCCGACCTGAACCTCAACTTCGCCGCGCCCCGGCCCATCAACCCGAGCACCACCTACCCGCGCACCACCATCGGCTCGGCCTGCACGGCGCAGGGTTGCAACCGGAACATCCGCATCGACTCGGCCACGTTCAATGACACGTCGGGCAGCTGGCTCTTCTATGTCTGGTTCGACCGGGGCAACAACATCTCCTCGTTCAACCTCGCGGCCCCCGCCACGGTCTACAACCACACGGGCCCGGCGCTCTACACCCTCCCCGCGCACGAGGAGGGCATCAACGAGGCCCCCGAGCTCCTCAAGCGCAACGGCCTCTACTACCTGTTCTTCAGCAGCGGTTGGTACAACAGCCAGTACGCCATGAACTACATCATGGCGGACTCGCTGCCCGCGCTCACCCGGGCGCGCGCGGTGCGGCCGCTCTCCCAGGCGATGCGCAACGCCTCCGGGGCGCTCATCCAGAGCCATGGCCACAACGTGGTGGTGGACCGCCGCGGCGAGTTCTTCAACATCTTCCACCAGGGCGCCTTCGAGCCCGCGGGCACCTTCACCTCGCGCAGCACCTACAAGCAGCGCATCGCCTTCAAGCCCGACGGCGCCCTGCACTCGCTCAACCAAGTCAACGTCCGCTGGACGAGGCTGGCCGGGTATAGCTACTCGCTGGACCTGGTGCTGCGCGATGGGTCCGTGATTGGCCCGTGCATCGCCGTCGGCCTCATTGGCACCGCCAACAAGACGGGCTTCAACGGCGTATGCCCGAGCGCGAGCAGCCGCATGGTGAACAAGGGCGACATCGCCGCGTTCCGCATCTTCTATTCCAACAGCGGCACGTGGGGGCCCTTCGTCGAGAAGGCCTACGACGGCGTCTCGGATGACGTCTTGCTGGAGCTTCCCGGTGGCACCACGCCCTTCGTGGACCTGAGCTGGAGCGAGGAGGAGACGGGTGCCCAGTACTCCATCGACGTGCAGCGGCGCGACACGGGCGCGTGGATTGGCCCCTGCATCGGCGTCACCTCCGTCAACCGTGCCCTCTCGTGGACCTACAGCGGGCGCTGCGACACCCCGGGCATCAACGTGGCCATCTCCAACATCAGCACCTTCCGCATCTGCTCGGCGGTGAACGGCGACTGGGCCCACGCGCGCTGCGGTGCCACGGCCTACGACGGCAAGGGCATGCACGTGCCGATCGTCATCCCCTAGCGCCGCGGCCCGGCGGACTTCTCCCGGCGGCTCCTGCTCGCCCGGCAGGAAGGCATGCTCACTCCCCCAGCCCGCTTGCCTGCAGCCGGACGAGCAGCGGGCGAGGGAGTTGTCCTTCAGGACTTCCCGACGAGGCTGTATCGTTCCGGCCCACGCGCGGGCGGGGCAAGCGATGAGCGACTCACCTCGGCACCTCTTCAGGCAGGAGGCGCTGGAGCACCATGGCAAGGGGGAGACCAAGGGGAGCCTGCTGCGGCTCACCCCGCTGTGGACGCGCGTGGCCTACTGGGTCGTGCTGGCGCTGTGCGCCGTGCTCGGGGTGGGGCTGGCGGTGGTGCAGGTCCACGACTACGCCGAAGGGCCCGTGCTGGTGCAGGTGAAGGGGATGGAGGACGTCACCGCGACCCTCAGCGGGCGGGTGAGCCGCGTGCTGGTGAAGCGCGGGCAGCAGGTCCGCGCGGGCGAGCCCCTCATCGAGCTGTACGCGGGAGAGGAGTCGGCGGAGGTGGCGCGCGCCAACGAGGAGTTCCGCACGAGGCTGGCGGCGAGCCTGTTGGAGCCGCAGGCCGCGACGCGCCAGCCGCTGGCGGGCCTGCGCGCGCAGGTGGACTTGAACACGGCCCGGCTGTCGGAGCGGACGCTGAAGGCCCCGGTGGATGGCTGGGTGGGAGATCTGCGCGTGCGGCCGGGCCAGCATGTCGGCGCCGGCGAGGTGATGCTCACCCTGACGCAGGAGGGCACCGAGTCGTACGCGGTGATGCTGGTGCCCGGCCAGTACCGGCCCATGCTCGAGCCGGGCCAGGCGATGCGGCTGGAAATGAATGGCTTCGCCTACCTGTACCAGGACGTGAAGGTGACGTCGGTGAGTGACGAGCTGGTGGGCCCGGCCGAGGTGCGGCGCTACCTGGGGCCGGACCTCGGTGACGTGCTGCCGCTGGAGGGGCCGGTGGTGGTGGTGGAGGCCCGCCTGCCGCGCGACACCTTCCGCGCCCGGGGTTTCACCTACCGCTACTATGACGGCATGGTGGGCAGGGCGCGCGTGCGCCTGCGCAGCCGCAGCGGCTGGGCACTCTTGATTCCGGCATTGGATCTACTGAGGGACGAACGTGGCTGAGGAGCGGCAAGCCCCCTCTCTGGCGGAGCGCTTCCCCGCGCTCGCGCGGCTGGGCCGCGGGCTGTCGCGGCGGGAGATCCCCTTCGTCGCGCAGCTGACGGCGGTGGACTGCGCGGCGGCGTGCCTGGCCATGGTGCTCGGCTACTGGGGCCGGAGGATGTCCCTGGACGAGGTGCAGCGCTCCGCCGGGCTGAGCAACCCCCAGGGGGTGAACGCCCGCGTGCTGCTCGAGGCCGGGCGACGCTTCGGCCTGACGGGGCGCGCGGCCAAGGTGGACCTCCAGGAGCTGCACCTGCTGCCACCCGGCACCATCCTCCACTGGGAGTTCCGCCACTTCATCGTCTTCGAGGCGCTGACGCGCCGGGGCGTGCGCGTGGTGGACCCGGCCCTGGGCCGCCGCTTGCTCCCGCTCGACCAGTTCAGCAAGGCCTTCACGGGCGTCGTGCTGCTGTTCGAGCCCTCGGAGGGCTTCGCGCCCAACGACTCCCGGCGGGGCGCCAGCCGCTACCTCCAGAAGCTGCTGGAGGCCCGGCCCGTGCTGGCGCGGGTGCTGGTGATGTCGCTGATGCTCCAGCTGCTGGCGCTCGCGTTGCCGTCGCTCACCGGCGCGGTGGTGGACTTCGTGCTGCCCACCGGCGACGTGTCGATGCTGGGCATCCTCGCGGGAGGACTGTCCGTCCTCGTCGTCTTCCACCTGCTCTCCACGCTGGTGCGGGCCCACATCCTGCTGCACCTGCGCACGCACCTGGACGCCCGGTTGACGATGGGCTTCCTGGACCATCTGGTCCACCTGCCCTTCTCCTTCTTCCACGTGCGCTCCTCGGGCGACCTCGTGGCCCGCCTCAACAGCAATGCCACGGTGCGGGAGCTGCTCACCTCGGGCGCGCTCTCCGCGGTGTTGGATGGCGTGCTGGCCACCACCTACCTGGGGCTGCTGTTGCTGTTGAGCTGGCAGCTCGGGCTGATCGCCGTGGGGCTGGGGCTGCTGCAGGTGCTCGTCTTTCTCCTGGCCAGGCACCGCCAGCGCGAGCTGATGGCCAAGGACCTCGAGGTGTCCGCGCACGCCCGGAGCTACGAGGTGGAGCTGCTCACCGGCATCCAGACCATCAAGGGCATGGGCGTGGAGACGCGCGCCGTGCAGCACTGGTCCAACCTCTACGTGGACGTGCTCAACTCCTCGCTGGAGCGCGGGCGGTTGGATGCGCTGGTGGAGTCGCTCACCAGCGCGCTGCGGCTGGCCTCGCCGCTGCTCCTCCTGGTGGTGGGCACGCTCAAGGTGCTGGACGAGAACCTCCGCCTGGGAGAGATGCTGGCGCTCAACGCGCTGGCGGTGGGCTTCCTCGGCCCCATCGCCAACCTGGTCACCACCGCCTTCCGGCTGGAGGTCGTCGGGACCTACCTGGACCGCGTGGACGACGTGCTGGAGTCACCGCTCGAGCAGCCTTCCGGGCCCGTCCGGCGCAGCCTGAAGATCAGCGGCGGCATCCAGCTCGACACCGTGTCGTTCCGCTACGGCCCGCTCTCGCCGCTCGTCGTCCAGGACGTCTCGCTGAGCATCCAGCCCGGCCAGTTCGTCGCCATCGTCGGCCGCTCCGGCGCGGGCAAGTCCACGCTCGCCCACCTGCTGCTCGGGCTGTATCAGCCCGCCTCCGGCCTCATCCGCTATGACGGCGTGTCCCTGGCGGAGCTGGACCTGTACGAGCTGCGGCGGCAGTTCGGCGTCGTGCTGCAGACGCCCTTCCTCTTCCGCGGGGACCTGCGCCACAACATCGCCTACGCCGACCCAACCATCCCCCTGGAGGTGGTGATGGAGGCCGCGCGGCGCGCGCAGATTCACGATGAGATCATGGCGATGCCGATGCAGTACGACTCGCTCGTCAGCGAGATGGGGACGTCCATCTCGGGCGGGCAGCGCCAACGCGTGGCCCTGGCGCGGGCCCTGGTGTCCAACCCCTCCGTCCTCCTGCTGGACGAGGCGACGAACGCGCTCGATGTGAAGACGGAGCGCGCGGTGCAGGAGGCGATCGCCGAGCTGCGCTGCACCCGGGTGGTGATTGCCCACCGGCTGAGCACCATCCAGAGCGCGGATGTCATCCTCGTGATGGACAAGGGCCGGCTGGTGGAGCAGGGCACCCACGGCGAGCTGATGGCGAGGCGAGGGCACTACTACGAGCTGGTGGCCACCCAGACCCAGGCCGAGACCGCCGCGGTCAAGGAGCCGCAAGAGCGGCAGGCCGGCTAGGCCCCTTGAGGTAAGTCCGCGAAGAGTTCCCCTCTCCCCTCGGGAGAGGGAGCACCGAGCCCCTTCGGTCACTTCCCTGAAGGGCTCGCCTTGGAGACGACCCCCACGTCCACCACCATGCCGATGGGCAACCGTCCCCGCATGGCCTCGGAGATGACCAGGCGGGCCTCGGCACGCAGGTGGCGCGAGGTGGGATCCAACTCCGGCGAGAGGCGATCCACCACGCCCTGCACCGGCGTGCCCAGGCCCTTCACCCATACGCGCACCTCGGTGCCCTGGCGGATGGTGGTGGCGAGCGCCTCCGGGATGGCGAAGCGCAGCCGCAGCTCCTCGCGGACGAGCCGCAGCACGGGGGTGGCGCGGTTCACCAGCGTGCCGGGCTGGAGGTAGAGCTCCGAGACGGTGCCGGTGAAGGGGGCGCGGATGCGGGTCTGCTCCACGTTCTCGGTGGCGATGGCCGCCTGGGCCTGCGCCTCGGCGAGCTTCGCCTTGGCCATGTCCACGTTCACCGTGGCGAGCTGGACCTCGTTCTCGGCCTTCTCCACGTCCTCGGCCGCCGTGAGGTCCCGGATCTTCTGCTCCCGTTGCAGCTTCTTCTTCGCCTGCTCGAGCAGCAGGAGCGCGCGAGCGTGTTCGGCGTCGGCCGCCTTCAGGTTGGCCTGACGCATGGACAGCTCGAGCTGGTACATGCGCGATTCCAGCGAAGCGACCACCTGGCCCACCTGCACCCGCTCGCCCAGGTTCACCTTCACCTGCTCCAGCCGTCCGTCGATCAACGGCGCGAGGTCGAGCGACTGGCTGGAGGCCACCACCCCCACCAGCAGCTCCTCGCGCGCGGCCTCCCGCGCCTCACTGGGAGGGGAGGCCGCGGAGACCTGCCGCGCGACGAGCAGCCACAACGCCAAAGTCCATCGAGCAGACACGACCATGCGTCCCCAGTATCCGCCCGCGCGTGCCACCCTGGATAGGTCATCCGCGCACCTGCTGGCCGTGGGACGAGCAGGCAGGTTCCCCTTGCCCCCGCCTCACTGCCAGAGCCGCTTGTACCAGGGCTCCGGCGGCTTCGCTCCCCCGGCCTTCTTCCCGGGCGCGTCGTCCCCCATCTTCTTCGTGATGGTGCCCAGCTCCCAGCCAGTGAGGTTCGCCAGCGTCTCCGCCTCCTGCTGGTGCCGCTTGTCCAGCTCGCGCAGGTACTGCTTGCCCGCATCACACGTCAGCGCCCCCTTGAAGGCGTGCCGCAGCACGTAGCGCGCCTGGAAGTTCTGCCGGTCGCTCGTCTCCTGGAACACCAGGTCCTCGGGGAAGTGCTCTCCGTCGTAGCGCGCGTGCAGGCGCGTGAGCACCACCTGCGAGCCCCCTCCCATGTTGGGATCCTGCCCGTCCAGCCAGAACACCCCGAGCGCCCTCAGCTCCTCCGGGCTCAGTGGATCCGCCGCGCACGGGTCGCACCACCCCATGTCCCAGACATACTCGGTGAAGAGGGCGCGCTTCTCCTCGCGTGCGTGCGCCTTCTCGAAGAGCGCCGGGTAGAACTGCTTGAACTCATTCTTCACGAACACGGGGATGTCCATGTCGCTGGGAATCTTCACCGTGCGGTAGTTGGAGGACTCCACCCGCCCCTGCCGCGTCATGGCGTAGATGACCAGGTCCTGCGGCCCCCTCGCATTCGCCATGCCCAGGCGGATGGGCAGCATGAACTTCTTCGACTCGTAGGCCATCTGCAGCGGCCGCAGGTAGTTGAAGCCCTTGGCCTTGTGCTCCTTCAGGTTCACCTTGGCCACGAAGAACTTCATGTCCTGCTTGATGTACGGCTCCAGCGCCTTCGCGGCCCGCGGCGGAATCTTGTAGCCACTCTCGCGCAGCCACGTCTCCAGCCCCGACGACTCCTTCGCCGACAGCAGGACGATGTCGTACTCGCCAATGGTGTACTCGGCCTCCACCGTCACGCCCAGGCTCTTGCGCCGCATCTCAGCCATCGGCGCCCCCGCGGCTGTGGGTGCCATCGACGGAATGGCATCCTCGTACGCCACCTGCGGGGCGCACGGGTCCTCGTCGAAGTACTCCACCAGCCGCGGCGCGGAGTACGCATCCAGCCGCTCCACGTACTTGCGCTCGCCTACGTGGATCTGCTCGCGCTTGAGCACCACCGGCACGGGCACCACCAGGGCGAAGTCGGTGAGCTCGCCCTTGTAGTCGTTGGACATGGTGAGCACGGTGCGCTCCCCATCACGCACCATCACCACCTGCGAGGCCTCGTTGAAGAGGCTCGTGTCGGCCTTGCCCACGTAGAAGCCGCAGAAGGCCTCGGCGGCGGGCGCGGCGAGGGTCATGAAGCCAGCCGTCAGGCCGGCTGCGAGGAGACGGAAACGCATGCGTCGTTCCTTTCCGGAACCCCGCCTCCCGGCCATTGGAAGCGGCCGGAGGGCAGGACACGGTCGATGAGGGGAGTGAGGGGAGACGTCAGGCAGAGCGCCCAAATGAGCGCGTTCTGCCACCACAGGCCGTGCAGCAGGAAGAAGGCCAGCCCGGCCACGAAGACGGCGTAGAGGACGCGGCCCACCCGGTGGTCCGGCGTCGTCTTCGGGTCGGAGATCATGAAGAAGGTGAAGAGGATGAGGCCCCCGGCGGACAGCTGGTGCTGGAGGCTGGCCCAGGGCGCGCCCAGGTAGAAGATGCGCGCCGCCTTGAGCAGCACCCAGGAGCCCAGGAAGGCCAGGCTCACGTCCGAGCGGAACGAGCGGTGCGCCACCGCCAGGCCGAAGGCCGCGAACCACCCCAGCAGCGCACCACTGTGCCCCCACTGGCTGGGCGAGCACCACGCGTGCGAGGTGAGCAGCATGGCCACCACGAGGCCCAGGTTGGTGGGGTTGAAGAGGTGCTTGCCGCGCGTGCGCAGGACGAACTTGCCGGAGATGGCCACCGCGGCGGCGAAGGGCCCCACCCAGAAGGCATCGGTGCGCAACAGCAGCGACAGCCCCAGCGAGGTGATGAGCGGCGAGAGGTACCCCACCGGCGGCGTCCGGAACAGGCGCGTCATGGCCCACTGCGTCACGCACGCGGTGAGGATGATGAGGGGGGGCTGCCAGACGGGAATGTCGAAGCCCAACCACCCCACGCCCGCCACCAGGAAGGACGAGAGGAAGGCGATCTGGAGGTAGCGCGGGTCGCGGGGGAGGGCGTCGGCGAGCGGCATGTCCCCATCAACGCCCGACCCGCCCCAAAAGGTCTACGGGCTACCATGGCGGTCCATGCAGACCAAGGCCGCTGCCCCCATTGCCTTCCTCCAGGGCCGGAGCACCCTCGCCCTCATCGAGGCGTACTTCGAGCTCAACCACCTCAAGCAGCTCTACCGGCAGGGGTGGTTGCGCGTGGGCCTCGCCCGGGAGCGCTGTGAGAGTGTCGCCGAGCATTCATTCGGCGTGGCGCTGCTGAGCCTGTTCCTCGCCGACAGCTACTTCCCCGAGGCGGACGCCTCGAAGGTGGTGCGCATCGCGCTGCTACACGACCTGGGCGAGGCCTACGCCGGGGACATCACCCCCCATGACCAGGTGAGCCGCGAGGAGAAGCTCCAGCGCGAGCAACAGGCCGTGCAGCGCATCCTCGCCAAGCTGCCACGCGGCGCCGAGTACCTCGCGCTGTGGGAGGAGTACGAGCACGGCACCTCCTTCGAGGCCCGGCTGGTGCGCCAGGTGGACCGGCTGGAGATGGGCCTGCAGGCCACCATCTACGAGCACCAGGGCGCGGGGGACCTCTCGCAGTTCTTCACCTCGGTGCACAAGGCCCTGGAGACTCCCGAGCTGAAGACCGTGCTCGCCGAGCTGGAGAAGCTGCGGCCCGGCATTTAGGGCGTCACGTCGAACACCAGCCCGAAGCCGAACGTGAGGCGTCCGCCCGACAGCCGGTCCACCGGCGCCACATAGGAGAGCTGGTACGCCGTCCTCGCCAGGCCGCGGCTGAAGACGCCCGCCGTGAGCCCCACCTCCGTGCGCGCTCGCCAGCGCTGCTCCGGGTCCGCCTCCGCCATCCGCCACTGGAAGCGCTCGAGCACCTGTGCTCCCGCCACCCACTCCCAGCCCTCCGTCTGGTGCCCGAAGAGCACCGGCAGCGCCACGTCCACGTCCGGCGCGGGCCCACCTCTCGGCACCACCGGCGTGAGCGCCAGTCCCACGCCCGGCGCCACCGACACCACCTGCCTCCGCTCCCCGCCCAGCTCGCGCGAGAGCAGCTCGCGCTTGCCGTCCACGTACACGCCCCCGCGCACCACCGGCCCAAGGCCCGCGGGCACCTCCGCGGACGCGAAGAGCGACACGCCCATGTCCGTTGCCTCCGCCATCCCCGTGCGCCCCTGCAGCCGCACCTCCGGCAGCGGCGTGCCCTCGGGCAGGAAGGCGCAGCGGTTGGCCACGTCCCGCGACAGGCCGCACCACGGCGACACCGCCGCCTGCCCGCCCAGCCGCCAGGTTCCCCGGGGGACCGTCGAGGCCGTCTGCAGGGGCACCACCGTGGTGCACCCCGGGCCCAGCAGGAGTGCCACCGAGAGCAACGGAAGGGAGCGGGAACGGGTCATTGGTAGGGGGAGGAGCGGCCCGCTATCCTGGGGACATGCCGGTGGGCGTAGCAAGAGACGAGGCCAAGGCGGCACCCGCCGCTCCCGAAGCACAGCCGCCACGAGCCGGAGAGCCCCCCTCGGCCCTCACCCCGCGCGCGCTCGCGCTCGGCAGCCTCATCGGCGCCCTCATGTGCCTGTCCAACCTCTACGTGGGGTTGAAGACGGGCCTGGCCTTCCCCGCCGCCCTCATCGCCTGTGTCGTCGGGCTGGGGCTGCAACGAGCCCTGCTGCGGCTGAGCCCCACGCGCTTCGGGCCGCCCCTCAGCCTCCGCGAGACGAGCGCCATGCAGTCCGCCGCCTCCTCCGCGGGCTACTCCACCGGCGGCACCCTCGTCACCGCCAGCGTGGCCTGGCTGCTGCTCGCCGGCCACCATCCTCCCCTCTGGGCCCTGCTGCTGTGGACGCTCCTCAGCTCCGCGCTCGGCGTCGTGCTCGCCCTGCCCATGCAGCGCGCCTTCATCCGCCACGAGCCCCTCCCCTTCCCCTCGGGCATGGCCGCCGCCTCGGTGGCGCGCTCGCTGCACGCCGGGGACTCCGCGGGCCGCAGCGGCGCGCGGGCCCTCGGCGTGGGAGCGCTCGGCGCGGGCCTCCTCGCCTTCGCGCGCGATGGGCTCCAGTGGTTCCCCTCCGCCCTCGCCCTGCCGGGCGCCCTGCTCGGCGTGCCGCTGCCGGAGCTCACCTTCTCCGTGGAGCTGATGCTCCTGCCGCTGGGCACCGGCGCCCTCGTGGGCCTGCGCACCGGGGCCTCGCTGCTGCTCGGCGCGCTCGTGTGTTTCGGCGGCCTCGCCCCCTGGCTGCATGCGCATGGCCTCCTCGCGGAGACGGGCTACTTCGGCATCATCAAGTGGAGCATGTGGCCGGGCGCCGCGCTGGTGACGAGCGCCTCCTTCGCCCACCTGGCGCTCCAACGCGGGCTGCTGCGGCGCACGTTCGGCGCACTGCTCGACATACGCCGGACCCCGGGCGAGCTGCCCGCGGCGGCGGATGTCCCCCGCACGTGGTTCCTCGCCGGGGTGGCGCTGCTCTCCCTGGGGCTCGTCACGGTGGGCGCGGTGGCCTTCGGCATTCCCTTCCCGCTCGGCCTGCTGGGGGTACTGCTCTCCTTCGCCCTCGCGGCGGTGGCGTGCCGGGCGACGGGGGAGACGGACATGACTCCCTCGGGGCCGCTGGGGCACGTCGCGCAGCTCGCCTTCGGCGTGCTCATGCCGGGCAACACGCTGGCCAACTCCATGGCGGCGAGCCTCTCCGGCAACATCGCCGCCTCCAGCGCGGATCTGCTCACAGACGTGAAGGCGGGCTCCCTGCTCGGCGCCGCGCCCCGGCAGACCTTCCTCGCCCAGCTCTGGGGCTGCGTCGTCGGCTCGGCCCTCATCGTCCCCGTCTTCTACCTGCTGGTGCCGGACGTCTCGGCCATCTCCGAGGAGCGCTTCCCCGCGCCCCCAGGCTTCATCGTGGCCGGCGTGGCGCGCGTGCTCTCCTCGGGCCTGGCGGGCCTGCCGGACGCGTCGCGCTGGGGGGCCCTCGTGGGCGCGCTGCTGGGCGTGGTGCTCGTCCTCCTGGAGCGCTTCGCCCCCGAGCGCGCCCGGCGCTTCGTCCCCTCGCCCATCGCCCTGGGCATCGCCTTCGTGCTGCCGGCCTCCACCTCCCTGTCCGTCTTCCTCGGCGCGGTGGCCGCGGCGCTCCTGGCCCGCGCGAGGCCCGCGCTCGCGGACGCCGCTACGGTGCCGCTGGCCTCGGGCCTCATCGCGGGCGAGAGCCTGGTGAGCCTGGCCGTCCTGCTCGCCCTCAGCGCCTCCTCCTGAGTCCGCCTCCCCTGCTGCCCGAGGTCCAAGCCGCCAGCGCGGTGGGCAGGCGGCTCCGTGACTAGCTTTGGTGGCGAGGAGGAGTGCCATGGAACGTTCGACCCGACGCATCCTCGCTGGAGCGGGAGTGGGGCTTCCGCTCGTGGCCCTGGGTGCCAGGTTGTGGAGCAGCCAGGGCTCCACGCCCCGCATCCGGGACGCGCGGGGACGGCCCGTGTCCGAGGGAATCGCCTCGCTGGAGCAGGTACGGCTCGGCGGCGTGGACCAGTGGCTGCTCCTGCGCGGGCGGAGCCTCCACAACCCGCTGCTGCTCTTCCTGTCGGGAGGCCCGGGCGGCTCCGAAATGCCCTGGGTGCGCCACTTCAACGCGCCCCTGGAGGACCACTTCCTCGTCGTGCAGTGGGACCAGCGCGGCGCCGCCAAGTCCTACGCCGCCCGGAAGGACACGGACGGCCTCACGGTGGAGCGGTTCGTCTCCGACGCCAGCGAGCTGCTCGAGCTGCTGACGACCCGCTTCTCCCAGCAGAAGGTGTTCGTCGTGGGCCACTCGTGGGGCAGCATCCTCGGCGTCCTGCTGGCACAGCGCCGCCCCGAGCGCATCCACGCGTATATCGGCACGGGCCAGAAGGTGAACTTCCTGGAGAGCGACACCCTCAGCCACCTGCGCGCCTACGAGCTGGCGATGCGGTACGGGGACCACCGCGCCCTCGCGAAGCTGGCGCGCATCGGCCCGCCCCCCTACACCGGCCCGGACATGGCCCAGCGGTACCTGACGCTGATTTCGCTCGCGAGCCGCCACGCCGGCCGCAGGGGACTGCTGCCCGAACTGCTCTCCTCGGTGCTCACGGCGCCCGAGTACTCGCTGCGCGACAAGGTGCACTTCTTCATGGGCATGCGGGAGGCGTTTCCACACGTGTACCCGCAGCTGGCCGGGCTGGACCTGGAGGCACAGGTGCCCCGGCTGGAGGTGCCCGTCTGGTTCCTGCTCGGGCGCGAGGACTACGTGACGCCCTCGGAGCTCGCCGTGCGCTACTTCGACAAGCTGGAGGCCCCGCGCAAGACGCTGCTCTGGTTCGAGCACTCCGGGCACTCCCCACCGTTCGAGGAGCCCGGCAGGTTCAACGCCATCCTCAACGAGCAGGTGCGCGCCACCGCCGAGGTGCGGACCGAGGCCCTGCTGCACTGAGGCGCGCTCCCGCTACTGCCCCCTGGCCGAGCGGCGCACCTCGTTCACCAGGCGGTGCGCGTGCCGCGTCGTCTCCGGCTCGCGGTAGCGGGACGTCACCCGCAGCACCAGCTCGACGGCGGTGGGCAGGTCCATCATGTGTCCGGGCGAGACGTAGACGGGCAGCACGTTGTCACGCGTGCGCACCGCCATGCCCACGACCTCACCGGCGTGGGTGATCTCCGCCACCGAGCCGCGCTCGGCGCCCAGGGGGCCGTGCCCGCCCACCAGCAGCGACTTGGCACAGCCGATGGAGGGCACGCCGAAGAGCAGCCCGCCATGGCACGCCAGCCCGAAGCGCCGGGGGTGCGCCGTCCCCTGTCCGTCGAAGATGAGCACGTCCGGCCGTACGTTCAGCCGGGCCCACGCCTCCGAGAGCACCGGCAGCTCCCGGAAGGACAACAGCCCCGGGACATAGGGGAAGAGCAGCTTCACCGCGGCACTCACCTTCGCCACCGGCTCCAGCGTCCCCGCGTCCAACACCACGAGCCCTCCGTAGGCGGTGTCCTCGCCACGGCTCATGGAGATGTCCGCACCCGCTACCCGCTCCACCTTCAGCCCCGGGGGCGGACGCAGTATCAGGCGCTCGCGCAGCTCGCGCTGCAGGGCCACCGCCTGTTTCGGTGAGAGGTTCCATCCATGCAGCGGCACGAGCTCCATCCACCCTCCGAGGCCATGCGCGACCCTCCTTATGGAGTTGGCCGCCGCAGCCGACCTCGGAGATTAGGTCACCCGGTGCGCTCGCACCAGCGGCCCGTGTACCTGTGACGTGCGCGTGTCACACCTCGACGAACCGCGTGCCCGTGATGCCCTCCGCCTCCAGGGCCTGCTTGAGGTCCTCGGAGATGAGGAGGGCCACCGGCCAGCCCCAGGGGCGGAAGATACGGGCGTCTCCCACCTTCTTGGGATCGATGCGCAGGCCCGCGACAACCCGGTACTCCCCCACCTTCTCCGGCTGCCCATCCTCGGGCTTCCAATACCGGACCTCCTCGCAGCGGGCGTCATCGATACATCGACAGACACGCAAGGCATTGAGGATGAAATAGGGCTCGCTGTGGCCCGCCACCCGGGCTGGGAGGAACTGGACTCCGTCAATGCCCATGCGCGTGAAGAGCTGGGCGACACGGCCATGCACGACCACGACACCAAGTCCCGTGACGCTGAAGTCGAGCTCACGCCCGGGCAGCGACACAGGAAGCCGAAGCTGCGACTGGAGCGCGAGGACACGGCCCTCGCTGAACTGCCAGGGCTCTACTTCCTGACCATGCTCGTCCACGGGGCTCTTCAGCATCCAACGCCCGGGGATACGCATGTTGCTGGACAGCTCGAAATAGCCACTCATCGCTCGCGCTCTTGATTCAGTCCTGGGATTTCGTCAACAGCCGATGGAGCCGGGATCCGTCCGTGCAGACTTCCTCCGCGAGCGACTCGAGTGCCTCCATCAGAAAGGCTCTGCATTGCGCCGTGCTCCGGCACTGTCCGAGCGCCCGCTGGAGCCTCTGGAATACCTCTTGATGATACTCCTCTGGGTGAGGGCCTTTGTGCCCCTTGAGGTAGACGAGGTTCCCCGGTGCATCCAGGCTTATGCCCGCCTTGGCGAAGATTTCCTCGAACACAGGCGTCCAGGGGCCACCGGACCGCGCCGAGATGTCGTTCTTGTTCGTGGCCAGGTGGTGCCAGTGGTAACCCTCCTGGCTTTCGGAGCCATCCGTGCAGGCACCGCCCACGGCGGAAGCCGCCGCCGTACCCGCCGCCACGCCCGTCACGATGACGGTGCCATCCGCCACCATCTGCACCGTCGCCGCCCCGTCCACCGTCATTCCGCCGGGCAACGCGAACCGGGGCGCACGCAGCAAGGCCCCGAGTCCTCCTGTAGGAACCTCGGGCAACCCCCTGGCCACTCCCATGCTGGCCACCAGCATCATCACCCTCAGCCCCGTGCCTCCCACCGCCTTGCCGAAGCGCTCGGCCACCGCCTCCAACTCCTCCACCGTCCTCGCCGCCTCGGCCTCCTGGTACAGCCTCGCGCAAGCCCGCGCGAACTGACCGAGTTCCCACGCCCCCACCGCCAGCGCCAGCCGCAGGGTCCACGTCGCCACGAAGGCCTTGGTGAATAACGGCTCGGGCGCCAGCCACGCGCTGAAGTACACCAGCACCGACAGCGTCACACTGGTGAGGAAGACGCGCGAGCTGAACAGCTCCCTCGCCGCTTCCCGCACACCCTCACCCATGTAGCGGGGAGACAGCTTCAGGGCCAGCAAGACAGGGCTCGTCTCCAGTGACCCGGGCAGGGGCATCCCGGGCGGGCCGTAGCGGGCCACGAACTCCTCGCGCAGCCGCCGCTCCCACTCCTCGGGCTCCGGCACCGTCGAGGTCCGCACCAGCCGGAACCGGCGCCCCGCTTCTGGCGGGAAGGACGCATGGAAGGCCGCGAGCACCGCCCGCGCCTCCTCCACCCTCACCCGCGCCAGCGCCGGGTCGGGAGCCACTGGCTCGAAGGCAAGCCTCAGCTGGCCTCCGGGCAGCTCGCTCACCTTCACGGCCTTCGGCTCCCCCCGTGGACGCACCTCGGCGGGGACGGCCTCCGGGGCGGTCGCACAGGAGGGAAGGACGAAGCCCAGCACCACGGCCAGGCTCAACAACGAGAGCGCTCTCTTCATGTCCTGGCGAGCATGCACGAGCGCTCTTTGCCCCACCAACCAGCCGGGGAGGTAGACTCCAGCGCCCCGTCGGCCGCGGCCCCCCGCGTGCCCGGGCCAGCAGGAGGACACCATGGCGGAAGCGATGCGGCAGGAGCAGGCGGCGGAGTCCCAGTCGGACACTCCCGCCCGGCCGGAGACGCTCCCGAGCGCCCAGCCCCCCACCACGCCCGAGCCCCTGCGCGTCGGTGCCCCCTCGGCATCCGCGGGCGGCGTGCCCGCCGTGGTGTCCGCGATGAAGCACGTCTTTGGCGAGATGGGGCCCGTCCGTGGCACCCAGACGCTGCTGAAGGTGAACCAGACGCACGGCTTCGACTGCCCGGGCTGCGCATGGCCGGACCCGAAGCACCGTACGCCCTTCGAGTTCTGCGAGAACGGCGCGAAGGCCATCGCGGAGGAGGCCACCACGGCGCGGGTGACGCCGGACTTCTTCCGCCAGTGGAGCCTGGTGGACCTGGCCGCGCAGACGGACCACTGGCTGGGCAAGCAGGGCCGGCTCACGCACCCCATGGTGCTGCGCGAGGGGGCCTCGCACTACGCGCCCATCTCCTGGGACGAGGCCTTCACCCTCATCTCCGGAGAGCTGAACGCGCTCGGCTCGCCGGACGAGGCGTGCTTCTACACCTCGGGGCGCACGAGCAACGAGGCGGCCTTCCTCTACCAGCTCTTCGTGCGGCAGTTCGGCACCAACAACCTGCCGGACTGCTCCAACATGTGCCACGAGTCGAGCGGCACGGCCCTTCTCGAAACCATCGGCATCGGCAAGGGCACGGTGACGCTGGAGGACTTCGAGAAGGCCCAGCTCATCATCGTCATCGGGCAGAACCCGGGCACCAACCACCCGCGCATGCTCACGGCGCTCGAGGCCGCCAAACGCCAGGGCTGCCGCATCGTCAGCATCAACCCCCTGCCGGAGCCGGGCCTGCAGCGCTTCAAGCACCCGCAGGCCGTGCGCGGCATCCTCGGCTCGGGCACGCCGCTGGCGGACCTCTTCCTCCAGGTGCGCATCAACGGCGACGTGGCGCTGCTCCAGGGACTGGGCAAGGCCCTGCTGGAGCGCGAGGCGAAGCAGCCGGGCACGGTGGTGGCGCGGAACTTCGTGGAGGGCAGGACGCTCGGTTACGAGGCCTATGCGGCGCACCTCGGCACCGTGTCCTGGGAGGACGTGGTGGAGCAGAGCGGTGTGTCTCGCGAGCAGATAGAGACCACCGCGGAGTGGATGGCGGGCACCGACCGCATCATCTGGTGCTGGGCCATGGGCCTCACGCAGCACCGCAACGCGGTGGGCAACATCCAGGAGATCGTCAACCTGACGCTGCTGCGCGGGAGCATTGGCAAGCCGGGCGCCGGGGTGTGTCCGGTGCGCGGCCACAGCAACGTGCAGGGCGACCGGACCATGGGCATCTGGGAGCGGCCCCGGCCGGCGTTCCTGGACGCGCTGTCCCGCGAGCTCGGCTTCGAGCCGCCGCGCCATCACGGGCTCGACACGGTGGCCACCATCCAGGCCATGCACGAGGGCCGGGTGAAGGTCTTCTTCGCCATGGGGGGCAACTTCCTGTCGGCCACGCCCGACACCGAGCGCACCGCCGAGGCCCTGCGCCGCACGCGGCTGACGGTGCACGTGTCCACCAAGCTGAACCGGGCGCACCTCGTCACCGGCAAGCGCGCGCTCATCCTGCCGTGCCTGGGCCGCACCGAGAGCGACGTGCAGGTGGGCGGCCCGCAGTTCGTCACGGTGGAGAACTCGATGGGCGTGGTGCACGCCTCGCGAGGGACGCTGGCCCCCGCCTCGGAGCACCTGCTCAGCGAGCCGGCGCTCGTGGCGAAGCTCGCGCGGGCGGTGCTCGGGTCGCGCAGCGCGGTGCGGTGGGAGTGGCTGGTGGAGGACTACGACCGCGTCCGCGACCTCATCTCGCGGGTGGTTCCGGGCTTCGAGGACTTCAACCGGCGGGTGCGCGAGCCGGGCGGCTTCGCCCTGCCCAACGGACCGCGCGAGGGCCGCTTCACCACGCAGAGCGGCAAGGGGCACTTCACGGTGCACGAGATGTCACGGCTGAAGCTCGAGCCGGGGCAGCTCCTGATGATGACCATTCGCACGCACGACCAGTACAACACCACGGTGTACGGGCTGGATGACCGCTACCGGGGCATCCGCAACGGGCGGCGCGTGGTGATGCTGAACGCCGAGGACATGAAGGCGCTCGGCGTGGAGGCCGGACAGGTGGTGGATCTCACCAGCCACTTCGAGGGCGTGCGGCGTGTGGCGCGGAAGTTCGTGGTGGTGCCGTACGACATCCCGCGGCGGTGCGCGGCCACCTACTTCCCCGAGGCCAACGTGCTGGTGCCGCTCGACAGCTTCGCGGAGAAGAGCCGCACGCCGACGTCCAAGTCGGTCATCATCAGCCTCTCGCCCTCGGTGGACCTGCCCGCGCTGGCGGCCTCCGCGCCCTGACGCTCAGCCGTTCTCCAGCACCCGGACCACCACGCCGGTGATGTTGTCGGTGCCTCCCCGCTCGTAGGCCTTGGCAACGAGCCGCTCGGCCATCTCCTGGGCCGAGCCCCCCTGCTCCAACACCGAGACCATCAGCGCCGGCGGCACGGGCTCGTACAGGCCATCGCTGGCGAGCACCAGCACATCCCCCGGCTGCACCTCCACGCGGCAGCACTCGGGGTCGACGCTCGCCTCCATCCCCACCGCCCCCGTCAGCGAGTTGCGGTGCATCATGGCGAAGGGGTTACTCGTATCCAGCCCCGCCTCCTCCATCTCCGCGAGCACCGTGTGGTCCCGCGTGAGCCGCCGCAACTCCCCGCCGCGCACCAGGAACGTGCGGCTGTCCCCGAGGTTGCACACGACGGCCTCCGCGTCCCTCAACAGCAGCGCGGTGATCGTCGAGGCCATCATCGACAGCCTGCCGCTCTGACGCACGAGCACCTCGTGGTGGGCCAGGCGCACGGCTCGGACGATGAGGCTCTCGGCTCCGCCACCCGGCGGAGCGGGCTGCGGCTGGCTCTCCTGGGCGGCCAGGAAGTCAACCATCGTGCTCAACACGAGCTGACTGGCCACCTCGCCGCCCTCATGGCCCCCCAGGCCATCCGCGACCGCGAAGAGGCCCAGCTCCGGCCTCTGGCAGTAGGAGTCCTCGTTGTTCGGCCGGCGGCCTATGTGCGTGGCCGCTCCGCTGTCGATTCGAGGCATGGCGGACCCGGAAAGTGTCGAGAGAAAGATGCTCATCCCTCGGCGAGTCTCGACGGGTCCAGGCACCGGGCCAAGGAGATAACGCCTCCCTGGCCCCCTGCTCCCCGGGCGCGGCAGCGGCTCTCCGCGCCCGGGCCCCTCACCGCCTCACGGCGCCGGAGCGACGGTGGGCTTCGGCTCGGCCTTGGGGGCCGGCTTCACCTCGGGCTGCGCCTGCGGCTTCGCCTCGGCGGGCTTGGGCTCCTCGGGAATCGCCAGCCGCGAGCCGGTGTCGCGCACGATGTGCCGGTACCACGCGTCCGGGTACTTCGGGTGGTTCACCTTGCCCTGCTCGTCGCGCACGTTGCCGTCGATGTACTTCACCAGCAGCTGCTCGCCCAGCTTGCGCCAGCGGGCGTGGACCTTGTCGCCCTGCTGCGTCGAGTACTCGGTGAGATAGGTGCGCGCCTGCTCGGGCGAGCTCTTGTACAGCTCCAGCGCGGCCTTCTCGATGTCGGCCTGGTCGGCGAGGAACTGGCCCTCCAGCTCGCCCTGCACCTTCTGGACGTCCACGCTCATGTCACTCCAGCGCGCGTAGGCCTGGTTGGACACCCAGTTGAACACCCAGAAGGACGAGTCCCAGGAGAACTCGCCGCGGCTGGCCACGCCCGTGGCGAGGTTCTTCGGGGTGGTGCGGATGCCCGCGTACATGGGCGTGTACACGGTGGTGGAGGTGTCATCCACGCCGAACCAGAGCACGCCGCCGATGGGGCCCGGCATCCACGCGCGCATCTGCGCCACGAAGGAGAAGCCCGTCTGCTGCGTGGAGATGGCGCGCTCGTGGAGGTACTTCTTGCCGTCCACCTCCCACGTCATCGGGCGCCAGCGGTAGGGCGCGGCGTACGGCCCGGCTCCCACGTCCTTCGTCATGTCCAGCGGCGTGCCCTCGAAGTGGTCACGCATCAGCCCCATGACGTCCTGCACGGCCAGCTTCTTGTCCGGCTTCACCCAGAGCGGCAGCCGCTTGGTGGGAGCCGAGCCATCCACGTAGTCCGGGCCCAGCCCGGCCGACGGCGCCGCGCGGCGGAAGATGCTCCACACGCGCGCCTCGGCGAAGCGCACGCTCTCGAAGTCCAGCGGGTGGTAGGTGTCCGCGAAGCTGAAGTCCTTGTCCGCCCCGGTGAACCAGCCCTTCTCGCGCGCGAAGGAGATGACGTCCGGCGAGTAGAGGGTGTTCTCCGCGTCGGTGAGCGGGAACTGGCGGATGCGCGCCTGGTTGGCGTGCGCCGACAGGTAGCCCTCGGGCAGCCTGCGGGCCACCCACACCGCGCCCTTCTTGCCCGTGCCCTTGCCGATCATCTCCAGAATCCACGCCTCCTTGGGGTCGGCGATGGAGAAGGACTCGCCGGTGGAGGCGTAGCCGTACTCGGCGACCAGGTCGGTCATGACCTTGATGGCCTCGCGGGCCGTCTTCGCGCGCTCCAGGGCGACGTAGATGAGCGAGCCGTAGTCGACGATGCCCGCCGGGCCCTCCAGCTCCTTGCGTCCGGTGAAGGTGGACTCGCTGATGGAGAGCTGGTGCTCGTTCATGTTGCCCACCACCGTGTAGGTGACGGGGGCTTCCTTGATGCGGCCGAGGAACTTGCCCGTGTCCCACTCGACGATGTCGCGCAGGGCGCCCGGCGCGTTGCGGCGCGCGGGGGTGTAGTACAGCTCGCCATACAGCTCGTGCGAGTCCGCGGCGTAGGTGATGAGGGTGGAGCCGTCGGTCGTGGCGCCCTTGTTGACCAGCAGGCTGGTGCAGGCGAGTGCGGCGGGAGCGACCAGTCCCGCCGAGACGGCCAGGGCCGGGAGGAACTTCGTCAGGGGTCGAATCATGGCGGCGGATGCTACCAGGGCTCCCCCGGGTGCACCCCTTTCCGATTGCTCCACGTCCCCCGCTCACCAGGCAGGGAGCCGGGCGGCAGGTGCCCAGAACGCGGGCACGGCCTAGCTTGGAAAAAGGTCGGGTAGGGACATGCAACCTGAGCTTCCCACGGGAACACGCCCCCTGAGCGGGGACGAGCGTCGGCGCGAGGTGGCCCAGCGCCGCGTCGAGGAGCTGCGCGACCTCATCAACGCGCACGACTACCGGTACTACGTGCTCGACAGCCCCGAGGTCACCGACGCCGAGTACGACGCGTTGATGCGCGAGCTGCGCCAGCTGGAGGCGGAGTTTCCCGAGCTGCTCCTCCCGGAGAGCCCCACCCAGCGCGTGGGCGGCAGGCCCACGGAGCTGTTCGCCCCGGTGGAGCACCGGGTGCCGATGCGCTCGCTCGACAACGCCTTCTCCGCCGAGGAGCTCGCCGCCTGGGCCGCACGCGTGGAGCGGCGCCTGGGTGCCCGGACGGACTGCGTCTGCGAGCTGAAGATCGACGGGCTGGCCGTCTCGCTCACCTACGAGGACGGCGTCCTGGTGCGGGCGGCGACCCGGGGAGACGGGCTCGTGGGCGAGGACATCACCGCCAACGTGCGCACCCTGCGCTCGGTGCCCATGCGCCTGCGCGGCGGCGGGCTCCCGCGCGTGCTGGAGGTGCGCGCTGAGGTCTATCTGCCCGTGAAGGCCTTCGAGCGGCTCAACGCGGAGCTGACGCAGCGCGGTGAGCGGCCCTTCGCCAACCCCCGCAACGGCGCCGCGGGGAGCCTCCGGCAGAAGGACCCGGCGGTGACGGCCTCGCGGCCACTGCGGCTGTGGTGCTACGCGCTCGGGTTCGCCGAGGGCGTCACGTTCTCCCGGCACTCCGAGTCGCTCGACTACTTGAAGCGCCTGGGGCTGCCAGTGAACCCGGAGCTGAAGCAGGTGCGCACGTTGAAGCAGGCGCAGGACTTCTGTGCGTACTGGCAGGAGCACCGCCACGACGTGGACTATGAGATCGACGGCGCGGTGGTGAAGGTGGACGCGCTGGAGCAGCAGCGCGAGCTGGGAGAGACGAGCCGGGCGCCGCGCTGGGCCATCGCCTTCAAGTTCCCGCCGGAGGAGCGGACCACTCGGGTGAAGAGCATCGCGGTGAACACGGGCCGGACGGGCAAGGTGACGCCCTTCGCCGTGCTGGAGCCGGTGCGGGTGAGCGGGGCCACGGTGACGTACGCCACGCTCCACAACGAGGAGGAGGTCCGCCGCCGGGACGTGCGCGAGGGAGACACCGTCATCGTCCGGCGGGCCGGCGAGGTCATCCCCGAGGTCGTCGGCCCCGTGCTCTCCAAGCGCCTCC
Source organism: Archangium gephyra (assembly GCF_042230915.1). Classification (GTDB taxonomy): domain Bacteria; phylum Myxococcota; class Myxococcia; order Myxococcales; family Myxococcaceae; genus Archangium; species Archangium gephyra_B. Next base: position 821,064 of record NZ_CP102578.1, on the reverse strand, counting down.
CGGACGCGCGTCCCTGGCGCTTCCCCAAGAAGTGCCCCGCCTGCGGCACGAAGCTGGTCCGCGAGGAGGGCGAGGCCGACTGGCGCTGCCCCAACCGCGTGGGCTGCCCGTCCCAGGCCGTCGAGTGGCTCTTCCACTTCGCCTCGCGCGGCGCCATGGACATCGAGCACCTCGGGTACGTCACCGGCATGCAGTTGCTGGAACTGGGGCTGGTGAAGGACCCGGCGGACATCTTCTTCCTCACCGCCGAGCAGCTCGGGCAGTTGCCCAACACGGGTGAGAAGTCCGTGCGCAACCTGCTGGAGGCCATCGAGTCCGCGCGCCACCGTCCCCTCTGGCGGCTGCTCGTGGGCCTCAACATCCGGCACGTGGGCCCGTTCGCCGCCCGGCTGCTCACCCAGCGCTTCCCATCCATGGACGCGCTGCGCCAGCTCTCCATCGACGAGCTTCAGTCCGTGCAGGGCGTCGGCCCGAGAATCGCCCAGAGCCTCCACACCTGGCTCCAGCAGCCGGAGAACGTGCGGCTCCTCGAGAAGCTGCGCCGCGGAGGTGTCCAGCTCCAGGACGAGGCCCCCGCCACCGGGAAGCCCACCGCGGGCCCGCTGTCCGGCAAGGCCGTGGTCATCACCGGCGAGCTGGAGACGATGAGCCGCGAGGAGGCCACGCACGCGGCCGAGGCCGCTGGAGCACGCGTCACCTCCAGCGTGTCGAAGAGCACCGCCTTCGTGGTCGTCGGAGCGAATCCGGGCGCCACCAAGTCAGACAAGGCCCGGGCCCTCGGCATCGAGACCGTGGACGAGCAGGAGTTCCTCGGCCGCCTCGGGAAGCCCCGCACGCTGCACTGAGGGCAGAGACCCCTTCCGGGCGCGCGCGGCACCAACTGGTCCAACAGTCGGACCAGTTGCTCGCCCTCGGGTCCGGACCGGCTCAGCCCGTGCCCTCGCGCGGCGTCATCCCGAAGTGTGTCCGGACGCGCTGGGCCTCCACGAAGAGACCAGCACTCGCGAGGCGCCCCGCACACCAGTTCGCGGCATCGGGCAGCGAGCGGGCGGCATGGTAGGGCGTGGCCGCCTGGGAGAAGTGCAGGATGCCGCTCAGCAACAGCCGCACGACGGGCGAGGTGATGATGAGGGCGCTGCCCAGCGAGAGCTTCTGCAACGGCTCCTTGTGCTCCTTGAGCCAGTTGATCTGCCGCTGGCGCTGCTCGCCGGTCAGCACGCTGAAGCTCACCGTGTCGTAGATGAGCGTGTGCTTCTGGTTGCGCGCCAGGTAGTTCCCCCGCCGGGCCATGTACTCCTCGAACTGCTGATTCGTCGGCGTTCCAGAGAAACGCAAGACGAGCAGCGGCCACAAGGAATCATCGATGGTGATGTTGCTCGGCGGCGCCATCCCTTCCAGCGTGACAGGGAACCGCTGGAACAGGCAAGCGAGCCCCCCTCGCCCGGCTGGAAGCCTGCTAGCCGCGCCGGGTGCGCAGGATGTCCTCCAACCGCATGGAATGACAGGCGGCCGGGTGGATCTCCGACACCCGCCAGTCCTCCAGCGCCCGGTCATCGATGAGGACCTCGGGCTTGGGCAGGAAGGCCTGGAAGCAGTCCTCGAGGCCCAGCTCCGCCGCGGTCCGCCGGGCGTAGTCGGCGCCTGCCGTGCTCCACAGGTAGAGCGTCGCCCCCTTCTGGGCGAGCTCCCTCACCCGCTCCACCATCCCCGTCATGGGAATGCGCTTGCTGCCGAAGCTGCGCACCAGGGTGTCATCGACATCGACGTAGATGGCCGGAGAAGGAACGGCGGGGGAGGTCATGGCTCGGCAACAATGGCACCGCCCCGGAGGCTGTCCAGCGGGCCTCCCCCGGCCGCCCCCAGGGCCTGCGGGCGGCTCCTCTACAATGGCTCGTCGCTCGCATGAGGGAAGGTTTTCGATGTGTTCCCGGGAGGCTCCCCGGACGGGCCTCTCTGCGCCGACAATCGGGGGAGCCAACCGTTGGAGAAGGCCACGATGAACGATTTCCAGTTCCAGGACATGCTGCCGCTCGGCAAGGACGAGACGCCCTACCGGCTGCTCACGAAGGACCACGTCTCCACCTTCGAGGCCGGCGGGAAGACCTTCCTCCAGGTCGCCCCCGAGGCGCTCTCGCTCCTCACCCGCGAGGCCATGCGGGACATCTCCCACCTCCTGCGGCCCGGCCACCTCCAGCAGCTCGCGAACATCCTCCAGGATCCCGAGGCCTCGTCCAACGATCGCTTCGTGGCGCTCGAGCTGCTCAAGAACGCCAACATCGCCGCCGGCGGCGTGCTCCCCTCCTGCCAGGACACCGGCACCGCCATCGTCATGGGCAAGAAGGGCCAGTACGTGATTACGGGCGGCGGTGACGAGGCCGCCATCTCGCGCGGCGTCTTCGACACCTACCGCACCGCCAACCTGCGCTATTCGCAGATGGCGCCGCTCGACATGTACAAGGAGGTCAACACCAACAACAACCTCCCGGCGCAGATCGAGCTGTATGCGACCGACGGCGACGCCTACAAGTTCCTCTTCATGGCCAAGGGCGGCGGCTCGGCCAACAAGAGCTACCTCTTCCAGGAGACCAAGGCGGTCCTCAACCCGCAGAGCCTCCTGACCTTCCTCGAGTCCAAAATCCGCTCGCTGGGCACCGCGGCCTGCCCGCCGTACCACCTGGCCATCGTGGTGGGCGGCACCTCGGCCGAGTTCGCGCTCAAGACGGCCAAGTACGCCTCGGCCCGCTACCTGGACTCACTGCCCACCGAGGGCAACGCGCTCGGCCGCGGCTTCCGCGACGTGGCGCTCGAGCAGGAGGTCCTCAAGCTCACCCAGCGCACCGGCATCGGCGCCCAGTTCGGCGGCAAGTACTTCTGCCATGACGTGCGCGTCATCCGCCTGCCCCGCCACGGCGCCTCCTGCCCGGTGGCCATCGCCGTGTCCTGCTCCGCCGATCGCCAGGCGCTCGGGAAGATCACCAAGGACGGCGTCTTCCTGGAGCAGCTGGAGGCGGACCCGGCGAAGTACCTGCCGGAGACGAAGGACACGGACCTGTCGGGCGAGGTGGTGAAGATCGACCTGAACCGCCCCATGGCGGACATCCGCGCCGAGCTGTCGCGCTACCCCATCAAGACGCGCCTGTCGCTGTCGGGCCCCATGGTGGTGGCGCGCGACATCGCGCACGCCACAATCAAGGAGCGCCTGGACCGCGGCGAGGGCATGCCGCAGTACCTCAAGGACTACATGGTGTACTACGCCGGCCCGGCGAAGACGCCCGAGGGCTACGCCTCCGGCTCGTTCGGTCCGACGACGGCGGGCCGCATGGACGCCTACGTGGACCAGTTCCAGGCGCAGGGCGGCAGCTTCGTGATGCTGGCCAAGGGCAACCGCTCGCCGGCCGTCACCGCGGCCTGCAAGCAGCACGGCGGCTTCTACCTCGGCTCCATCGGCGGCCCCGCGGCGCGGCTCGCCAAGGACTGCATCAAGAAGGTGGAAGTGCTCGAGTACCCCGAGCTGGGCATGGAGGCCGTCTGGAAGATCGACGTGGTGGACTTCCCGGCCTTCATCGTCGTGGACGACAAGGGCAACGACTTCTTCGCGGACATCAACAAGCCCACGAAGAAGTCGTAAGCGCCCTTCAGTGCTTCAACCCCGCCACGTGCGGGGTGGGCATGTTCTCCAGCCCGTGCGCCAGCTGGAAGGTGTAGCGCACCCGGGGGGCCGACTTCAGGCCCCCCACCACCTTGAAGAGGAAGTAGCCGCGCTCCACGTTGTCTGGATCCGCCACCACCTGCACCTGGTGCAGGTCCGTGGTGTCCAGCACCATCTCCCCCACCAGCCGCTTGCCCAGGATGAGCTGCACCACGGGCGAGCCGTTCTCCTCCGCGAAGAGCACCCAGTGGAGCGCCTCGGCGTCGTACAGCCAGGAGTCTTCCGTGCCGACGCTGAGGATGCAGTTGGTGTGATCCAGGATCCAGTCCCAGAAGCGGTCGAAGGGGAGCGTCACCCCCGTCTCTGTTTCAATCGCCATGCCCTCCACATACCGCAGGTGAGGGGCTCATGGGGGCGGTGTCCGAGCACCTCCGTGTTGCGGCGTCTTGGAAACAGAGAAGAGGAATACAGGGAAAATACGGATAGACGGAGTGAGGGCTGATCCGGAAGATGGGCGCGCACAAGGAGCCCGAACGCATGCGCACCGTCAAACTCGCAGCATCCCTCGCCACCACCCTCTTGATGCAGGCCTGTGGAGCGCCCGCTGCGCAAGAGCCGTCCCAGCTCGTCACGAGCGCCGCCGCGCTGACCACCGCCGTGTCCCGCGGCTGCACCTTCACGCTGTCGTACAAGGAGGTGATGCCTCCGTACCCGCCCGTGTACGTGCCCGTCGTCACCCGGCAGGCCTCCTCCACCTGCGCGTGGGGCGAGGGGAGCGTGGAGTTGCCGGGCGCGTACTCGGTCCCCCAGCTCTCGCTGGCCGCGAATGACCTCGGGGTCGCCGTCAGCTACACCAACAAGTACTCGCCGAGCGGCTCCTCCGGCACCTGGCTGGAGTTGCGGCACGTGGCTCCGGACACCCTGTCGGTGGTGCGCTCGGCGACCCTCGCGGCGCATGTCGACTTCCGCCCCACCTACGTCAACGGGGAGCTGTCCCTCATGACGGATGGCACCACCCTGAAGGTCCGGGGTGAGAAGGGCGGCGTCCTGCCTGGAGAGACCGGGAGCGGCTCCTACTACGTCGCGACGTTCCCGGACTTCTTCACCAGCACCACGGCCCCCACCATCACGGCCTCGACGGCCCCCGAGCCCACCAGCGTGGGCACCTGGAGCGTCACCGGCGGCCTGGCCACCGCGCGCTCGGCCCACACCGCGACGCTGCTCAACGGCACGGGCGACGTGCTGGTGGTGAGCGGCACCACGGCCGAGGTGTTCAACCCCTACAGCAACGTGTCCACGCCCACGGCCGCGCCCCTCTACGAGCGCACGAAGCACACCGCGACCCCCATCTCCTCGAGCAAGGTGCTGGTGGCGGGCGGGTGGATCGGCTCGGCGCCGCTCTACTGGCGCCGCACCGCCGAGGTGTATGACCAGGCCACCGGCACGTGGACGGCCACGAGCAACACGATGAGCACGCCGCGCGGCAACCACACGGCCACCGTGCTCGACTCGGGCAAGGTGCTGGTGGTGGGCGGCTACTCCACCGAGGGGGAGACGAACACCGCGGAGCTGTATGACCCGGCCACGAACACGTGGAGCCCGGCGGCCTCCGCTCCCACGGCCAGCGACAGCCACGTCGCCACCCTGCTCTACTCGGGCAAGGTGCTGGTGACGGGCGGAAAGACCTATGCGTCCGGCGCGCTCCGCAACGCGCAGGAGTACGACCCCGCCACCAACACCTGGTCGCCCGTGGCCCTCATGCCCCGGGCCCGCTCCGGCCACGTCGCCGTCCGGCTCTACTCGGGCACGGTGATGGTGCTCGGCGGCGGCCACGACGCGGTGGACTTCTACGACCCGTACAACGCCACCCCGTGGTACCCGGGCCCCACCCTCGCCGCTGGCGCCTCCGCCATCAGCGCCACGCTGCTCTACTCGGGCGAGGTGCTCGTCACCCACTCCACCGGCCAGGCGTCGCTGTATGACCCGTCGGCGAACGCGTGGCTGTCCGCGGGCTCGCTGACGGCGCCGCTCTACGGCCATGCCACGACGTTCCTGCACTCGGGCCAGGTGCTGGTGACGGGCGGCGCCACCTCCGGCAGCGTGGTCACCACCGCGCAGCGCTACACGCGCTGAACCCGGGCGGGCCGCACGTGACGGCCGGGTGCCCTCGCCGTTCCCGGGGGCACCCGTGCCGCGGAGACCTCCTCAGCGCCGGGAGGCCTGCTGCGCGCGCCACGCCTCCTGGCCCTGGGCGTCGAGCGTGCGGAAATCCTCGTCACTGAGCTTCACGGAGACGGCCGCGGTGTTCTCCTCCAGGTGCTTCACCTTGCCGGTGCCCGGAATCGGCAGCATGACGGGCGAGCGCTTGAGCACCCACGCGAGCGCCACCTGCGACGGCGTGGCCCCGAGCTTCTTCGCCAGCGTGTCGAGCACTCCGCCCTCCTTCGCCAGCGGACCACCGGCGAGCGGATACCAGGGAATGAAGCCGATGCCGTTCTTCTCGCAGTGGTCGAGCACCGCCTCGCTCTGGCGGTTCGCGAGGTTGTAGAGGTTCTGCACCGTGGCGACCTTGAAGAACTTGCCCGCGGCCTGGATGTCCTCGACGGAGACCTCGCTCAGGCCGGCGTGGCGGATGAGCCCCTCGCGCTGCATCTCCGCGATGGCACCGAACTGCTCGTCCCGAGGCACCTTCGGGTCGATGCGGTGCAGCTGCCACAGGTCGATGCGCTCCAGCTTCAGGCGCCGCAGGCTCATCAGCACGCACTGGCGGAGGTACTCGGGCCGGCCCACGGGGAGCCAGATGTTGGGCCCGTGCCGGGTGAGCGCGCCCTTGGTGGCGATCACCAGTCCGCGTTTGTACGGCGAGAGCACCTCCGCGAGGATGTCCTCACTGACGAAGGGGCCGTAGCTGTCGGCGGTGTCGATGAAGTTGATGCCGAGCTCGGGAACGCGCGCCACGGTGCGGCGCGCCTCCTTCGGGTCCTCCGGGTCTCCCCAGATGCCGTTGCCGGTGATGCGCATCGCACCGAACCCGAGGCGGTTCACCTCGAGGTCGCCGCCAATCCGGAAGGTACCGCTCGCCGCCGCGTTGATCGTCGTCATCCGCTCTCCTCGTGCTGACAGCACAGGGCGGGCAACCTAACCGGGACCCGGGCACCGCGCAGCGGGTTCGCGGCCATTTCCCCTCTCCCTTCGGGAGAGGGACGGGGTGAGGGTATCGGGTGGACCCGGGTTGAACCCCCTGTCCCCACTGCGGGGCACAGGTTGGAGCACGAGGCCGGGCACCCTCACCCTGACCCTCTCCCGAGGGGAGAGGGGGTGTCTTCGCTCACTGCCCTCGAGGGGCTCAGATGACGGCGTCGGTGGCGCGGCGGATGCGGTCCCAGTTGAAGTTGCTCGCCGGGTCCACCTTGCGGCCCGGGGCCACGTCCTTGTGACCCAGGATGTTCTTCATGGGCACGTTGTACGTCTTGGCCAAGTACGGCACGAGCTTCTCCAGCGCCTTGTACTGCGCCTCGGTGAAGGGCGTCTTGCCGCTGCCGTCGTTGGTGATCTCGATGCCGAGGGAGCGCGCGTTCACGCTGGGGCTGGTGTCCCCGTGCAGCGTCGACACGCCCGCGTGCCACGCCGCCATCTTGTCATCCACCAGGTGGAAGATGGTGCCGTCCTGGCCGATGAGGTAGTGCGCGCTCACGCCCGTGCCATTCTTGGTGAGCGTCGCCAGGTCCGCCGCCTCGTTGTTGGAGGCGGTGTGGTGCAGGACGATGGCGTCGATGTCCGCCCCGCCGCGCGAGCTGTGATTGGCCGAGGGCACCCACTTCATGTCCGGCTTCTTCACACCGCCCGTGGAAGGGGGATTCGTCGGCGTCGTCGGGGTGGACGCGGGCGGCTTCTGGCCGGCGAGCGCCTTGTCCATGGCGGCCTTCGTCTTCGCGCCGTACTCACCGTCCACGCCCACCTTCCACTGGGCCTGGAACTTCTTCACCGCCGCCTCGGTGGCCGGGCCGTAGACGCCCGGGCCGGTGTTCATCTGCGCCTGCGTCATGTGGCCCAGCTTCACCAGGGCCGACTGGAGCTGCTTCACCGCGGGGCCGTTGCTGCCGCGCTCCAGGCCCGCCGGGGGGGCGGTGACGGAGGGAGCCGGCTTGCTCGGCGCGGGCTTGGCCGGGGTGAGGTCCTTGAGCATCTCGGCGCGCGTCTTCGGGCCGAACACCCCGTCCGCCGTCAGCTTGTTGGCCGCCTGGTACTTCTTGAGCGAGGCCTCCGTCTGGGGACCGAAGGTGCCCGGGCCGGTGTTCATCTGCGCCTGCGTCATGTGGCCCAGCTTCACCAGGGCCGACTGGAGCTGCTTCACCGCCGGGCCCGAGGCGCCCTTGGACAGGGGGCCCGCGGGCAGGGTGGGGGGGGCGGCCGCCGCGGGGGTACGGGCGACGCTGGGGCGGGACGAGGAGATGGTGCTCACGGTCGACTCCGGAGGCGGGAGCCACTGAAAATCAGTGACGTCGATGGAATTATCGCAAATCCGTCACGGAAGTTGCGTGCCCACCGGATTTCCGGGGATCTGCTCCAGCAGCCGCTCCAGGTCGTCCGGCTTCACCGGCTTGACGATGTGCAGGTTGAAGCCCGCCTCCACCGCCTGGGTGCGGTGCTCGCCGCTGTAGCCCGTGAGGGCCACCAGGAAGACATCCCGGCCGCCCTCGCACTCGCGAATCCGGCGCGCCACCTGGAAGCCATCCATCCCCGGCAGCCCCAGGTCCACCAGCGCCACGTGCGGCTTCAACGCGGGGAAGAGCTGCACCCCCTTGAAGCCATCCTCCGCCACCTCCACCCGGTGCCCCCACATCTCCAGCAGCTCGCGCAGCACCTCGCGCGTGTCCTCGTTGTCCTCCACCAGCAGCACCCGCCGCGTCGAGGACTCCTCGCGGCCCGCCGCCGGCTTCTCCAGCGCGGGCGCGGACAGGGCCTGCTCGGCCTCCAGGGGCAGGCGCACCACCAGCTCGCTGCCCTTGCCCTCGCCCTCGCTGTACGCCGACACCTCGCCGCCGTGCAGCTCCACCAGGCGCCGCACCAGCGTCAGCCCGATGCCCAGTCCGCCCGAGGAGCGCGCCAGCTGCTGCTGCGCCTGCACGAAGAGCTCGAACACCCGCGCTTGCAGCTCCGGGCTCATGCCGATGCCCGTGTCCCGCACGCGCAGCACCGCCTGGCGCTCCTGTCCCTTGCGCTCCACCGTCACCCCGACGAAGACGTGGCCGCCGGGCCCGGTGTACTTGCGCGCGTTGTCCAGCAGGTTGGACACCACCTGCTCCAGCCGCGTGGCGTCTCCATTCAGCCACAGGCCGCCCGAGGCGGGCATCGCCACCTCCAGGCGCAGCCCCTTCTCCTCCAGGGACCGCCGGCGCGCCTCCACGCTGTGCTGCACCACCTGCCGCAGGTCCACCAGCGCCCGCTGCAGCTCGATGTGGCCGCGGTTGAAGCGCGACACGTCCAGCAGGTCATCCACCATGCGCGCCAGGTGCTGGCTCTGCCGCATCATCACCCGCATGGACTTGGACTCGCCGCCGTCCGGCTGCGTGGCCGCCTGCAGGTGCAAGGCATTGGTGATGGCCGCCAGGGGGTTGCGCAGCTCGTGCGCCAGCATGGCCAGGAACTCGTCCTTGCGCCGGTCCGCCTCCGCCAGGTCCGCCGCCCGCTGCCGCAGCGCGTCCTCCAGCTCGCGCCGGGGGGTGATGTCCGTGAGGATGCGCACCGCCCCCACCGCCGTGCCCTCCGGGCCCTCCACCGGGTTGGCCGCCACGCGGTACCAGCGCCCTCCCAGGCTCACCTCCGTCTCCTCGTGGCAGGACAGCGCCGCGCCGCAGCTCGGAGGCAGCTCGGCCTCCGTCCCCGCCGCCGCCCGCATCAGCTCCTCGAAGGGCCGCCCCAACACCTGCTCCCCGGACAGCCCGAGCAGCTTCAGCAGGGCCTGGTTGGCGCGCATCACCTGCCCACGCCCATCCAGCAGACACACCCCGTCGCCCAGCGAGTCGAAGGTGCTCTTCCACTGCAGCGCCGCCGCGCGCGCCTCCTCCTCGGCCTGGCGCATGCGCAGCAGCGAGCGCACCGTGGCCAGCAGCTCCGAGGCGTCCACCGGCTGCGCCAGGTAGCCGTCCGCGCCGCTCTCCAGCCCCTCTACCTTGTTCTCCGGGCGGATGTAGTTGGCCGACAGGTGCAGCACGGCGATGCCCGCCGTGCGCGGCTCCGCCTTCAACCGCCGGCACACCTCGATGCCATTGAGGTCCGGCAGCTTCACGTCGAGGATGACCAGGTCCGGCAGCACCTCGGCGGCCAGCTTCAGCGCCTCGGCGCCGGTGCCTCCCTCGCGCACCTGGAAGCCCGCCGCCCGCAGCATGCGCGTGACGACATAGCGGTTGGCTTCGTTGTCGTTGATGTTGAGGAGGATGGTTTCCCTATGAGACACGTCGGTCTCCTCAAAGACTCGCGGGGGGCGGGGGGATCAGCGCGGGACGGAGCCGCCTCCAGGCCCCTGGGGGGGGCTGGAGAGTGCCCGCTGGAGGAGCTCGAGCGCCACATCCCGGGTGAGCCCGCTCTTGGAAAGAATGCCCACGGCGCCGGCGAGGAGGCGCCCGCGCTCCTGCTCGGTCAGCGAGCGGCTGGTATGGATGATGACGGGAATGTTCCGGGTGGCGGGGTCGCGCTTCAGTGCCTCCAGCACCTCGAAGCCATCCAGTCCGGGCAAGGACAGGTCTAACACGATGGCGGCGGGCCGCATTTCACCCGCCAGCCGCAGCCCCTCCGGACCCGACGGGGCCTCGCGGAACTGGAGCGAGGCGTCGGCGAGCAGCCGCTGGAGCAGGTAGCGGGCGACCTCGTCGTCGTCGATGATGAGAACTGTCCGGGCATGGGATGTTTCCTGCTCCAACGACTGGGCGTCCCCGCCCTGTTCCCCCCCGGCCCCTGGCCGCTGGGTGTAGTCGCGGGACACCGCCGCATGGAAGGTGCTGCCCTGGCCCGGCTGGCTCTCCACGGTGAGCGAGCCGCCGAGCAGCTCCGCCAGCCGCCGCGACAGGGGCAGCCCCAGTCCCGTGCCCTTCACCCCCTGCTGGTGGGGGCCCTCCACCTGGACGAACTCCTCGAAGATGCGCTCCTGGTCCTCCGGGGCGATGCCCACGCCGGTGTCGCGCACCGAGAACACCACCGTATCCCGGGGGCCCACCCGCGCCGCCACCCGCACCTCGCCCTGGCGGGTGAACTTGAGCGCGTTGGACACGAGGTTGCGCAGAATCTGCGACAGCTTGCGCTCATCGGTGTGCAGCTCCGGCAGCCCCTCGGGCTCATCGAAGACGAGCGAGACGCCCTCGGTCACGCGCAGCGGCCGGAGCATCCCGCGCAGCGCGCCCAGGAGGTCCGCCACGAAGAAGCGCGTGCACAGCACCTCCGAGCGGCCGGATTCGATCTTGGCCAGGTCGAGCAGATCGTCGATGAGCTCCTGCAGGGCCTCGCCGGACTTGCGGATGAAGAGCAGCTGCTTCTCCTGCTCGGCGTTGAGCGGCCCGTCGATGCGGTCCAGCATCAGCCGCGAGAGGTTGAGCACGGAGCTGATGGGCGTGCGCAGCTCGTGGCTGACGTTGGAGATGAAGCGCGTCTTCATGTCCGAGGCGCGGCGAAGGGCCTCGGCCTTCTCCTCGAGCTCGGCGTAGAGGGCCACCACGCCGCGGTTGGTCTCCTCCAGCTCGCGGTTGAGCCGGTCCACCTCGGCCTTGCGCGCCTGCAGCTCGTCGAGGATGCGCAGCAGGTCCGCGTTCTGCTTCTGCAGCTCGTCGGCGGCACTGGAGCGCCGCTGCCGCTCCAGCTCCTCGCGCAGCGACTCCAGGGCCTGGGGCATGGGGGAGAGCTGCGGCAGGCGCTGGGTCATCTCCAGCAGGAGCCAGCCCTCCCCGTCCTTGCGCAGATCCACCCGGTCCATCAGCCGCTGCGCGGGGGCGAGCGCGGGCCCCGGCCGGAGCGTCTCCGGCGTGTTGCCCACGACGAGCCCCTCGTTGAAGGCCGAGGCCCGCACCCGCACGAGCAGGGCGGGCACGGGCGTCTCCTCCAACAGGAACTCGATGTGGCCGTTGGCATGGGAGGCGGCGAGCCGCGCCACCTCGGAGATGGCGGTGGCGATGCGCACCTGATCCTGGCCGTCGAAGCCCAGGGACTGGGCGATGTGCCGCCCCCGCTGCCGGGTGTTCACCACGTCCTGTCCGGTGCGCAGCTCGGCCTGGAAGAGAGAGGAGCTCAACGGGATTCTCCGCGGGGCAGCTCGCGGGCCACCAGCACCGTGGCGTCATCCCGGCCCCGGGCGAAGTCCCGGTACAGCACCCCGGCCACCAGGCTGGGATGGCGGGCGAGCAGCCCCGGGTAGGCGTCCAGCCGCCACTGGGTGGCCAGGCCGTCCGAGCACATCACCAGGGTGGACCCCACGCTCCAAGGGTAGCTGAACTGCTGCATGCGGGGCGCCTGGTGCCCCAGGGTGCCATTCATGGAGACCAGCCGCTGGATGGTACCGCCCGGCGCCACCACGGCCGCGGAGATGTTGCCCACCCCGGCGTAGTGCAGCTGGGCTTCCTGCACCGCGGCGACGGACACCGCCGCGCCCCGGGTGCTGCGCAGCTCCTGGTGCGCGCCGCGCAGCAGCTCCAGGGGCTCGCGGGGGGTCTGCTCCAGGAAGGACACCACCGCCGCGCGGGAGGCACGGGCCGCCTCGGGCCCATGGCCCAGCCCATCCGCCACGAGGAAGACGCAGCGGTCCATCTTGTAGTCCACCACCCAGGAGTCCCCACACACCTCCTCGCCCGTCATGGCCACGCACACCGCGCCCACCTCCATCCGGCAGGGGGGCGGCGGCTTGTCCGCCCACAGCTGGGCCACCACCGCCGTGCCCATGCCCGGCATGGAGTAGATGTCGAAGAGGGTGGACATCCGCCGCATGGCCCCCAGCCCCACGCCGCTGGTGCCCGCGGTGGAGAAGCCGTCACGCAGGCAGCGCTCCACGTCCGCCATGCCCGGGCCCTTGTCCAGCGCGAGCATCTCCAAGCCGCCGAGAGGGCCCGCGTGGATCGCGCGCAGGAGGATGAGCCCCTCGCGCGCATGGGCGACCAGGTTCTTGGCCGCCTCGCTCACCACGATGGACACCTTGCCCTGGGCCTCCTCGCTGAACCCCAGGCGAGCGGCCAGGGCCGCCGCCGTCCGGCGTGCATGGCCCGCTTGACTGCTCTCCGTCACTGGAATCGCCGTGGAGCTCACTTCCATCGTGTCACCGTGACCCGCGTACCCTCCCCTACCTTGGAGACGATATCGAACTCGTTCACGAGCCGCCGGGCGCCCCCCAGCCCGAGCCCCATGCCGCCGCCCGAGGTGTACCCATCGCGCAGCGCCAGGTCGATGTCCGGAATGCCCGGCCCCTTGTCCTCGAAGGCCAGGCGCAGACCCTTGCGCAGGCCCTCCTGGAGGAGTTCCAGGGTGACATGGCCGCCCTTGCCATAGTCCAGCGTGTTGCGCGCCAGCTCGCTGGCGGCGGTGACCATCTTCGTCTGCTCCACGAGGCTGAACTTCAGCTCGGCCGCCCACGTGCGCACGGCCTGGCGCACGAGCACCAGGTCCTGCGCCGAGCGGATGGGCATGACCTCAGTCCTCAAAACTTGCATCCGCAACCTCGGGCACGTCCTGGTCGGCCTCCATGGAGGCCTGCAGCAGCGCCATGCCCTTCTCGACGTTGAGCGCGGTGCGGATTCCCGGCAGGGACATGCCCAGTTCCACCAGGGTGATGGCCACCGCGGGCTGCATGCCCACCACCACCGTCTGCGCATCCAGCACGCGCGACATGGTGGCGATGTTGCCGAGGATGCGGCCGATGAAGGAGTCCACCACCTCCAGCGAGGAGATGTCGATGAGCACCCCGCTGGCGCTGGTCTCGACGATCTTCGCGGTCAGATCGTCCTGCAGGGTCACCGCGAGCTGGTCATGCATGTCCACCTGGATGGTGACCAGCAGCACCCGCCCCATGCGGAGGATGGGAATGCGCTCCATGGAATGGCTCCGGCTAGGCCTTGCCCGACACGCGCTGGCCCGGAGCGCTGATGGACTGGTTGAGGCGCTTGAGGGCCCAGTTGAAGGCGCCGGCCACGCTGGACTTGGTCACCACGCCGGCCAGGTCCACGCCCAGGTGGACGATGGTCTGGGCAATCTGGGGACGGATGCCGCTGATGACGCACTCGGCGCCCATCAGCCGGGTGGCCGTCACCGTCTTGATGAGGTGCTGGGCCGTGAGGGTATCCACGGTGGGCACGCCGGTGATGTCGATGATGGCGATCTCCGCACCCGTCTCGACGATGCGCTGCAGCAGCGTCTCCATCACCGTCTGGGTGCGCCCGCTGTCCAGCGTGCCGATGAGCGGCAGGCAGACGATGCGGTCCCACAGCTGCACCACGGGGGTGGACAGCTCCATCATCTCCTGCTGCTGGCGCATGATGACCTCCTCGCGCGCCCGCTGGTGCACCTCGGTGGTGTACAGGCCCAGCTTGTCCAGCAGGAGGGTGCCGCCCCACATCTCCTCGGCCACCACCTCCGCCTGACCGGCGTACTCGCGGCGCACGCGGTCGAACAGGGGCTGCTTGAAGCTGAAGATGAAGATGGCCGTCTCGGCGGGGGAGAAGCCCTGCAGGCTGCGCGAGCGCGACAGCCGCTCCAGCATCTCCCGGGCCGGCGTGAACGCGGACGCGGTGACGTCCGTGAGGTTGCCCTGCTCGGTGGCCTGCGTCAGCAGCCGGAGGAACTCGGCGCACTGCTCGCGCAGCTCGCCCTCCTTCATCAGCGCGTCGCGGCGCACCCCGCCGGCCGTCATGGCGGTGAGCCACTCATTGAGCAGCTCGGACGGATATTTCTTGAGAATCTCGTGAATACGAGTGGTCAACGAACGCCTCCTGGGTTCCGGCCTCTACCACATGGGACTCGGGCCCTCAGGACTGACCCTTGGCCGTCGGTACAGGATCGTGACAAATGTTCACTCGTCGATAGCACTCGGGAGGGTTGTGAAATTCCCCGACGGCTCCCTGGCACGCGAAGTGAAGAGGCCGCGCGGACAGCGGGAAGAAGACGGCCTGGGTCTCACCCCAGCAGCCACACCAGGAGGAAGCCCACCGCGAGCGCGGCGAGGAACAGCCCGGCGGCGAGCCACCGCCTGGGGGACGGAGCGGGGGAGGACACGGACGACTCGGCCTCCTCGCCTCCTTCTTCGATGGCCCGCACCAGCCCGGACTCCTCCCCCGGCTGCTCCACGTCGAAGGCCACCCGCACCTCGCGCGAGCGCGGCGTCGGGCCGGGAGCCCCGGAGTCCGCCGGCTGCGGCGAGGGCTGGGGCTGGGACTCCTCGACGATCTGCACCTCGGCGGAGGGGACGAAGCCGGCGGGGGCGTCGAGCGCGCGGTGCTCGAAGGCCAGCGCGGTGGGCGGCGCGAAGGCGGTCATCTCCTTCTCGGGAATGGAGCGCTGGGGAGAGGACTCGCGCCGCAACAGCTCCGCGAGCACGCCGTCCTCCACCGCCTTCTCCTTGGCGAAGGCCTCGCCCATCAGCCGCGCCAGGTCCGCGTCTCCCACGCCGGGGGCGAGCTGCTCGCGCAACTGGCGCAGCGCGGCCCCGAAGGCCGCGGCATCCGGGAAGCGCGCCTCGGGCTCGGTGGACAGGGCCTTGAGCACCACCGCGTCCAGCTCGGGCGGCAGCCCCGGCCGGTGAAGGCCCGGCGGCTCCCACTTGGGGTAGGCCGCGCGCTTCCACCGCTCGACGACATCCCCCTTCTGCGGCAGTGGGCGCCAGGCGAGCAGCTCCCAGAGCACCACGGCCGTCGCGTACACGTCCGCCCGCCGGTCCACGCGCAGCTTGCGGGCCTGCTCCGGCGCCATGTACGAGATGCTCCCCATCACCACGCTGGGCGCCGTCTGCGCCTCCTTCAGCGTGGACTGCGCCGCGCCGAAGTCGATGATTTTCACCTCGCCCGCGTAGGAGATGCACACGTTGGCCGGGGACAAGTCCCGGTGCACCAGGTGCAGCGGCTGGCCCTGCTCGTCCGTGGCGTCATGCGCGTACGCGAGGCCCTCGCACATGCGCTCGCCGATGAGCAGCACCAGCCCCGGGGAGAGCGGCTTGCCCCGGTTGCGCAACCGCCAGGCGAGCCGGTTGAGCGTCTTGCCCGCCACGTACTCCATGGCGAGGTAGAGCGCCCCGGCCACCTCGCCCATGGCCCACACGCGGGCGATGTTGGGATGGGACAGGCGCAGCACCACCCGCGCCTCGTCCCGGAAGCGGGCGAGGAACTGCGCGTTGCCCGCCAGCGCCGGCAGCACCTTCTTCACCACGCAGGCGCGGCCCGGCGCCTCCTCGCGCGCGAGGAACACCTCTCCCATGCCCCCATACCCGATGCGCCGCACCAGGGTATAGGGACCGAAGGGGATGGGGCCCGAGGGGGCCGCTGTCTCAGGCGCCCTGTCCAAGCGCGCGGAATGCCTTGCGAGCCGCCCGGAGGATGTGCGCCACCTCGGGCTCGTTGATGGCCAGCGACAGGAAGGCCGACTCGAACTGGCTGGGCGGCAGGTACACGCCCTCCTCCAACATCTGGTGGAAGAAGCGGCCGTAGCGCGCCGTGTCGCTCTTCTTCGCGCTCGCGTAGTCGAACACCGGCCCCTCGGTGAAGAAGACGGTGAACATGCTGCCCACGCGGTTGATGGTGACGGGAATCTTGTGCTCCTCCGCCTCGGCGCGCAGGCCCGCCTCGATTTCGCGGCCGATGAAGTCCAGGCGCTCGTAGACGCCCGGCGCGCGCAGCGCCTGGAGGCTCGCGATGCCCGCGGCCACCGCCACCGGGTTCCCCGACAGCGTGCCCGACTGGTACACCGGCCCCTCGGGGGCAATCTTCGACATGATGTCGCGGCGCCCGCCGTAGGCCGCCAGCGGCATGCCGCCGCCCACCACCTTGCCGAAGGTGCTCAGGTCCGGACGCAGGCCGTACACCTCCTGCGCGCCGCCCCGGGCCAGCCGGAAGCCCGTCATCACCTCGTCCAGGATGAAGAGCACCCCGTGCGCGCGGCACAGCGCCTGGAGGTTCTGCAGGTAGCCCTCCTCGGGGATGAGCACGCCCATGTTGCCCACCACCGGCTCGATGATGGCGCAGGCGATGTCCTTGGCCCGCTTGGAGAAGAGCTGCTCCACCGCGCCCAGGTCGTTGTAGGGCGCCGTCAGCGTGAGGCTCGCCACCTCCTTGGGCACGCCCGGCGAGTCCGGCAGCCCCAGCGTCTCCACGCCGCTGCCCGCCTTCACCAGGAAGGGGTCCCCCGCGCCGTGGAAGCAGCCCTCGAACTTGAGGATGTAGTCGCGCCCCGTGTAGCCGCGCGCCAGCCGGATGGCCGCCACCGTGGCCTCCGTGCCGCTGGACACCAGGCGCACCTTCTCCACGCTCGGCACCGTGGCGCAGATGAGCTCGGCGAACTGCACCTCCAGGTCCGTGGGCGCCCCGAAGGTGGTGCCCCGCCGCGCCGCCTCGGTGATGGCCGCCAGCACGGGCGGATAGGCATGGCCCAGGATGAGCGGGCCCCAGCTCCCCACCAGGTCCACGTACCGGTTGTCGTCCACGTCCGTCAGCCACGCGCCCGCGCCTTCCTTGAAGAAGACGGGCTCACCGCCGACACCCCGGAAGGCGCGCACCGGGGAGTTCACACCGCCGGGAATGCGCTCCTGCGCTCGGGAGAAGAGGGCCTTGCTCTGCGAGTGGTTCATGAGGGCTCCATAACACGCGGCCTTGTGCACCCACCGGCGTCACGCACGGGTAACCCGCCAGCCGCTTGATTTCCGTCAGGTGTTCCTCTACACGACGGCGCCAGATTCCTGGTTTTTCAGCTTTTTTGAGGGTGGGAGAAAAAACCCCGGCAGCGGTTTTATACGCTCTCGGGCCCGGATGCCTATACGGGGGTGGGGGGAAGCGGGGTGGTGATGACAACGGGAGTCAGGTTGAAGGTCTCGCGAATGCATTCGTCCTGTGCCCGGTTCGGGCGCCTGGGTGCGCTGCTCGTCACGCTCGGCACCACCTCCGCCCCCGCCAGGGACGAGCGGCCCATCGCCGAGCCACGTCTCCCCCGCCTCACCTGCTACGCGGGCTACCTGGAACTCGAGTCCCCGCACGGACTGGAAGGTGTGCGCGCCGCCATCCGCCAGGCCCTCGCCCGGAAGGATCAGGCCGCCCTGCTGTTCCTGGAGCAGCGGCTCGCCGAGGTCATCGGGAAGGACCCCCAAGCGGCGCTCCAGGTGCTCGAGTGGGCCTACACCGCGCAGGAGCCCGAGATGCCGCTCTACCTGCGCGCGGTGCGGGAGACGGAGGCCGTGCGCGCCCCCGCGGTGGTGGACAGGCTCGCCACCATGGCCGAGCGCCACCAGGACCCCGGCCACCAGGCCCACGCCCTCATGGCCCTGGAGACGCAGCACCGCTTCGAGCCCGCCATGCTGGAGCGGCTCACCACGCTGGCCAAGAGGGACACGCTCGCCACGGGCGTGGCCATGAACACGGTGCGCACCCTCGGCCGGGTGATGGACAACGACTTCCAGCGCACCGGCCGCTTCGACCCGTACATGGGAAAGCTGCTGGAGGTGGCGCTCGACTCCAACGAGCCCGACGTGCGCGCACTGGCCATCGAGATGGGCACCTACCCGGACGCCCGCATCGAGGGA
Organism: Archangium gephyra; assembly: GCF_042230915.1. GTDB lineage: Bacteria > Myxococcota > Myxococcia > Myxococcales > Myxococcaceae > Archangium > Archangium gephyra_B. Next base: position 802,669 of record NZ_CP102578.1, on the reverse strand, counting down.
CCATCGCTCCAGCAGCTGGCGAAGCTGCAGCGCGAGGATCCGGACCCCGACGTGCGCGAGATGGCCGCGCTGGCGATGTCCTCGGGGCGCGACTCGCAGGCGGTGCTCGATGCCTTTCGCGAGTCCTTCCCCCAGGAGAAGAACGAGTGCGTGCGCTGGGCCATCGTCCGCTACGCGGTGCGGGCCGCGGGCGCCCGGGCCCTGCCGCTGCTGAAGGACTTCGCACAGCAGGACGCGCGCTTCCGCCAGGACCACGCCGACTTCAAGGCGCTGTATGACGCGGGCCAGGTCGACTTCAACCGGGTCTTCCCCGACAAGGCCAACCACCACCGCTGCGAGGGGTAGGCGATGAGCACGGGAGCGCAGAAGAAGTGGGCGGGCCTCGGCGCGGGGCTGATCGCCGTGCTGGCGGGGCTGATGGTGTGGCTGTCGGGCAGGGCGGACGGGCCCACGGGTGAGCCGCGGGCTCCCGTGGCCGCCTCGGACGGTGCGGGCACGAGCGGTGGGCCGCGGGACACGCCGGCTCCAGCGCCGGCCCCCGTCGCGAAGGGCCCTCCGCCCGAGAACATGCTGCGGGCCGTGCCGTGCGAGCTGGACTCGCTGGTGGAGGAGTACCGCCAGGGGAAGGGCTCTCCGGCGTGGCGGCGCTACGTGATGGAGCAGCTGCGCGGCATTTTGGAGAACCTGCCGCCCGAACAGCTGTGGGCGAAAGTGGAGGCGGAGAAGGATCCGGAGGTGCTGGAGGCGCTGACGGCCCTGTGGGTGATGCGCTTCAACCTGACGGGGGAGCGGGGCGTGCTGGAGCGGGTGCTCGACAAGGCGGGGCGCGAGACGGACCCGGGGCGCAAGGCGGTGATGGTGCGGGCGCTGCGAGCCTCGGACGAGCCGACGAGCGAGGTGCTGGCAATGGCGGAGTCCACGCGGCAGGCCTATCGGCAGTGGGTGAAGGATCCGGCGCCCGAGGTGCGCGAGGCGGTGGTGGGCAACCTGACGGAAGAGGCCGCGCGCAACTTCGGACGCTTCCAGGGCGTGGCGGAGCAGGCGGTGGCGCTCGCGGCGGAGGCGGGCGATCCAAAGACGGCGGCGGGGCTGCTGAGCGCGTCCTCCCTCGAGGCGGCGCGGACGCCAGCGGTGAATTCGGTGCGGCAGCTGCTCCAGGAGTCCGAGCACCCCGAGGTGCGCGCCGCGGCGGCGAAGGCGCTGGGCACGGTGGCGGTGGGAGAGAGCGAGCGGACGATGAAGGCGCTGACGGAGCGCTTCGCCACGGAGAGCGACCGCGAGGTGCGCGCCGCCATCCTGGAGGGGATCGCGCGGCTGGGGCTCTCGGGCGCCGAGCCGGTGCTGCGCCAGCTCAAGGGCGTGGACCCGGGAATGGACGGGGAGATCGACACCTGGCTCTCGCTGCTGGCCTCGCAGCCGCAGACGTGGAACCTGCTGCTGCGCGACAAGCAGGCGCTGGAGCACGGCCGGGGCCAGAAGGGCTGAGCCCCGAGTCACCGGAAGCCGGAACGTCCCTCCTTCAGACTCCCTTGACCCTGGAGAAGGGGAAGAGCGCGCGGTGACCGATGTTCCGGTAGTACACCGCCAGGTAGTGCTCGCCACCGATCTGGATGACGGCCTCCGCAGGCGGCTCGGCCTGGCTGGCGAGCCAGGCTTTCGCCTCTTCTCGCGTGTTGAATGCCGCCACCGCCGGAGGGAGGCCACCTCGCATCAGCTCTTCGAGATGAAGCTCGAGGGTCGGATGCGGGGCAAGCGCGCGAATACCCCGCTCCCGTGAGCACATGACGAGGTGGTACTCGTCCGCGATCAATACGTACGCCGAGTTGGGTGGCTTCGGGTTGGCGCTCAGCCAGGCCTCCGCCTCTTCTCGCGTGTCGAAAGCGGCGATGACCCTGGCGGGAGCATTGGCCTCGGCGTCTTTCCGATAGTCCGCGAACTCATCGGCCTGGCCATTCGTCCAGATGAACCAGAGCGCGTCGATGGCGAGCCGGAACGGCTCCTTCTCCTCCGGGGATTGAGCATCCTCATGAGCCTTCCCGAGGCGCTCCTGTGCTTCGAGGATGCGTTTGAAGATTGTCACGGCGCCACCGCCGCGAGACGGGGCTCGCACACGGCCTCTGACGAAGACAGCGCCGTCAGTGGCACCAAGGCAATCAGCGCTCCAGGAGGGAAGACCACGATGAAGGCAACTCCCGCTACCGTCACGATGCTTCCCGCGAGAACCATGGTGTGATTGCGCTTCAGCCAATCAATCGCCCCATCCACGGCTGAATGCTCCTGGGGACGACGTCCCTGCAACTCCTCGCAATCGAGGTAGGGCGGCTGACACTGCTCGTTACAGTAGACCTCTTTCGCGATCGCCATCCCAAGGGGTCTCATGCAGCGCAACTCCTTCATCCAAAAACCCCACGCAAGCGTCAGCCAAAACCGCGACGCCGTATACACGAAACCGCGGAAGCTCCAGGGCGTGGAGCACGGCCGGGGCCAGAAGGGCTGAGCCCCGTGCCGGGCTGACGGCGCCTCACTCGGCGTACCGGATTCCGTGCGCACGAGTCCCCGGGTGGAAGTACGCACTCAGCCGCGTCCCATTCCAGAAGAGGAGCACGTCGCCCTTGAGCCGCAGCCAAGTTCCCTTCGGAGTGCTCGCGGTCTCCTCGATGTCGTAGCCCAACCGCAGCCAGGTGGGGGTGTACCGGCCCGGCAGCTCGAGAACCGTGCCCTCGTGGTCCAACCACTGGGGCAGCTCCTGCCCTTGGCGATTGGACGCGGACCGCGCGTCCGGCACGCCCACGATCGTCTGGGGCAGCGTCGAGGGCTCCTGCTCTTTCAGCACCCTGCCCGTCCGCGCATCCAGTTCCAACCAGGACACGGTAGGGGAGGCGCGCTCGGCGAGTAGCAGCACGCGGCCCTGACGAAGCCAGACCTGCCAGGGCTGGAGGCTCCGCACCTGCGCGAGGAGCGCGTCCTTCTCAAGCCGCTTGCCATCACGGAACCGGAAGCCCGGCACGAGGACCGGGGCGGGGGCTCCGCTCACGGCGTAGCGCGACGCCCGGGTCCCCAGGAACAGGAAGCCGTCCGGCAGGGGAACGAGCGGCATCGGCTCCCCACCGCCCAGGTGCTCCGTCACCTGCAACGCCGGACCCGGTCCCGCGATGACGAGCTGCAGCCGGAGCTGTTGCGGCTGCTGGGCATCGCTGTACTGGCGCAGCACCACCGCCCGTCCCCCGGGAAGTGCCAGGAAGCCCGTCAGGCGCCCGTCCCTGGCACCAGGGAGCGTGTGCATCGTCCACCGGCCATCCGCCTCGCGGTGCGCGAGCGCGCCCTTGCCCAGCGCCCAGAGCGAGCCATCGTCCGGCGCGGTGCCCAGGCGGTACCACTCATCGGAGGCGGGGGGCGGCTCCAGCCGCTCGGCCTCCGGACTGCCCGGGGTGAGCCGCCACAGCGTGGCGGGACCCGAGGGGGCGGCGTATGGCTCCGGCTGGCCCCTCGCCAGCAGGTACGCGGAGCCGTCCTCCGTGGCGGCGATCGCCTCGTAGTGGAGCGGCACGTCCGCGAGGCTCACCTCGGTGAGGCCGTCCACCTCCATCACCGTCGGCAGGGGCGGGGCCTCGGGGAAGGGAGGCAGGGGCGTCTCCTTCGGCGAGCACCACACCTGGGCGGGACCCGACGGAAGGCGGAACGAGCCGAACGGAGTGCCCTCCTCCCGGGCCACGCTGGCGATGAGGAAGCGCTCTCCAGAGGGGAGCACGTCGGCGAACGTCTCGCGGCGCAACGGCCAGCGTCGCGCTTCCACCGTGATGAACGAGAGCACGCCCAGCGTCCGCTCTCCGGGCCCGAGCAGCACGACCGCATCGTAGAAGTCCTCCTGACGGCCCGCGGGCTCCACCCGGATGGTCAACCCTCCCCCCGAGTAGACGCGCACGTTCTCCTCGCCCGGCGCCTCCAGGCCCCTGCCGGACTCCTCCTTGGCGGCGGGGGTGGGCAGCCCCGCGACGCTCAGCGGCTCGCGTCCGGTGTAGAGCACGCCGTCGGCGCCGAAGCGCACCTCCCCCTCCACCTCATCCCGCGTGAGGGGCCGCATGCCCAGCGGCTCCAGCCCGGGCAGGCGCCACGTACCCAGGGAGCCCGGGAGCACCGGTCCACCCCGCCCCGTCCGCACGGGATAGGACAGGGTGACCAGCGTCCGCCGGTCCGGCGAGACGAGCAGTTCCACCTGCACGGGCACCTGGAACAGGCCGAGCTCGGCGTACAGCGACTCCGCCTCCTCGCCCTGCGCCTGCTCCGCCCGCTGCCTCAACCGCTCGAGCGCCGCCCGGTCGCGCTCGCAGGAGCGCAGCGTGGCGCAGAAGCTGCGCTGCACCTCACCGGAGCTGGCGGAGACGAGCTCGGCGGTGCCATCTCCGCGCGTGGCGAGGAGCCGGTCCGCGTCGAGCCGCACCGCGCTCGTGTAGGGCCCCTGCTTCTCGACGAGCACGCGCTGCTCCGGCATGTCCCAGACGCGCAGCGTTCCCTCGGACAGCAGGGCCAAGCGCCGCGCATCCAGCAGGGCCGCCATGGCCGTTCCCCCCAGTCCCAGGGCGGGCAGCCGGAGCACATGGGTGCCGGTCCCGAGCTCGAACAGGCCCATCTCGTGGTCCCGGGCGAGCCAGGCGATCCGCGAGCCGTCCCCGACCCGCACCACCCGCTTCACGAGTCTCGGGTGGGGCTTGCCGTCCTTGGCCTGCGCTGGAGGCAGGAAGGACACCTCACGCACCACCTTCAGCTCCCGGTCGAGCACGCGCAGCTGGCCCTCCACCGTCACGCCCAGGAAGCCCTCCGCGTCGGCCGACAGGGCGACATAGGGCGAGCAGGCCTCGCAGGGGACGCGCTTCAGGATGCGCTGGCCGTCCAGGTCCAGGAGCGTGAGCGCACCCGACGTCTCACCGATGAGCAGTTGCTGGCGCGAGGCCTCCAGGGCGACCGCGAAGGGAAAGATCTTCTTCTCCGTCAGCTCCTGGATGAGGGCGGGCTCCCTCAGCTCGTCCGTGAGCTGGGGAAGGGCCTCCTCGATCAAGGGCTGCATGTTCTCGGAGGGAGCCATGAGCGCGAAGTCGGCCTTCTCGCGATCGTGCTTCAACACGCGAGCGTCCTGCAGGCGCTCGGCCTTCCAGGTGGTGGTGTCGAAGGCGTAGCGCTGGCCGTCGAAGGTCTGGGCGGTCACCGTGCGGCCGTCGGCGGACAGGGAGGCCGACACCCAGCCATCCACCTGCGGCAGCAGGTAGCGCTGCACCTTCAGGGTGGACACATCCCTCAGGGCGAGGAAGCCCCGGTCCACCACGAGGAGCGAGCGGCCATCGGGAGTGGGCACCAGGTCCAGGGGGAGGTAGCTGGGCGCGAAGAGCAGCTCCCCGGGCGTACAGGCCGGCACCTCGGGGCTGGCAGGGGCCCGCGCGGGCGCGGTAGGCGTGGTGGCACAACCGGACAACACCAGACAGAGACAAGCGCGGAGCAGACGAAGCAGCATGGAGCCGTCACTCTATCCACACCTCGGGCGGACCCTGTCACCGGAGAAGTCCCCTCTCCCCCTGGGAGAGGGTTAGGGTGAGGGTGTCGAGGACATCACCCGAGGATCCGCATGCTCCGCCTCACCCAGCGCCGGAAACTGAACCTGCAGGCACCCGAGACGGCCGGGGGCCACGCCCACGTGTCGGCCGCGAGCGGGCTGGTGCGCGCGGGCCAGTGGCTGCACGTCGTCGCGGACGACTCGCTGTTCCTGGCCTCCTTCCCGCTGGAGGGCGACGCCCCGGGCCAGTTCCTGCGCCTGCTGCCGGGAGAGCTGCCGCTGGAGCACAAGGACCGCAAGGCCCGCAAGCCCGACATGGAGGCGCTCTGCCTCGTGGAAGGACTGGCGAGCGCGCCGCACGGGGCGCTGCTGGCGGTGCCCTCGGGGAGCACGGCGGTGCGGCAGAAGGGAGCGCTGGTGCCGCTGGCGGCGGACGGGAGCGCCGGAGGCCCGGTGCGCGAGGTGGACTTCACCCGCCTGTACGCGCAGCTGGCGCGCGAGCTGGGCCCGCTCAACGTGGAGGGGGCGGCGGTGGCGGGCGTGCGCATGCGCCTGCTCAACCGGGGCAACGGGGACGAGGGCAAGGACGCGGTGGTGGACCTGGACGCGGGCCGGGTGGTGCGAGCGCTGGAGGCGGGCGCGCCGCTGGAGCCGGACGTGGTGCGCATCGTGCGCCGCTGGGAGCTGGGCCGCGCGGGCACCGTGCGCCTGTCCTTCACGGACGTAGCGCCGCTGCCGGATGGCCGCATGGTCTTCACCGCCGCGGCCGAGGACACCCGGGATGCCTACGCGGATGGGGCGGTGATGGGCTCGGCGGTGGGCGTGCTGGCGCCGGATGGCACGCCCATGTTCCTCGATGGGGTGGACGCGAAGGTGAAGCTGGAGGGCGTGGACGCGCGGGTGGAGGGAGGCCGCATCCACCTGCTGCTCGTGGCGGACGCGGACGACCCCACGCAGGCCGCGCCCCTCTTCGAGACGGTGCTGGAGGGCGTGCCCGCCTGAGTCAGTCGCCGTGGTCGCGTTCATCGGCCGAGCCGCCGACGGCCTCGATGGAGTTGCGCGGGGGCGGGCCGGCCTGGGGGCGCGCGAAGGCGGAGGCGCGCGAGCCAACCTCCTCGGGCGTCGTCGCGGCGATGCGGCGCCGGGCGCGGGCGATGGCGTCCTGCACCGTGGCGGGCTCCGGGTGGTTCTTCAGGGCCTGCACCCAGGTCTCGATGGCCTTCTCGTTGTCACCGGCCTCGGCCTTGAGCTTGCCCGTCTCGAAGACGGCGTGCGGGGCGAGCTCCGAGTCCGGGAAGCGGGTGATGAGGTCCGCGTACGTGCGCGAGGCCTCCTGGCGGAAGCGGGGCACCTCGGGGGAGCCGGGCTCGGCCTTGAGCGCCTGCATGTGCAGCGCCTGGGCCTGCAGGTAGATGGCGTCGTCCACGAAGGCGCTGGTGGCGAAGCGCTCGACGAGCTTGCGCGACTCGAGCACGCACTGCTGGTAGTCCTGCAGCTCGAAGTACAGCTTGGCCACCTGGTAGTGCAGCTCGGCGCTCTGGGGCGGGTTGCGGGCCAGGGCGGCGGTGAGCTGATCAATGGCGCCGCGCAGGTCGCGGAAGTGCACGCGCAGCAGCTCGGCGAGCACCACGCGGCCCTCGAGGGCCTCGGGCGACTCGGGACACTGGGTGATGAGCTCCTTGTAGACGCTCACGGCCTCCTTCACCTTGCGCAGCTCGAGCCAGTAGACGTCCGCGGCGCCCTTGAGGGCGCGGGCCTTGAGCACCTGGGCCTGGGCGGAGTCATCCAGCCGCAGGGCATCGAGCGCCTTGCGGTACTCGACGAGGGCCTCATCGGGACGCTTCTCGAAGATGGCGTCGCGGGCGCGCTGCATGTGCTCGGGGGCGCCGTCCCGGGAGCAGCCGGGGGCGAGCGCGAGGGCGAGGGCGAGAATCACGCGCCGCATCAACAGGTCTCCGGAATCATGGTGACACACTGGGTGTCGAGGCAGCGGATGCACGTCTCCTGGTCACCGGTATCGGCGACGCACAGGGAGACGCGGGAGGAGCGAGGACATTCCTCGGCGGCGGTGCAGCGGTAGACGCCGCCATGGGCGTCCATCACCGGCTCCTGCTTGGAGGCACACTCCTGGGGAGGAGGGACACCGCAGCCGGCGAGCCCGGCCACGACAGCAAGGACGAGTGCTCCAATCCGGGTTCTCACGAGGCGGTTCTACCCGGATTCGGGGCCCTCGTCACGGAAGCCGGCGCCCGCCCGCCCGCCTCCTGCCCTTCCAGAGTCCTTTGCCGCTCAACGGCTTCCGGTCAGCACCGCGGCTTCCGCGGAGGCCATGCGCCGGCGCTTGGCGAGCTGGCGCGCCTTGGCCTCGTTCTTCTCGTACTGCTTGGCAATGGCCATCAGGTGCTCGTCCGCCACCCGGCACTGGATGGCCGACACCTGCTCGTGCCGCCGCTCCATCTCCTGCCACAGGTGCAGCTTGGACTGATTGCCCAGCAGGCGCGTCTCCACGGTGTCGAGCGCCGCGTCCATCAGCTTGTCCTCGGCCTCCAGCTGCGCCAGGCGCGCCTCCGCGTCCTCCGGTGGCTCCGCGCACCCGCTGGCCAGCCACAGCGCCATCGCCGCCAACCCCAGCCCCCAGCGCCGTGTCCGACCCGCCATCGCCCACCTCGAAGTCCGGTACGTTTGCCTGCCCGCGAGCGCCCGGCAGGGCCTCTCGCGTGGCGCAAACTAGGGAGCGCTCCCCCCAGGGACAACCTCCCCCCGGAACGGATTGATCTCCCCAGCATGTAACGGATTTCAGCAGACGACGCTTACCCCGTCCTCCGGGGCGTCAGGGCGCCTGCCGGTGACGAAGAATGAACTCACACACCTCGCGCGCCGCGCCGAAACCCGCCGGCCGCTGCGCCACATAGTGCACTTGCGAACGCACCTCGTCCGGGGCCTCGGGGGGCGCCGCCGAGAAACCCACCGCCTTGAGCAGCGGCAGGTCCACCGTCTCGTCGCCCATGTACCCACACCGGTCCGCCGTCACCTTCAAGAGCTCCAGCAGCTTCTCGAAGTGCGCCACCTTGTCCTGGCTGCCGAAGTGTACGTGCTTGAGGCCCAGCGACTGCATCCGCATCTGCGCCGACAGGCTGTCGCCGCCGGAGATGGCCGCCACCTCCAGCCCCGCCTCCTGCAGCCGCTTGATGCCCATGCCGTCGCGCACGCTGTACATCTGCGTCCACCCCGAGTTGGGCACCCAGAAGATGCGTCCGTCGGTGAGCGTGCCGTCGATGTCGAAGATCATCACCGACAGGCGGCTCACCCGCTCCTTGAGCGACTCGAGGTTCTGGTTCATCCGCGCACGCCCTACTTGGGAACGGCCTTGAGGACGGCCTTGCCGTCCTTGATGACGACCTTGAACTCCACCGACTTGGCGTTGTGCTGCTTCATCAGCTCGGGCACCTGCTTGCGCAGCGTGGCGGCGATGGAGTCGTAGTTCATCTTGGAGGTGTCCTCCTTGTTCTGGCGCTTGGCGGCGACGTAGGCGTCGTAGACGGACTTGAGCTTGTCGTCGGAGAGGCCAGCGCCGCTGGCCGCCACGGGAGGACGCGCCCCCGCGGGTTTCGCGGCGGGAGGACGGGCCGCCACGGGCGGGACCGCGGGCGCCACACGAGGCACCGCGGGCGGCACCAGCGGCGCCACGGAGGGAATGGACGGAACCGCGGTGCCCCGGGCCGGCGTGCCCGCCACGGGCGCCACGGGCGGAACGAGCGGCGCCACCGACGGCACCAGCGGCGCCACCGACGGGACCAACGGCGCCACCGACGGCACCCCACCCCGGAAGGGTACCGGCTCCACGGGAGCCACCGACGGCACCTTGGAGGGCTTCACCTCCTCGACGTCGAAGTCGTCGTCGGGCAGCTCGATGGCGCCCAGGGTCTTGGGCTTGTCGGAGCCGGCCTGCTTCTGCACGCGGCGCCGGGCCTTGGCCACGTCCCGCTTGTAGGTGCCGTTCTCGATCTCCTGCAGCGTGCGCTGCCACAGCCGCTCGTACGTGCCGAACTTGGTGGCGATGGCCTGCACGCGGAACTTGGCCGCGGTGTTGCGCACGAAGCTGGCCTTGAGCCGCTCCAGCCGCTTCTTGAGGTCCTCGTACGCCCGCGTTGGCGGCAGGCGCTCGTTCCCCATGAAGTAGAACTCGTAGGCCACCTTGAGGGCGGCGAGATCGGCCTCAATGGCTTCGCACTCCTGGAACGCCACCTCACTGCCCGACTTCGTGGGCATGCCGGACTTGGTGTCGCCACTGGTCGCGGCCAGCTTGGCGGACGACTTCGCCGAGGCGCCTGCCTTCGCTGCCTGATTCTTCGTCGAGGACTCGTACGCCATGGATTCCTAGAGTGTCCTCAAGACGCGGCCCGGGATCAACCTCAGGCCGGGCTCGGTGTCGGGCCGACGCCAGCTGCCTCGCCTGCCCGGCGGATCCGCCGGTACAGCAAAGTCGCACCAAAGGTGAACATGCACAGGGAGATGAACTGGCTGGTGGAGATGTTGTACCAGGCCTCCAGGGGCACCGCGTCCGCCAGCCGCGAGGCGCCCAGCGACTCGAGCAGGCCGTGCAGGGTGCCGCGCTCGGTGTCGCCGCGGAACAGCTCCACCGTGGTGCGCAGCACCGCGTAGCACATCAGCCACAGGGCGAAAATCTGCCCGTGGAAGCGCCGGTAGCGGCGCGCGTACATCAGCACCCCGAAGAGGACGAGCTGCCCCACGGACTCGAAGATCTGGGTGGGGTAGATGGGCAGCGTGGTGCCGTGCTGGGCCACCCAGTCGGAGATGCGCACCGCGCCGGGGGCCATGTGGTGGAGGATTTCGCCGGTGGCCTCCACCACGTAGCGCGAGTCCTGCGCCTGCGACTGGAAGGCGAGGCTGGAGGTGCCGCCGAGCCGCCCGAAGAGGTCCTTGGCCAGGCCCGCGCCGGGGAAGTTCACGGCGAAGCGCGTGCCGGCCGCGGTGACGTCACCCCAGCAGCAGCCGGCGGAGAAGCACCCCAGGCGCCCCAGGCACTGGCCCAGCGACACGGTGGGGATGGCCAGGTCCGCCAGCCGCATGAACTCCATGCGGTGCTGCTTGGCGAAGAGCAGCGAGGCCAGGGTCGCGCCGATGAGGCCGCCGTAGAAGACGAGCCCGCCGCCCAGCGAGAACACCTGCGTCCAGTCGCGCGCGTAGTCCTTCCAGTTGACGAGGATGAAGAGGACGCGGCTGCCCACCAGGCCGCCCACCAGCGCGTAGAAGCCGAAGTCCATCATGGCCTCGTGCTTGCGCGGGCCCTCGGTGTCCACCCACTGGCCGCCGCCCTGGGCGTCCGGCACCCACGTGGGCTTGCGCCACTCGTCCCGGGCCAGCCGCGCCGCCACCGTGAGGGCGGTCATGAAGCCGGTGGCCAGCAGCACCCCGTAGGTGTGGATGGGGATGCCCTCGCCCTTCTGGCCCAGGAAGGCGGAGGCCGGCAGCGCATAGCGCAGGCCGAACCACGCGAGCACCGCGGCGATGCCCCCATAGGCCAGCGCGCGCTGCATCCGGTCGCTGGAGGTGGGCGGCTCGGGCTTCTCCCCGGGAGCCTTGGGCGTGCCCTCGGCACCGCGCCAGCCGTTGTAGGCGATGTACCCCACGGCGCCGAGCGCCAGGGCGTACAGGAGGAGCTGGGACCAGAGGGTGGTGAAGGTGAAGTGGACGAGAACGGGAAGCATGGGCGGGAGCCTCGGGGACGCGAGGCCGCTCAGATTAGCCCGTTCACGGCGCCGCGGGGGTGGGGAGAGGCGGCCCTGGGGTCAGGATCGCCCGCTGGGGGAGCGGCCCGCCGTCAGGAGCGGGCCTGGGCCGACTTGTCCTGCTTGGACGTCTCGGTGGGCGTCTCCTTGCGCACGAAGGCGTCCACCAGGAGCAGCCCCACGCCCACCACGATGGCCGAGTCGGCCACGTTGAAGGACGGCCAGGCGGCCTTGTCGTACCAATGGGCCTCGAGGAAATCGATGACGAAGGCCCGGGCGATGCGGTCGATGTAGTTGCCGATGGCCCCACCGAGCACCAGCGGCAGGCCCCACAGGGCCCACTTCTCATTCGGGTCCTTCCCGCTGAGCTTGCTGAAGTACCAGGTGATGAGCACCACCGCGCCGATGCTCACCACGTGGAAGAGCAGGCCGCGCGTGGCGGGCGGCAGGGAGCGGAACAGGCCCCAGGCCGCGCCCGGGTTCTCCGCGTAACGCAGGCGGAAGAAGGACTCGGAGACCTCGATGTAGCGCTTGGAGCGGTAGTGCAGCCCATCGAAGCCCTGGGCGGGGGGCTCGCCGTACATGGCCGACAGCCGCTCACTCACGGTGGGCCGGTCATCGAAGCGCGTGGTCAACTCGCGGACGACGATGTACTTCGTCCACTGGTCGAGCAGGATGACGCCAAGCGCCACCGTCAGCAGGAGGATGTATTTGCGAGGCACGGGGGGCGGTTATACCACCTGCCCCCCCGGCGTCACGGTTTCCACGGGCTTGGGCTGCAGGAAGGAGTCCAGCAGGAGCAGGCCCACCCCGATGCAGATGGCGGCATCGGCCACGTTGAAGGTGGGCCAGCGCATGCCGGGCTGGTTGCGCCAGTGCCAGTCGATGAAGTCGATGACGTAGCCGCGCAGCAGCCGGTCCACGAAGTTGCCCACCGCCCCGCCCGCCACGAGCGCCAGCGCCCAGCGCACCCGCCGCTGGTCGGGGGTGAGCCGCACGTACATGAAGGTGATGAAGCCGAGCGCCACCAGGCTCACCAGGTGGAAGAAGGGCCGGCGCACGGACTCGGGCAGGTTGCCGAAGAGGCCCCAGGCGGCGCCCGGGTTCTCCACGTAGCGGAAGTGCCAGTAGTTCTCGATGAAGCGGTAGGGCCGCGTGGCACGCCGGTACGCGCCAGGCACCGGCGGATCGTTGTCCAGGTTACGCTCGGAGACGAAGCCCTCCACGCGCGCCATGCCGGTGCGCCCGTCGAGAGCCTCCGTCAGGTGGGCCACGGCCAGGTATTTGGTCACCTGGTCGGCGGCGAGGGTGGCGAGGCCCACGAGGATCAGGACGCGAAAGCGGTGCACCATGAGACCCCCAGGTCTACCTTGGGGGCTGGGAGCCTGACAACCCGGACGGGAGAACGGGCGGACAGGCAACCGGTTGACGACTCGCTGGAAGCCTCGAAGTGGGGCATGGTGGGGATGATGGAGACTGTTCAGCCACCCGTGACACCCAATCCGAACGAGACTCCCACCGCCGTGGCCCCGGCCAAACCAAAGCTCATGGAGCGCCTGCAGGCCTTCATCCTCCGCTATGGCGCGCTGGCCCTGGTGGTGCATTACGCCATCTTCGGCCTGTGCCTGGCGGGCTTCATGCTGCTCATCAACGCGGGCTTCCAGGTGAAGGGGGCCGTCGGGGCCGCGAGCACCTTTGGCGGGGCGTACCTCGCCTGCCAGGTCATCAAGATTCCGCGCTTCGCCCTCACGTTCGCGCTCACGCCGGTGCTCGACAGGCTCATCCAGCGCCTGCGCAACAAGGGGGCCAACCCCACCGAGCCGCCCGCCGGGCCATGACGCAGCTCCAGGTCCGCTTCTACGGCCCGCTCAACGACTTCCTCGCCCCCGAGCGGCGCGGCGTCGAGTTCACCCACAGCGTGCAGGGCGCCCCCTCGGTGAAGGATCTCATCGAGTCGCTCGGCCCGCCCCACCCCGAGGTGGACGTGGTGCTGGTGGACGGAGAGGCGGTGGACTTCTCCCACCGGGTGGAGCACGGGCAGCGGCTGGCCGTCTACCCCGCCTTCTCGTCCATCGACGTGACGCCGCTGGTGCGCGTGGGGCCCCCTGCCCTGCCCGAGCCGCGCTTCCTGCTGGACGTGGGGCTGGGCCGGCTCGCGGGCCTGCTGCGCATGCTCGGCTTCGACACCCTGTGGCGCAACGACTACGCGGATGACGTGCTCGCCCGGGTGTCGCACGACGAGCAGCGCATCCTGCTCACGCGGGACATCGGCCTGCTCAAGCGCTCCGAGGTCCTCCACGGGTACTTCCCCCGCGAGACGGACCCCTCGCAGCAGTTGATAGAGGTGGTGCGGCGCTTCCAGCTCACCGCGCACATGCGCCCCTTCTCCCGGTGCATCCCCTGCAATGGCGCGCTCTCGGCGGCCTCGCCCGAGGAGGTGCAAGGCCGCGTGCCCGAGCGCGTGCAGGCCACGTTCACCCGCTTCCAGCAGTGCCCCGAGTGCAAGCGGGTGTTCTGGGCGGGCTCCCACCACGAGCGCATGCAGGTCATCATCGACAAGCTGCGCGAGTTGGAGCAGCACCCGTAGTGGCGCTCAGTCCACGAAGCGGTTGAGCTGGTAGCCGCCATCCACGTCCCAGATGGCGCCCGTCACGTAGCCGCCATCCCGCTCGTCGAGCAGCGTCAGGGCATGCCGCGCGAGCTCCTCGGCGGGGAGGATGCGCTTGATGAGGCTCGTGTCGAGCGTCGCCTGCTCGAAGCCCGGGACCACTCCCGCCACCGAGCGGAAGGCCGGTGTCTCGATGGCGCCTGGACACAGCGCGTTCACCCGGATCCCGCGCGCGGCGAGCTCGATGGCCCACGTCTGCGTCAGGTGCTGCACCGCCGCCTTGGTCGCTCCGTAGATGGAGATGTAGGGCAGTGGGCGGCGCCCGGCCGCCGACGAGATGTTCAGGATGGCCGCGCCCTTGCGCCCGCTCATCGCCTTGACGGCCTCGTTGGTGAACACCACCGTCCCGCGCACGTTCACCGCGAACATCGCGTCCACGTCCTCCTCGGAGAGCGTGCCGATCGCCCCGGGGCGGAGGATGCCCGCGTTGTTCACCAGCAGATCCAGCCCTCCGTGGCGGCTCACCGCCGCGGCCACGGCGCGCTCGGCCGTCTCCCGGCTCGCGACGTCTCCCACCACGTACGAGGCGTGGGACCCCAGCTTCCGCACGGCCTCCTCGAGCTTGTCCTCACGCCGGGCGACCAGCACCACCCGCGCGCCTTCCTCGACGAGCCCGGCCGCGATCGCGAGACCGATTCCCTCGCTCCCCCCGGTGATGACCGCCGACTTTCCCGCGAAGCGCATGTGTCTCCCTCAGAAGGCCACGCACCCATGACGTGGTGACACCACTGTCACTCCGGGCGCCGCGCTCGCGCAAGCAACGGCGGGTTAACATGGGATTCATGAACGCCCCCACACCACTCCAGCTCCACACCTCTCCTGTGAGGACGGGTGAAAAGCTCCGCGGTGAGCTGGTCCTCGGTGACGTGACACCCGAACTGCACCAGGCAGCCCGCGTGACGCTCCGGGTCCGTGGGCAGCTGGATTACGACGATTCGGAATCGAAGCGGCGTGAGGAGCTGTCTGGAGGTCCGGAGTCCAGCGTGGACGTGTGGTTGAAGGGAGAACGCCGGGTCCCCTTCGAGCTGAGCCTGGCGCGGGACCTCCCTCCGAGCTACCGGGGAAAGGACGTCCAGATCTCCTGGGAGGCCATTGCCACCCTGCACGACCGCAACGGCAGGGAATTGACGAGGTGGACCCAATCCTTCCAACTCGAACCGGGCCGGACGGTGCAGTTCCCCCCGTTGCGCGAGCCGCTCGCACCTCGCGGCTCCTCCGTGACGGCCGCCAGCACCTGGGGATGCCTGCTCTTTCCCGCGCTGGCCTGCTTCTCCATTCCCCTCTGCATGCTGTCCGGCAACATGCGCGATGTGAGCGAGAACCCGGCCCACGGGCGGATCGCCGGAATCATCTACGGCGTCGCATCGGTCATCGCGGGCGTGGGACTCACTTGGTGGATCATCGGCAAGGCGCGGACGGTGTCGAAGTTCAAGGCGGCCGCGCTCCAGCCCCTGGCCGAGCGTTTCCCTCTCGGCTCGACCGCGAGGCTGCGGGCCTTCGTGGAAATCACGAGCCCGCTGACCGTGCGCAAGGCCCGGCTCGAGCTCAGCGCCTACGAAATGCTCTCCAAGCTGCGGACCGAGACGGTGACGGTCGAGGTGCCAGCACACCTCGCCGCGGGAGCGCACCAGTTCGACGTGGAGCTCCCCATCCCCCGGGACTTCACCCCCACCTTCAAAACGCACCTGAAGGCCCACTGCACCCTGACCCTCGAGCTCGAAGGCCTGGAGAACATGGTGCTGCATAACCCGCTCGAGCTCGCCCCCGAGGTGCTGGAAGCGGAGGCGTGAGCCCCGGCGCACCCGGGACTCGAGCTCCGCGACGCCCACCATGCGCCCTCCCTAATCCCCTTTAGGGAAGTGACCGAAAGGGCTCGATGCTCCCTCTCCCCCCGGGAGAGGGTTGGGGTGAGGGTATCCGAGCCCGTTCTTCCAACCCGGGGCCCTCCGTGTGGACAGGGGGTTCAACCCGGGGCCCTGGCACCCTCACCCCGTCCCTCTCCCGTAGGGAGAGGGGAAATCTTCGCGGACTTATCTGAAGGGGCTTAGCTCCGCTCCTCTGGAGAGGACGTCGGACCCGTGCGCTCGAGCAACCGGGCATAGACGGAGCGGAAGTCGCCCCGGGCCCCGAGCGCCCGCAGGTTCTGCGCGCAGCCGCCCACTGCGCGCCCCAGCATCACCGCCTCGGGCGGAGGACGGATGCGCAGGAAGTCCACGGTCCGGCGCAGCCCGAGTGCCCGCATGTCCGGCACCGAGGTGTCCTGGGCGTAGTCGTAGCAGTTCGTGCGCAGGGGCCGGGTGGCGATCTTCACCGTCTCCGTCAGCAGGCTCCGGGCGGAGGCCTCGTCGATGTCCACCTGGAAGCCCGCGGCGCGCACCCCGGCCAGTGGATCGTACCGCTCGCCCCGCAGCTCGGACCGCATGAAGGTCCGGAGGGCCTCGACGAAGTCCGCGCGGAAGGACTTCACGCAGCCGAAGTCGAGCAGGGCCAGCCGCCCGTCCTCGGTGACGAAGAAGTTGCCCGGGTGCGGATCCGCGTGGATGCGAGCCGCCGCGAAGAACGGGCCATGCACGGCGCGGATGAGCTGCTCGCTGACGCGCCAGCGCGCGGCCGCATCCGGGTTCGAGTCGAGGAACCGTTGGAGCGTCTGGCCTCGCACGCGGGTGAGGCAGAGCACCCGGGACGTCGAGCGCTCCGGAATGGGCGCTGGGGCGAGCAGGTCCGGCTCGGACGCGAGCAGCGCATGGAAGGCGCGGGCCCGCTCGGCTTCCAGGAGGTAGTCCGTCTCCAGGGAGATCTCCCGGCGCAGCTCCTCCACGTAGTCGCGGCCATCGAGCAGCTTCGAGGTGAACCCCGCCGCGCGAGCCACCACGGAGATGTTGGAGAAGTCGGACTCGAGTGCCTCGGCGATGCCGGGGTACTGGACCTTGAGCACGACCTCCCGCCCGTCCTCCAGGCGAGCGGCATGCACCTGACCGAGCGAGGCGGCAGCCAGGGGCTTGGGGTCGAACTCCGCGAACAGCCGCTCGGGAGGGGCACCGAGCTCGTCCTCGATGATGGCGGCGATCTCCTCGGAGTCGATGGGCGGTGCCTCGCTCTGCAGGCGGGCGACGATCTGCCGCAGTTCCGGTGGCAGCGCATCCATCTCCATGGAGAGCGCCTGGCCGAGCTTCATCGCCGCGCCCTTCATCTCCCCGAGGGTCTGGACGACGAGGCCCAGCGTGGAGCGATCGGTCTCCTGGGTATCAGCGCCGGTGACCTTGCGCAGGGCTCGCACCGCCAGCCCGGCGGAGCCTCTTGCGGACATTGCGGCCACCTTGCCGAGCCGGGCCAGGCGGCCACTCGGTGGGTTCCTCGATCTGGTCATTCCTTCGAGGATAGGAGCAGGAGCGGGCAGGTGCATGGGCCCGCCCGGTTCCCCGACCGCTTGCTACTCGATGACGAAGGGCACCTCGATCTGTTCCTCGAAGCCGGCATGGCAGGAGCTGAAGCCCTCGCACGCCTCCACGCCAGTGGTCCCCCTGCTGGTCACGCGCAAGACGTAGCTGCCTGCATTCAACCCCGGAAGCTTGAAGCGGACATGGTTAACCTCGATGTCGGGGTTATGGATCCAAACGAAGGCCGTGCCGTCCTCCAGCAGGGACATGTCCACCATCTCGAGCTGGTCGGTCGCCGGCAGCCACTCGATGTCGATCGCCTCCCCACTGTGAAGCATGGGCTGCTCCTGGCCATTGACACGGAAGCGCCGGGGCGCGTGCAGCGACTGGAAGACAGCGCGCATGCTCGAGCGGCCATCAGAGAGGACGACTTCGGTACGTGGCTCGTCGGCCGGGCGCGGCGCGCCCTTGAAAGCGGGGTACTCACAGCTAGAGGCCCCATCGAACCCCAGGCGCGCATCTCCCCGGCGATCCAGGGTGGCGGCCTCCCCGTTGAGCGTGAGGCGAGTGTCGGCGGGAATCCGGTAGCAGTCTCCGCCCCTTTCCCAGTCGTAGGACAGCGCGACCGACATGGTGTCGGCGGTCCGTGAGTACGAGAACGGCACGTAGAGCCCCAGGCCCGGAATGTCTCGCAGCTCCTCGTCGTGGAGCGCGGGTCCGCAGGCGGTGACGGCGACGGCGAACAACGGCATCAGCTTGTTCATGGACGCACCGCGTTGCAGGGTCCGCGCCAGCACCTGGACTCAGCACGTTGCGCCGCGCGGTGTGCAGTGGGTGTCACGGCCGCTGCACACGGGAGGACTCGCATTGCACGGAGTGCGCTTTCACAGAGGCTCGATACCCTCACCCCGTCCCTCTCCCTGAGGGAGAGGGGTTGTTGCGAAGTGGGGCACTCAGCGGCTGGGTACGCAGCCGCTGGGTACCGAGCCGCTGTCCGGTCTCAGCTCAGCGCTTCCTGGCACTTCTCGCAGACGGGCGCACCCGAGGCGACCTTCTCGGAGTAGGTCCAGCAGCGCGGGCACTTCTCGCCCTTCGCCGGCAGCACCTCCGCCTTCACGTCCTCGCCCAGCGCCTGCGCCACGTTCAGCGCCTGCGCCTTCTCGCCCGCCGCTCCCGCAAGCTCCACCTGGCTCACGATGAACAGCCCCGGCAGCTCCGCCGCGTTCGCCTTCAGGAACTCCAGCGCCTTGCCGCTCGAGCTCAGCACCACCCGCGCCTCCAGCGACGCGCCGATCATCTTGTCCCGGCGTGCCGCCTCCAGCAGGCCCTGCACCGCGCCGCGCACCGCGAAGAGCTTCTCGTACCGCTCCGACAGCGCCGCGTCCGGCTTCACCGCCGGCTCCGGGAAGTCCGTCAGGTACACGCTCTCCGCCTTCTTCCCCGGCAGGTACTGCCACGCCTCCTCCGAGGTGAAGCTCATCACCGGCGCCAAGAGCTGCAGCAGCACCGTCGACACCTCGTGCAGCACCGTCTGCGCGCTGCGCCGCGCGTGCCCCGTCGCCTTCGTCGTGTACAGCCGGTCCTTCAGGATGTCGAAGTACACCGCCGACAGGTCACCCGCGCAGAAGTCCACCACCGTCGCGTACACCAGGTGGAACTCGTAGGCGTCGTACGCCTTGCGCACCCGCGCCACCACCTCCGCCAGCCGGCCCCGCGCCCACGTGTCCAGCGGCAACAGCTTGTCCGCCGCCACCGTGTCCTTCTCCGGGTCGAAGTCGTACAGGTTGCTCAGCGCGTAGCGGATGGTGTTGCGGATCTTCCGGTAGCCCTCGCTCAGACCCTTCATGATCTGATCCGACAGGCGCACGTCGTTGCGGTAGTCGCTGCTCGCCACCCACAAACGCAGCACTTCCGCGCCGTACTGCTGGATGAGCTTCTCCGGGGCCACCACGTTGCCCTGGCTCTTGCTCATCTTCTCGCCCTTGCCGTCCACCACGAAGCCGTGCGTCAGGCACGCCTTGTACGGCGACATGTCGCGCGTGCCCACCGCCACCAGGATGGACGAGTGGAACCAGCCACGGTGCTGATCACTCCCCTCGAGGAACAGGTCCGCCGGCACCCGCTGCCGCCGCTGCGACACTGCGCTGAACGCGCACGCCGAGTCGAACCACACGTCCAGGATGTCCGTCTCGCGGCGGAACTCCGTCTTGCCGCACTTCTGGCACTTGTGGCCCGCGGGCAGGAACTCCTTCACCGGCGTGCGGTACCACACGCCCGCGCCCTCCTTCTCCACCGCGTCCGCCACCTTCTCCATCAGCTCCGCGGAGATGACCGACTCGTCGCACCCCTCGCAGTAGGCGATGGGGATGGGCACGCCCCACGTGCGCTGGCGGCTGATGCACCAGTCCGGCCGCGTCTCCAGCATGCCCCGGATGCGGCTGTGCCCCCACGAGGGCACCCACTGCACCTTGTCCACCTCGTCCAGCACCTGCTGCCGGTACGTCTTCTCGCCCTTCGTCGGCTTGTCCAGCGGGATGAACCACTGGTACGTCGCGCTGAGGATGACCGGGTTGTGGCAGCGCCAGCAGTGCGGATAGCTGTGCTCGACCTTGTCTCCCTTGTCGTTGAGCAGCACGCCCTTCTCGGCCAGCGCCTCGACGATGATCGGGTTGGCCTCGAAGACCTTCTTGCCCGTCAGCCACTCGCCCACGGTCTCGTCGTAGCGGCCGTCCAGCCGCACCGGGTTGTAGATGTCGAGCCCGTACTTCAGGCCCACCTCGTAGTCCTCCTGGCCATGTCCCGGCGCCGTGTGCACCAGGCCCGTACCGGCCTCCAGCGTCACGTGCTCGCCCAGGAGGATCTTCCCCTGCCGCTCGTAGAAGACGTGCTGGTAGGTGCAACCCTCCAGCTCCTCGCCGCGCGCGTAGGCCACAATCCGCTCGGGGTCCACCAGCGACGCCGCGGCGACCTCCTCGCCACCCGGCAGCTTCGCGCTCTTCACCGCCAGCTCGTCCGCCTTCACCTCGGCCAGCACCTTGGGCAGCAGGTCCTTGGCCACGCAGATGACGCGCTCGCCGAGCGTGTAGAACACGTACTCGTACTCGGCGTTCATCGCGATGGCGAGGTTGGCCGGCAGCGTCCAGGGCGTGGTGGTCCAGATGACGAAGGAGACGTTCTTCCCCTTCAGCTTGGGCACCCGCTCGGCCACCTCGGGGCCCGCGGGGAAGGCCACGTAGACGGACGGGCTCGCGTGGTCCTCGTACTCCACCTCGGCCTCGGCCAGCGCCGTCTGGTCGTACACGCAGAAGTACACCGGCTTCTTGCGCCGGTAGAGCATGCCGCGCCTGGCGAACGTGGCCAGCTCGCGGATCTCCTGCGCCTCGTAGGAGAAGTCGAGCGTGCGGTACGGATGGTCCCAGTCACCGAGGATGCCCAGGCGCTTGAACTCGGTGCGCTGGATGTCGATGAACTCCATCGCGTACGTGCGGCACTGCTCCAGGAAGCTCTCCCGGTCCAGCGTGCGCTTGTCGATCTTCTTGTCCTTGAGCCGCTTCTCCACCGCCTGCTCGATGGGCAGACCGTGGGTGTCCCAGCCGGGGATGTAGTCGCACTTGCGGCCGGCGAGGTTGCGGTACTTGACGACGATGTCCTTGAGGATCTTGTTGAGCGCGTGGCCCGCGTGGATGTGGCCGTTGGCGTACGGGGGCCCGTCCGTCAGCACGAAGGGCTCGGCGGCCGCGCGCCGCTCGAGAATCTTCCCCCAAATCCCCTTCTCCGCCCACCAGCCGAGCATCTTCGGCTCCAGCTGGGCCAGGTTCCCCTTCATGGGGAAGTCCGTCTTCGGGAGATTGACCGAGTCCTTGTAGTCCTTCGGGGGTGCGCCGGTGTCGCTCATGACATCCGGCCGTAACACGGGCCCGCAGGCGCTTCAATCCGCAAGCGCGCGTCCGTCGCCTCCCCGGCACCACGGTGGCGGGAGGAAGCCCCCCGCCAGGGGGCTCAGCGCTTGCCCGCCTGCGCCCGCGAGCGGACCGGCTGGGGGCCTTCCCGGACGTCCTCCTCCATCACGCGCTCGACGGCGGTGCGGAGCAGGACGATGACCGCCACGCGGCCCGGCTTCACCGGACGCACCGACACCCGCAGCTCCTCGCCATTGCGCCGCCAGGTGCCCGCGGACGTCTCGGAGAAGCCCGCCCCGCGCAGCTGCTCCCCGTAGAAGCCCTGCACCTTCTCCGGCTCGGCCTCGGCCAGGTACGTCATCGTGCGAGCGCCCTCCATCTCGCTCTGCATCATGTCCTTGCCCCCGGGGAAGACGGGGGCGAAGGCGGCCTTCTCCCGCCGGGCCATGCCCAGGTTGGCCTCGCCCAGGGTCACCGTGGTGGTGCCATCCGGGTTGGCCTGCAGCACGAAGGTGTAGGAGATGAGCCGGTTCGTATCCAGCGCGGTGAGCTGCGGCGCGGACAGCCACTGGGTGCGGTGATGGTCCGGGGGAATGTAGAAGCCCGCCGCCTCGAAGCGGTCCACCAGCTGCTGGAGGATGACCTGGGGCTTCTCGGCGCTCTTCACCGAGCGCAGCTTCACCGGGATGCCATCGGCCCGCATCACCCCCGGCATCTCCACCGACTCCAGCACCCGGGGCACGTCCCAGGTGAAGGGCACCGGCTGCTGCGCGGACGCGGCACCCGCGCCCCACAGCACCGCCAGCAGCACCAGCCCCAGCCGCACGCTCAAGGACACTTCCCCAGGAAGCAGCCCTGCCGCCTTCCGAAGGAGGTGTTGTACTCGGGGCTGCGGCTGCCCGCGCCCGGCGTCGTCTTCCAGTCGTTGGGGTCGCTGTCGCCGCCGTTCTCCTTCTCCTGGAAGCCGCTGTCCATGCCCCGGAAGCTCATCCAGAACGTGCCCGGGCTGATGGGGGCCTCGCCCACGATGGCGCGCGCCAGCTTCTCCGAGGCCCCATTCACCGCGTTGTGGGCGTCGTAGACCTTCTTCGCGGACCGGTAATAGGCATCATTGTCGCAGCCCGAGCCATCCAGCACCTCGCACTCCTGGCCCTCGGCGTTGCTGGACAGGCCCCAGTCATCCAGGAGGATGCCGAAGCCACCGGCGCAGTTGCCCCCCTTCGCACGGCCCAGGCCGCACACGGGGATGGCGCCCACGGTGTAGTGGGGCACGTCGAAGAAGGCGCCCCGCCCCTTGTCCAGGAAGTTGCGGGTGAACTTCTTCACGGGCGAGAGCTCCGCCTTCGCGGTGCAGCTCATCCCGCCCACGTTCTTGTAGACGCCGCTGGTGGAGGGCGAGGGCCCGAAGGAGATGCCCCCGGCCTGGCCGCAGGTGACCTCCAGGCCCTCGGCCGTGGTGAAGAGCTGGACCACCTTGGGCCGCCCCGTCTTGGAGGTGCGCCCGTCGAAGTCCTTGTAGCGATCGGTGGCGAGCTGGCCCGGCTTGCCCGAGCTGATGAGGTCGGTGAGGGCGTCGAAATCCTTGGGCAGCTCGTGCATCTTCGCGCTGGTGGTGTCCCACAGCGCGCTGGTGGCCGCCTCCTGCACCTTGAGGGACAGGTAGCCCACCTCGGCGAAATGGATGCCGAAGATGAGCACGGTGACGAAGAGCAAGAGCCCGAGCGCCAGCTCCGTGGTGCCCTGGCCGCGCCGTGCCCTCCTGCTGCCGCGGAGCCTTACCATCCCTTGTACCCCTTCTTCCTGAGCGCCTCGTAGGCCTCGGCGGCCCAGTCCACGTCGACAGGGCCCTTCTCCAGCGTGTCCTTCACGTCCTGGATTCCCTGGTCATCCACGTGGGCGGACACGAGCGTGGCCCGCCAGAAGGGGTTGAGGAAGTTGGGGGGCTCACGCCAGTACCTGGCGTCGCCCGAACGCCGGTAGTAGGCGATGCCCGCGGAGAGCGCCGTGGCCTTGGAGATGTCCCCGCCGCCGTTGGCCGGGGACAGCTTGATGCCGCGGTTGTCGAACTGGACGCCGCTCCTGTCCGGGGAGAAGCGGAAGCGGAACAGGAGGTTCCACGGGTCCGCCTGCCCCTCGCCGGGGCGCTGCCGGTAGTCGCGCTGGATGACGGCGTAGTTCTTGGGCTGGCCGAAGTTGTCCGCCCCGTCCGGCACCAGGTTGTAGTTGTAGTCCATGTGCGAGGGCCAGATGCCCGGGCACGCCGTGCACACGCCCATGGTGTGCCGCGTCTGGGCGTCGGGATCCTTGCCGCCGCCGGTCCACTCGTGCTCGTCGCTGGTGTCCGCCATGTGGTTGCTGCGCACGTGCGCATTGGCACCGGCCACGCCGGGCAACCTGTTGGGACACGGCGACTGGGCCCGGTTGAAGGTGATGCTCACCGAGCCGTGGTCATCCGCCCAGACCTCGGTGGCGTCGATGGTGTACCCGGAGTGGGTCATGCTCTGGCCGGGGAAGTAGCCACTGCCCGAGTTGGTGACGCTCACCAGGGTGTCCTGGTTGGGGATGATGTCCTTGAGCTTGCGCTGGATGGCCGCGCCCGCGCCGCGTCCGGTCACGAAGGCGTAGCCGCGGCTGCCCATGGCCGCATCCACGAAGTGCAGCTTCCTGCCGGCGTCCCGGCGGATGCAGGCGGCCCCCGGGCCCCCGCAGCCGTTGCCGCCCTCGAGCTCCCGCCTGTTGATGTTCGCCTGCAACGCCGACACGTCGGTGCCCCCGAAAGCCAGGCCCTTCCTGGCCTCGGTGACGATGTTCTGGGCCAGCCCTGGACGGATCACGCTCTGGTCGAGATCCGTCTCGTAGACATTCTTCTGCTCCTCCCAGATGGAGGAGAGCTGCAAGGCGGCCGCCTCGGCGCCCGCGGCCGTGTCCAGGCCGTCCCACTGGCCGTCGAGCTTCTTGTCCTCGTTCTCCAGGTCGCTCTGCGTCTGTTCGATGTCCAGGACGGCCTTGGTGGCGCACGCGCACGTGGAGGGGTTGGTGGTACAGGCCAGGACGAGGGCCGCGTACACCGCCTTGGGGATGTTGTAGGCGTTCTTGGCCCCGTGGATGGCGCCGCGGTAGTAGCTGCTCCAGGAGATGAGGCTCTCCACGCCCGTCATGGCCACCATGTGCCCCATGAGCGCGCGGTTCATCAGCGAGATGGAGTTGAAGGCGCGCGCGGTGGCCACCGCGTTGGAGTAGGCGGCGGCATCCGCCAGCGTCTGCAGCTCCATCTTCTCCTTGGCCTTCATGCCGATGGAGAGCGTCATCGTCACCATCAGCACCAGCAGCAGCAGGCTGAGCGCGAACACCACCAGGGTCTGTCCACGGCGTCTCATCACAGCCCCTCCGGAGTGGAACCGCAGTTCTGCTGCTCGAAGTGCACCGCGCGCGCGGGCGTCATCATCCGCATGCCGTAGGTGGCCTGGATGGGGAAGACGTACTGCTTGGAGCTGACCCGGGAGCTCAGCTCGTCCCGGATGAGCGGATCCAGGTTGATGACGCGCGCGGAGCTCTTCTGCCAGCCCGCCTTGGCGTCCGCCGGGTTGAGCGGGTTGGCGGCGTCGTAGTTCTTCAACCCCAGGTGGGCCAGCATCATGCGGCTGATGACCCAGTCCGCGAAGGGGATGCGCAGCCGGTACCAATAGATGAGGCGGACCTCCAGGCGCATGGCCTGCGAGCCGTCCCCCCGGGGCAGGTCGAATTTGGAGTCCTCCGCGCCGCTGATGTCCGCGGCCCGGGGCGACTCGCGCACCAGCCAGAAGATGGGGCCGTCGTGCTTGCCGTCCTTGCCCCGGCCCTTCTGGTACTTGGGGTCCGGATTGTCGGTGCTGGGGCCGATGCGCTCCTTCCACGCCGAGGCCAGCTTCTCCGCCGGCGAGCCGCCTCCGGAGCCACCCAGGTAGGGCGTCACGCTGGGCAGCAGCCCCGCCAGCGCCGCGTGCACCATGGGCACGCAGTCGCCGTGGTTGCGGCTGCCCGCGCGCACCGCCTGGAACGCCGCGTACTCGGCGATGATGCGCCCCTGCAGCATCATGAAGAGCTGCAGCGTGCCCAGCACCAGGAAGATGACCAGCGGAAGCGTCAGCGCGGCTTCCACCGCCGCCTGTCCGGATTGACGTCCCTGGGGGGGGTGGGAGTCCTCGGTACTCATATCAGTGCCTTTGTCCCACTCCAGCCCCGTCCTTCCCATCGGTCAACTGGACCGCCAGGGCCCGCCCGGCCGCCTGGTGGCCTCCACGGACGTCATGACGCACCGCATCACCGCGGCTTCATGCCCTTGGCGTCCAGGTGGTACTTCTTCACCAGGCGCTCGATGGACTTGCGGTGCAGGCCGCTCTCGCGGGCGGCGCGGGAGAGGTTGCCCTCGCAGCGGGTGAGGACGCTGGTGACGTACTCGCGCTCGAAGTTCTCCAGCAGCTGCTCCTTGGCGTCCTTGAAGGTGAGGTGCTCGTTGAAAGGCAGCGGCCCCTCGCGCTGCTGGCCGCGCACGCGGGGCGGCAGGTTGTCGGGCAGCACCTCCTCGCCCTCGCTGAAGGCCAGCACGTGCGAGAGCACGTTCATCAGCTCGCGCACGTTGCCCGGCCACGCGTAGGCCATCAGCAGCGACAGGGCCTCGGGGGAAATCCGCTTGCGGCCGTGCCGGGCCAGCACCTCGGGGTCCGCCAGCGCCCGCTTGAGGATCAGCGGAATGTCCTCGCGGCGCTCGCGCAGCGGCGGCAGCTGGAGGTTGATGACGGACAGGCGGAAGAAGAGGTCCTCGCGGAAGTTGCCCGCCGCGATCTCCTTGGGCAAGTCCCGGTTGGTGGCGGCGATGACGCGGCAGTCCACCTCCAGGGTGTCGTTGCCGCCCACGCGCCGCACCTCGCGGTTCTCCAGCACGCGCAAGAGCTTGGGCTGCAAGTCCAGCCGCAGCTCGCCCAGCTCGTCCAGGAAGATGGTGCCCCCGTGCGCCCGCTCGAAGGCGCCCGGCCGCGCCGTCATCGCCCCGGTGAAGGAGCCCTTCTCGTGGCCGAACAGCTCGCTCTCGATGAGGTTGGGCGGAATGGCGCCGCAGTCCAGCACCACCATGGGCCCCTTCTTGCGCCCGCTCAGCTCGTGGATGGCCCGCGCCACCAGCTCCTTGCCCGTGCCCGTCTCCCCTCCAATGATGACGGACACATCCATGGGGGCGATCTTCTTGATGAGCGCGAAGATCTGCCGCATCTTCACACTCTGTCCCACCAGCCCACACAGCTCGCCCTCACGGTCGGGCTCGACGGTGACTTCCTCGTCGATGGGGGCGAAGGTGAGGGTGGAGGAGCCGGCGCGAATCTGGGCGCCGGCCGAGAGGTAGGCGCGCTCAATGCGCCGGCCATCCAGGAAGGTGCCGTTGGTGGAGTTGAGGTCCACCAGGAGCCAGCCGCGCTCGGTGTTGATGATCTCGAAGTGGTGGCGGCTGGCGGTGCGGTCCTCGGCGAGCACCAGGTCGTTGGTGGGGTGGGCCCCACAGCGCAGACGCTCCTTGTCGGAGACGAGCGACTTGCCCTCGTCGGGCCCGGCGGACACCTGGATGCGGCACTTGCGCAGCTTGAGCGTGGTGCGCGACTCGAGCACCAGCACCTCGGTGCCCGAGCCGATGCCACCGTCGGGCGGGGCGACGATGGAGTCGAGACCGTTCTCTCCCGGATTGGTCATGACGTCGTCCGGGTGCGGTTCCTTGGGATTCATCACTTTCCGATGATAGCAAACACGGCCGACGCCACCTGCCCCCCGCCCGTGGTAGGCTCGCCCCCCTTCCATGCCCGCCAAGAAGGTCTCGTCCAAGAAGGCGCCCGCCCGGGCCCGCCCGAAGGCCCCCGCTCGCCCCGTCGAGCCACCGCCGTCCGACGCACCGGCCCCGCCGGCCCCCCGCCGCCCCCGGGCCAAGAAGACGGTGGTCATCCTCTCGCGCAAGCGGTCCCTGTACTCCACCCGGCGGCTGGTGGAGGCCATCAAGCAGCGGGGCCAACGCCCCCTGGTGCTGGACACCCTGCGCTGCACCATGGTGCTCGCCCCGGGCCAGCCGCGGATGCTCTACCGCGGGGTGGACATCAAGGGCGTGGACGTGGTCATCCCCCGCATTGGCGCCTCCATCACCGGCTATGGCCTGGCGGTGGTGAAGCACTTCGAGATGATGGGGGTGGCGGTGCTCAATGGCGCCAGCGCCATCTCCCAGAGCCGCGACAAGCTGCGGGCGCTCCAGCTCCTGTGCGCGGCCGGGCTGGACGTGCCCCGCACGGTGATGGCGCATGACCGCAGCAACGTGCGCAAGCTGGTGGAGGAGGTGGGCGGGCTGCCCGTCATCATCAAGCTGCTGCGCGGCACCCAGGGCGTGGGGGTGATGATCGCCCACTCCCTGCAGGAGCTGCAGACGATCCTCAACACCTTCTGGGACCTGGGGCAGGAGGTGGTGCTCCAGGAGTTCGTCGCCGAGAGCAAGGGCCGGGACGTGCGCGCCCTGGTGGTGGGCGCCAAGGTGGTGGGCGCCATGCAGCGGCGGGCCAAGAAGGGCGAGTTCCGCTCCAACATCCACCGCGGCGGCGAGGGCCACCCGGTGGAGCTGCCCGCTGCCTATATCGACGTGGCGGTGCGGGCCGCGCAGCTGCTCGGGCTGGAGATCGCCGGCGTGGACATGCTGGAGGGCCGCGCGGGGCCCAGGCTGATGGAGCTCAACTCCAGCCCGGGCTTCGAGGGCCTGGAGCGAGCGACGAAGCAGGACATCGCCGGGGCGATCGTCGACCACGCGCTCGCCCTCGCCCAGGCGCACGCGGCGGCTGGAGGCCAGCTACAGGCAGTATGAAGTGGGGCCCGTGGCGCTCGCGGAGCAGGCGGGCGGACGAGCCTCTTGCTCGGCTCTCCTGGGAATGGGCACCTACGCAAAATGTCGGAGGGGATTGGCAGTGGGAGCGCGACCTTCGTAATCTCCCCGGCGCTCGCACATGAAGCCCCTGCCCAAGCCCCTGCAGATCACCGTCTACCAGGATGTGTTGTGCTCCTGGTGCTACCTGGCCGACCTGCGGCTGGAAACCCTGAAACAGGAGTTCGGCGACCTCATTCGCTGGCGCGTGCGGCCGTACCCGCTGCGCGTCCACGACAAGAGGCCCACGGAGAAGGAGCTGCGCGGGTTGACGGAGGAGGTCCGCCGCGCCCAGCAGGAGCCGGAGCCGGCGGCGAAGCTG
Source organism: Archangium gephyra (assembly GCF_042230915.1). GTDB lineage: Bacteria > Myxococcota > Myxococcia > Myxococcales > Myxococcaceae > Archangium > Archangium gephyra_B. The sequence continues at coordinate 774,195 of NZ_CP102578.1, read as the reverse complement.
CTGACGACGGAGCTGTGGCAGGGCGGAGACGCGCCGCGCACCAGCATCCCCGCGCTGGCGGCACTGGAGGCGGCGCGGCTGCAGAGCCCCGCGGCGAGGAGCCACCTCGCGCGCGCCATGCAGCAGGCGGCGCTGGAGCAGGGCGTCAACGTCACGCGCACCGACGTCATCTTCGAGCTGGCCACCCGCGTGGGCCTGGACATGAGCCCCTTCTCGGCGGCGTACCACTCGGACGACACGCGCAAGCTCATCCTCGATGAGCACCAACTGGCCGTCAGCCGCGGCGTGCGCGGCGTGCCCACGCTCGTCATCGCCGGCCGGTGGATGGTGTGCGGCCTGCGCGACCTGTCCGAGTACCGCGAGCACATCCTCACGTGCCTCGGCAAGCTGCACACCCCGCGCGCCGGCTCGGCCGAGCGCGTGGTGCACTAGCGGCCGGCGCCGCGGGCCGGGGAAATGCCGGGAAACTGGGTGTTGAATATCCTCCGCGCCCGCCCGTCTGCTTCCCTGTCTTCACCGTGATGAACTGGGCGGGCCGGCCCTGCCACCAGCCCCGGAGAACCTCCATGCGTCGCCTTCTGCTCCTCACAGTCCCCACGGCCCTGGTGATGGGCTCCGGCTGTGTCGCTCACTACCACCAGCCCGGCTACTACTCGGACAGCACCCCCCCGGCCACCGTCTACCAGTACCGCTACTCGGGGCCCCACCCCGATGCGTACGGCGGCTGGTGCACCGAGTCGTACAACCACGTCCACGGCTACGCGCCCAGCGAGGTCAACGACTACACCTACTCGGAGGACGTGTACGTCTACCGGGCGCCGCGGGTCATCTGGTACCTCGACTACCACCCGATTCCGGGCGGCCATCACTGCTACATGCACGGCCGCCACAGCCACGACTACTTCCCGTACTCGTACTCGGGCAGCACGCACCGCTGGGACCGCGACCGCTCGGTGTACGTCTACAACAACTACCGTCCGCCTCCGCCGCCCCGTGACTGGGACAACGGCCACGACGCCTCGCCCGTGAACGGCGGCGGCAACCGGCCTTCGCCCGGCAACGGCGGCTGGGGCAACTCCCACCAGCCCTCGCCCCCTCCGGGCACCGGCACCGGCTCGCGCCCGCCGACGAGCGGTGGCGGCTGGGGCAACCCGAATCCTCCCCCCTCCAACGGCGGCTGGGGCAACTCCCAGCAGCCTCCTCCTCCTCCGGGCACCGGCACCGGCTCGCGCCCGCCGGTGAGCGACAACGACAGCCCCAACCGGCCTCCGCCCAGCAACGGCGGCGGCTGGGGCAACGGCAACAACCCTCCCCCGGGCCACGGCGGCACGCCTCCGGGACAGGGCGGGACTCCGCCCGGACAGGGCGGCTGGGGCAACCCGCCCGGCCACACCAACAACCCGGGCCGTGGCGGCAATGATGACGCTCCGCCTCCTCCTCGTGGCGGCGGCTGGGGCAACGGCGGCGGCCAGGACCGCGACAACGAGGACCGTCCTCGTGGCGGCGGCCGGGACAATGAGGACCGTCCCCGTGGCGGCGGCTGGGGCAACGGCGGCGGCAACAGCGGCGGTGGCAACAGCGGCGGCAACAGCCCTCCGCCTCCTCCGCCCCGTGACAACGGCAACAGCGGCGGTGGCAACAGCGGCGGCGGTTGGGGCAACGGTGGTGGCAACAGCGGCGGCGGCAACAGCTCTCCGCCTCCTCCCCGTGGCAACAGCGGCAACAGCGGCGGTGGCAACAGCGGCGGCGGCTGGGGCAACGGTGGCGGCAGCAGCGGCGGTGGCAACAGCTCTCCGCCTCCTCCCCGTGGCAACAGCGGCAACAGCGGCGGTGGCAACAGCGGCGGTAGCAGCAACAGCAACAGCAACGGGAATGGCTGGGGCCGTCGCAAGTAGGCCGTGACTTCCCGCTGTAGGTGACTCGAGGGCCGCATCCTTCCTCTCGCGAGGCAGGGGCGGCCCTCGGTGTTTTCCACTTGTGAGCACCTCACGGCGAAGTGTTCCGTCTCCCACGGGACGTCCGGGGCCCGGGGGTGGATTGCCGATGCGAGGGAGCGTGGAGATCTTGGCGCGCAGTCATGATGCGTCCGAGTCTCGTCCTCTGCTGTGCTCTCCTCGGGCTCGCCCCGGCCGCCTGTGGCGGCTCCGTGGACCCGGATCCTGGTGTCGACCGCAGTGACAGCACGATGGTGGATCTCGACCACCTGGCCATCACCGTCTCCGGTCACGCCGAGCTCTTCCCCGAGGCTGCCCGCCTGCTCGAAGCCCAGGGCCGGCCGGCGCCCTCGCTCGACGGGCTCTCCCTCACCCTGGAGGAGCCCCTGCGCGTGGGGGTGAGCGATGCGGACTCCGTCCTCGGACAGAGCGCCATCGGCTCCGCGGGCGAGTTCTCCGTGCCCGAAGTGCCCGTGCGCGACATCCACATGAGCCTCGCCGCCCGCTTCGAGCACGAGGGCTTCGTGCGCAGCTCCACGGTCGTCTTCGACACCGTCTTCACCCGCACCCGGCCGCGCACCGACATCATCGGCGCCCGGGTCTGGGCCCTGCCCACCTCCTTCCACGACGCCCTCACCCGGGCCGTCGGCGAGTCGTGGATCCGCGCCCATACCAATGACCGGGCCCGCACACTGCGCGAGGCCGGCTTCATCCTCGGCCGCGTCGTGGATGCCTCGGGCGCGCCTGTCGCCGGGGCCCGCGTGGTGCTCGACCGCGGCGACCTCGCCCACCGCGTCTACTACCCCGCTCCGGACTTCCTGAGCTCCACCCAGGACGCCACCAGCGCCACCGGCCTCTTCCTCTACGTACACTCCGGCGCGGCGGCGGAGACCTTCAGCCTCTCCATCCAGGGCTCCAAGGACTACCAGGCCCGCAACGCGGGAGCCGCCGCGGGCATGGGACTCGTCCTCACCCTGTATCCCGGCAACACCCCTCCGTAGCGGCCAGGACGGCAGGCGGCCTGGCGGGGGCTCTTCCATCCGGTTGCTCTCCGCGCGTTCTCACGCGCCCTCGTGGTCCTCCTCGCCGCTCCGGCCACGGGGCGGGCCTCGTGCCTCCACCCACCCCAAGCTTGGGGGAAACGAGGTGGAGCGCATGGAACGACAGCGAACGACGGGATACGGAGAGCGGCTGGTGCGACTCGACACCCCCGAGGACCGGGGCCGCGTGGTGCGACGGGTCCCCCCGCGGCGCAGCAGCATCGTCGCGGGCACCCTGTGGATGGTCTTCCTCAGCCTCCTTCTCGTCTTCCTCCCCCTCGTCAACGGCTTCGTCGGAGGCCTCGTCGGTGGCTACAAGGTCGGCACCGTCGGCCGCGCCCTCACCGCCGCCGTGCTGCCCGCCGTCCTCATCGCCGCGGGCATCTGGGTGCTGTTCACCGTGCTCCACCTGCCCCTCATCGGGCTGCTGTCGGCAGCGGCCATCGGCGTCGCCGTGGCGCTCTCCGAGGTGGGCCTGTTCCTCGGCGCCGCGCTCGGAGGCCTGCTCAGGGCCAACCGCGGCGTCCGGCGCGAGGTGATTGTGTGAGCCCGGTCCGCGGCGCGCCGTGAGGTACGGTGGCGCCCCGTGAAACGCCTCGTCCTCGCTGGCCCCGGTCACGCGCACCTCTTCGTGCTGGAGGCCCTGGCCCGCGCCCGCTGGCCGGGAGTGGAGACGGTGCTGGTGTCGCGGGGGCGCACGCAGCTCTACAGCGGGAGGGTGCCGGGCTACCTGGCGGGGCAGTACGCGTTGGAGGCGCTGAGCTTCGACCTGGAGGGACTCGCGCGAGCGGCCGGAGCGCGGCTGGAGCCGGGCGGCGTCACGGGCCTGGACGCGGACCGGCGGGAGCTGCGGCTGGGAGACGGGCGGACGCTGGCGTACGACGCGGCGAGCTTCGACATCGGCTCACTGCCCGCGGGCGACTCGGTGCCCGGGGTGCGCGAGCACGCGGTGTCCCTCAAGCCGCTGGAGGGGGCCCTCTCCCGTCTCGCGGCGAACCAGGCGACAGGCCCGCTGCTGGTGGTGGGCGGTGGCGCGGCGGGCGTGGAGCTGGCGCTGTGCCTCCAGGCGCGCACGGGCCGGCCCACGGTGCTGCTCGAGGACGGGCCCCAGGTACCCCGGGGTGCCTCCCGCGCGGCCGCGCGCCGGGTGCGTGGACTGCTGGAGCGCCGGGGAATCCACCTGCGCCTGGAGTGCCGGGTGACGGCACTGGAAGCGGGCGTGGCGCACCTGGACTCGGGCGAGCGGCTCGCCTTCGGCACGTGCGTGTGGGCCACGGGAGCGCGGGCACCGGAGCTCTTCGCCTCGAGCGGTGCGGCCGTGGACGCCCAGGGCTACCTCGCGGTGAAGGACACGCTGGAGAGCCCCTCACACCCGGGACTCTTCGCGGCGGGAGACTGCGCGGGCTTCCTCAGCGGACAACACGTGCCGAAGGCCGGCGTGTACGCGGTGAGGCAGGGGCCGGTGCTGCGGCACAACCTGCACGCCTTCCTCACGGGCTCGGGCACGCCGAGGCCCTACCGGGCCCAATCCGGCTTTCTCTCGCTGCTCAACGCGGGAGACGGCACCGCGGTGGGCGAGTGGAAGGGACTGGCCTTCCACGGCCGCGCCCCGTGGCGGTTGAAGGACTTCATCGACGGGCGCTTCATGGCGCGCTTCCAGCGGCTGGCCACGCCCCTCACGTGACCGCGGGCTCCTGCGCCTCGGACGAGGGGTTCGCACCGGCCCCGAGCGCCAGCTGCAGCGCCCGGACGAAGGCCTCGAAGCTCTTGTCCCGGGTGCGGATCCGCTCGGGCTCCAGGTAGCGCGCCACCCGCTTCTGCTCTCTGTCACTCCAATCTCCGAGCAACTGCCTCAAGAGCGCCTCGGGCCGGCCTCGCGCACGAGAGGTCCCTTCCGGAAGGTGCGTTCCAGCAACCCGCTCGAGGGCCTTCCCGTCTGCGAGCACCCAACTCGCGATGGCGGGCACCGCGGGCACCAGGAGCACCCGCTCGGACACACCTGCCTTGATGAGCGGGAGTTGGATCTCCCGGAGCAGGCCGGCGATGCGCTGCTTGTCCCGGGTGTGCGTGTCGAAGACGACGATGACCCGCTCGTAGCCCCTGCCGGACAGGATGAGCACGATGGAGAGAATGCCCATGATGTGAGGCGCGCCAAACAACCGCACCGTCTCGAAGCATGGCGGTTCCTCCAGGCGCAGCCGCGTCACGACCTTGCGAGCCAATGCCTCCACGAGCCACTTGCCCTCGTTGCCCTCGACGATGAATGCAACCTTCGGGCGGCCAGACAGCTTGAAAGACCTTCTCTTCATCGGGGCCTCCAACTCTCCAGGAGCGTCATGTAGGGGAGGTGGCACTCCCCGAAATGCGCCGCGTGTCGGAGCTTCAGGTCGAGCACCTCGCGGAACGAGTGCGCGGGAGACAGCGCGTCATCGAGGTCGTGCTCGTTGAAGAGCACGGTGTTGATCTCCTTGCCCCAGGTCAGGGCCCGGATGGCGCCCTTGCTGAACTCCGCTCCGAGGTAGAGGAACACCCCGAGCGTCCCTGTCAGCTTGCCCTCGAGCTTTCCCCGGAAGGCGAACACATCCCCCACCGACACCCGCGCCCTCCACCGGGCCTCCAGCAGGAAGTGCCGGTGTCCGTCCATGAAGGAGATGTCGATCTCCTCCCCAGGTGGCCGGGTGTTGCGCCGGGGGTGCAATGACTCGGACTCGAGCAGCTCGTAGACGAGTCCCTCGAGCCGGCGGCCCCGCTCCTGTCCCTCCGGCTGACCCCTCTTCAGCGCCTCGTACTCCCTCCTCAGGGCGGCCTTCCCGCGTCCCATTCCCCCGCACCTCCCCTCCCGGACAGGCCCCCTGGCCTCTCCCTCACTGAACCTGCCCAGTATAGCGGAGGGCCTGACGTCTCAGGTCAGGTAGTCTGCGGTCCGTTCTCGGGAATGGCAAGGTGCCCCGGGGAGCTCCAGCGAGCTCAGGACCCGGGGGGCTTCTTCAAGTGGGGAACCCGGGGCACGGATACCCTCACCCCGACCCTCTCCCGAGGGGAGAGGGGAAATCGGCTCAGGTGCCCGCGGGCAGCGGCGCCTTCGGCACGAACCAGCGCGGCAACCAGTCCGCGCCCTTCGTGTTCGTCAACTGCGTCTGGCCGCTCCCGTCCGCCCTCATCAGGAACAGCTCCACGTCTCCCGTGCGCTCCGAGGCGAACACCAGGTACTTCCCATCCGGGCTCCACTCCGGCTGGTCATCCGTGCTCTTCCCATCCGTCAGCGCCACCGGCTCCCCACCCGCCATGTCCGCCACCCAGATGCGCGCCTTCTGGTCCGTCGCCCGCCCCACGAAGGCCAGCTTCTTCCCGTCCGGACTCCACGCCGGCTCCCGCTCCTCGCCCGTCTGCTGGGTGCCAGACACCGCCCGCAGCTCCGTCCCGTCCGGCTTCACCACGAACACCCGCACCCGCCCCTCCCGGTCGCTCACGAACGAGATCCACTTCCCGTCCGGGCTCCACTTCGGCGCCATGTCCTCCTTGTGGAACGACGTCAGCCGCCGCACATCCGTCCCGTCCGCCTTCATCACGTAGATTTCCGGATCGCCCGTGCGGCTGGACGCGAACACCACCTGCGTCCCGTCCGGAGACACGCTCGGCTCGAAGTTGCCCTCGGGCGCCTCGGTCAGCCGCGCCACCTCCGCGCCCGCGCGCGGCGCCTGCTTCACCACGTCACTGAAGCCCTGCGCGTCCGACTCGGCCACGAACCAGCTGCCGTCCGGCGACCAGCTCGGGTTGCGCGCCCGGCCCCGCGGCGGCGACACCATCACCACCGGTCCACCGTCCAGCGGTGCCAGCCTCAGCTGCTCCACGTGCACCCCCTGCACCTCCGCCGCCGCCACCACCAACAGCGACGCGCCATCCGGAGACGGCGCGCCGGGGTACTCGTCCTCGGGACCTCGCGTCAGCTGCGACTGCTCACCCGTGGCGGGCCGCACCAGCCAGACATCCTTCTGGGGCGCTCGCTCCGACACGAAGGCAATCACTCCCGGCAACCCCCTCCGCTCCTGCTCGGAGAGGGGCCCGGAGCCGGACGCGCCCGAGCCACACGTGCCCGCCTTGCATCCGGCCCCGAGCAGGGCGAGCACGGCCAACCGCCGCACCCCGCCCCGCCACGCTTGTTTCGCGAAGTCCCGAGTCATCACGCCACTTCTATTACCGCACCTGCACGGCGTCCGCGATGACCTGGTAGCCCGCCGTGGTCCAGCGGCTCAGCTGCACCTTGTTCCAGCCAGCCGTGAAGCTGTAGGTGCCCAGCGTGTTCCACCGGCCGCCGTTGATCTGCTGGTTCACGTTCACCGTGGCCAGCTTCGTGCCGCTCGCGTTGTAGACGATGAAGGGCGCGGTCGTCGAACGGTCCGTCGCCGAGGTCCACCAGGCGTCGATCGTCTTGGTGGCCGCCGCGGGCAGGTAGAAGTAGAACGTCACCGGCTCCGACACCGCCGCCGTGGGCGAGGCGTAGTAGCCCGAGCCGTAGTAGCCGCCCACGTTCGTGGAGGACACCCAGCTGGTGCCCGTCACCTCGATGTAGCCCTTGGAGGTGTCGTTGTTGGCCTGGTTGCTGTCGATGATGATGCTGCCCGTGCTACCGCCACCGCAGTAGCCCTGGATCTTGCTGATGTACGTGCTCCACGGCCAGTTGGGGCCCGGGTCCGTGCGGGTGGCGGGCTGCAGCCGGCCGTGCGCCACGATGTGGTAGCTGTCACGGACAATCCCCTGGCTCTGGGTGATGTCGCACGTCAGCTTCGCCGACGCGTCGATCTGCCCGGCCGGGAAGGACGTCTGGCTGGCGAAACCGCCGTGCTCGATGCCCACCGCGAAGTTGTTCACCGACGTGCCGTTGAGGCCGCACATCACGCTGCCGTTGAGGCTGCAGTCGTAGCTGGCGCCCACGTGCCAGCCGCGGTTGGCCTCGGTCACCAGCTGGGAGATCTCCGAGCCGCTCTCGTTCACCACGTAGTGCGCGCTCACGCCGGAGGCGCTGTTCACCAGCCAGCTCCAGCAGCTCGAGTAGCTGCCCTCGCAGGTGTGGATGACGACCATGGAGATGTCCGTGCCCGCCGGACGCGAGTTGTAGTTGGGCGAGGGCCGCCAGATGGCCGGGGCGTAGTCCGCGCTCATCGAGCGCACCACGCCCGCGGAGGCGAACTTCGCCTGCACCTGGTTGGGCAGCAGCGCCACGGCCAGGTCTCCCGCGGGCGTCTGGGCCACCGCGCCCTTGCGCAGGATGTCATACACACCCTGGTGGACGTACTGGGCCTGCGCCTCGACGTTGTCGATGCCGCTGAGCTTCGCGGCGGCCGGGGCCCACGCGCCCAGGTCCGCACGCTCCACCTTCAGCTCGTTGGCGTACGAGGACAGCAGCGCCGCGGCGGCCCGGATGTTGGCCTCGGGCTGGGTGCGCACCGCCTCCTCGGACACGCCGGCCAGGCGCGCGCCCTCGGAGAGCTGCGCACCGCGCAGGCCCATCAGACCGTACGCCGCGGGCAGGCCCTCGAACTCCACCTGGCCCTGCACCATCTCCCACCGGGTCTCGGTGTAGGAGATGGCCTTGAGCAGATCGGCCGGAACGCCGAAGTCCGCACCGGCCTTGGCGAAGGCGGCGTCCAGCTCGTACGGGGTGCGCTCGGCCTCGCGCTGGGCGGGGGTGCGAGAGTCCTCGGTGGCGGCCGGGGTGGTGGGGGGGGTGGGCTCCTGCGGACCGCAGGCAGCCAGGGCGAGGGCAGCGGCCAGGGTGGCCAGAGGCTTACGGAACGGGTGCATGGACAGCACTCCTTCGTGAAACGAAGCTGGGGGGACTGGCGCGATAAGATGCACTTTCTTATTGCGCAAGGGAAGCCTGTTTTTCTTGGAATTCAATTGTTACACCAAATAATTGGAAGATCCAGGGGGCGGGGTGGGTTAGGAGAAGGCATGCGTCTCTTCGCCATCGGGGACACCCATCTGCCGTCCACGCGCAACAAGGACATGCACCGCTTCGGGTGGGCGGAGCATCCGTTGCCCCTGCAGCGCGCCTGGGACGAGAAGGTGCGGCCCGAGGACGTGGTGCTGGTGGTGGGGGACATCTCCTGGGCGACGCGGCCCACGGAGGTGCTGGACGATCTGAAGTGGCTGGACGAGCGGCCGGGGCGCAAGGTGCTGGTGCGCGGCAACCACGACTACTGGTGGGGAGACTCGGCGTCGAAGCTGCGCAGGCTGCTGGAGCCGTACAAGACGCTGGAGAACTTCCTGCACAACAGCTCGGTGGTCATCGGGCGGTGGGTGATCGCGGGCACGCGGCTGTGGACGGCGCCCGAGGCCCCGCCGATGCCGGGCGGGGAGATGGGGGACGAGTCGGGGGACGCGGGGTACGTGGAGCGGGAGACGCGGCGGCTGGCGGCCTCCATCGCGGACGCGGAGAAGAAGGAGAAGGAGAGCGCCGAGCCGCTCACGCGGGTGGTGGCGGTGCACTTCCCGCCGCTGTACGCGAACGAGAAGACGACGGCGTTCCTGGGCCCCATCGAGGCGTTCAAGCCGAAGGTGTGCGTGTACGGGCACCTGCACGCGGGAGGCATCCCCGCCGGCTTCACGGGCGAGCGGGCCGGAATCCGCTACGTGCTGGCCTCGTGTGACGCGGCGGGCTTCTCGCCGATGCTGCTCGACGAGTAGCTACCCCGCCACCGGGATGGGCTTCCAGGTGAGCCCCTCGCCCGCGGGGCGGCAGGAGCGCCAGACCTCGCCGCTGTCGATGACAGGAGCCCCACCGCGCTCCACGGGCACGCCCACGGGGCAGAGGCCGCGGGTGAGGTTGCCGGCCGTGTCGCGCACCTCGAAGTGGAGCGAGTACACGCGGCCATTGCCGCTGGCCGAGCGGTCCACGCGCACCTTCACGGTGGTGGCGTCCACGAAGACGACGTCCGGCTCGGTGCCACTGCGCGCCTCGTCGGACGAGACGCAGGAGATGGCGGCCGAGGCCCCGGTGCTCGTGAGCCCGCCGCTGCACTGGTCGTGCACGACGATGCAGTCCTCGAGGCGGACGGTGCGGTACTGCTGGTCCACGGGCCAGAGGGGCGCGGGCGGCGACAGGGTGACGGTGGGAGGCGTCTGGTCCACCACCTCGATGGCCGAGGTGCACGAGGACTCGTTGCCCGAGGCGTCCCTGGCGCGGTAGCGCACGACGTTGGAGCCGAGCGGGTACCAGTCCGCCGTGGGGCCGGAGACCTGGGCGGGGGTGCAGGCGTCGGTGGCGGTGGCCGTGCCGGGAACCACCCAGGCCGAGTTGCGGCCGGTGCACTCGGCGACGATGCGCTCGGGGCACACGAGGTGGGGCGAGAGCGTGTCCACCACCGTCACCCTGCGGGCGCAGGTGGCGGTATTACCGGACGCATCCACCGCCGAGTACTCGAGGGGATGAGAGCCCAGCGGCAGGGAGCGGGCCGCCGGCTGCGTCACGGAAGCGGTGCCGCAGTTGTCCGTGGCGGTGGCGGGCGGCGGCGAGACGACGGCCCCCCCCTGGCTGGAGCACTCCACGGTGAAGTCCGCGGGGCAGGCGAGCGCGGGAGCCTCGCAGTCGCGCACCGTCACCTTGGACCAGCACGAGTCCTGCGCCTGGCCATCCGAGGCGGTGACGCAGACGCCATGCGTGCCCGGGGCATACGGGCCCAGCGGGTGCAGGTCCCACGACACGGCATCCCCATCCAGGTCCGTGGCGGTGGCCACGCCGGCGGGCATGTTGGCCACGCACACGCCCGCGTCGGTGCACACCGATACATCGTGGCAGGTGGCCTCGGGCGCACGGTTCTCCTTCTGGCACGTGGCGCCGCAGCCGTCCCCGCCCACCGGGTTGCCGTCGTCACAAGCCTCGCCCGGGTCGACGCGGCCGTTGCCGCACACGAGGCAGTCCGTGTCCTGGCCGTCCACCGCGCCATCCCCATCGTTGTCATGCCCGTCGGCGCAGTCCTCGGCGGTGAGGATGACGGCGGAGCCTCCGAGCATCACCGGCGCGCCCGCGTGCGGGTTGTAGGCCTCGTCGTTGTAGGCGAGCACGCGCAGGCCCGAGAAGCCGCTCGGCCCGGTGAAGACGTTGTGGAAGGCCTTGTGGCTGAGCTCGAAGGCGGTGAGGGAGGGCGAGAACTCCCGCAGCTCTGGAGTGGGCTCGGCGACGTCGAATTCGATGTCCTGGGTCTGCAGCGGCATGGGAAGGAAGCCCCAGCCGCCGGGGGCCTCGGCCTGGGTGAGCGCGATGAGCGAGCCGCCCCGCTCGTTGACGAAGCGCGCGAGGTCCGGCTGGCGCGCGTTGAGCGCGGCGATCTGCGCGTCGGTGAGGCCGCCCAGGGTGTGGCGCTCCGACGAGGGCAGGTAGACGAAGGCGAAGCGGGTGAAGTCCACCCGGGCGATGTCCCCGGCCGAGCGCACGTGGGTGACACGGGCGTTGGGGCCACCGTGGGTGGGGCTGTTCCAGCTGTCGAAGGTGGCCAGCGCCTGCCCGCCGTTGACGCCGATGGCGAGGATGCCCTTGCCCCCCGAGCGCGAGCGGGAGAGCGCGGCGCGGAAGAGCGAGGGATAGAGGCCACCGCAGCGGCTCTCCTCGCAATGCCACATGTCATCGGCGTCATCGCCCGTCACGATGACGAAGCCACCCCGCGCGGAGGTGGGAACTCCAGGTGGGGGCTCGGAGGAGGTGGGGACCCCGGGAGGAGCGGAAGGAGAAGGAGGCTCGGACGAGGTGGGAATCCCGGGACGAGGCCGTGGGGTGTCCACCACGGGCGCGGGCCCGGTCTGCGGGTACGAATCTGGCTCCACGGAGTAGCCACCACAGCCGGACACCAGAACGGCGAGTGCCAGAAGGGAGACACCGAGGCCAGAGACGACGCCGAGCGAGCGGGCAGGCGGACACGTAGCGTGCATGAAGATTCCCCAGCGTGGGCAACGCGGCACCCACGCTGGGTAAATCAGTAGTGACGGCGTGCCCCTCGCGAGGAGCGTGCGCGCGGTGCAATGTCCAGCGAGCGCACGCGGGACGTCCGCTCCGTGACGGACACCCCGGGGCTTCCGTCCACCACGGACGTCCACCCTGCCCCATGGGGCCGTGGCACTGTCACCGACAAACGTTTCTCGAGCGCGGACAATCCGAGACACCGGAGAGGGCGGGCAGCCAGGCACGGTGCCACCTCCCACCGGGGCCCTCCCCTCCGCGTTGCCCCCCGTCAGTCCGCCGCGCGCCCCCGCGTCTCCCGGCGGTACGCTCGCCCCACGCCCCGGAGACTCCCCATGCTGAAGAAGGACCTGCACGAGGCCAACCGCCTCTCCTGGAATGCCGCCACCCGCGCCCACAACAGCCACAAGGGCGACCAGGCCCGCTTCCTGCGCGAGGGCGGCTCCACCCTCTTCCCCGAGGAGCTCGAGCTGCTCGGCGAGCTGCGCGGCCGCTCGCTCCTCCACCTCCAGTGCAACTCCGGGCAGGACACCCTCAGCCTCGCCGCCCGCGGCGCCCTCGTCACCGGCGTGGACATCAGCGACGAGGCCATCGGCTTCGCCCGCTCCCTCTCCGCCGGCTCCGGCCTCCCCGGCACCTTCGAGCGCTCCGACGTCTACGACTGGCTCGCCTCCGCGCCCCCGGCCCGCTACGACATCGTCTTCTGCTCCTACGGCGTCACCTACTGGCTCTCCGACCTGAAGCCCTGGGCCGAGGGCATCTCCCGCGTCCTCAAGCCCGGCGGCCGCTTCGTCCTCGTCGAGTTCCACCCCGTCCTCTGGCTCTTCGACGAGAAGCTGCGCCTCACCTACCCCTACGGCGGCGGCCACCACGTCCCCGAGGCCGTGGGCGTGGGGGACTACGTCGCCCTGTCCGGCAAGGGCCTCGTGCCCTCGGGCTACGAGGAAGGCGTGCGGGACTTCAAGAATCCCCACGCGTGCCACGGCTTCCAGTGGGGGCTGGGGGACGTCATCAATCCCTTCCTCCGCAACGGGCTGCTGCTCGAACGGCTCGAGGAGTACTGCTACGCCAACGGCTGGAACGGCATCCAGGGCATGCGCGAGGCCCCCGGCCACCGCTACCTGCTGCCCGAGGGCGTCCCCGAGCTGCCCTTGATGTTCGGCCTGTCCGTCCGGAAACCGGGGTAGCGGCTCCAGAGCCACGGTCCGCCTCCACGGGCTCGACCCGGGGCCCTGGCACCCTCACCCCGACCCTCTCCCGGTGGGAGAGGGAGAGGAGGGACTACAGCTCCACCTGCGCGCCCAGCTCCACCACCCGGTTGGGCGGAATCCGGAAGTACGCCGTCGCGCTGCGCGCGTTGCGCGACATCCACGAGAAGAGCGCCTCGCGCCACATCGCCATCCCCGGCCTCTTGCTCGGAATCAGCGTCTCCCGGCCCAGGAAGAACGACGTCCCCATCAGGTTGAACTGCAGCCCCTTCTCGCGGCCCCGCTTGAGGATGTCCGGAATGCTCGGGTTCTCCATGAAGCCGTAGCGCGCAATCACCCGCACGAAGCCCTCCTCCAGCTTGATGACCTCCACCCGCTCCTCGGACGGCACGTGCGGCACCTCCTCCGAGGCGATGGTCAGCAGCATCACCTGCTCGTGCAGCACCTTGTTGTGCTTGAGGTTGTGCAGGAGCGCCGGCGGCGTGCCCTCCGGGTTGCCCGTCATGAAGATGGCCGTGCCCGGCACCCGCACCGGCGGGTGTTCCCCGAAGCTGTCCAGCAGCTGCTTCAGCGGCAGGCTGCTGCCCCTCAGCCGGCTCGCCAGGATGTCCCGCCCCCGCTTCCACGTCGTCATCAGCGTGAACACGCACAGCGCCATCGTGAGCGGGAACCAGCCTCCCGCGGCGATCTTCACCGCGTTGGCTCCCCAGAAGGACAGGTCCACCACCATGAACACCGCCGCCACCGGCAACGCCACCAGCCGTGACACGTGCCAGCGCTCGCGCGCCACCACGTACGCCAGCACCGTGGTGATGGCCATGGTCGTCGTCACCGAGATGCCGTACGCCGCCGCCAGGTTGCTCGACGACTTGAAGCCCAGCACCAGCAAGATGATGCCCACCAGCAGCGCCAGGTTGATGCCCGGCAGGTAGATCTGCCCCCGCTCCTCCGCCGAGGTGTGCACCACCTCCAGACGCGGGGTGTAGCCCAGCTGGATGGCCTGCTGGGTGAGCGAGAACGCCCCCGAGATGAGCGCCTGCGAGGCAATGACCGTCGCCCCCGTGGCCAGCGCCACCAGCGGGTAGAGCGCCCACGTCGGCGCCAAGTGGAAGAAGGGGTTGGACGCCTTGCTCGGATCGCGCAGCAGCAGCGCCCCCTGCCCCATGTAGTTGAGCATCAACGCCGGCAGCACCAGCACGAACCACGCCCACTTGATGGGCCTCCAGCCGAAGTGGCCCATGTCCGCGTAGAGCGCCTCGCCGCCCGTCACCACCAGGAACACCGAGCCCAGCACCAGGAAGCCGTGCCCCCGGTTGTGCAGGAAGAACTTCACCGCCTGCATCGGCGACACCGCCCACACCACCGCCGGGTAGGTCACCATCTCCTTCACCCCCAGCACCGCCAGCGTGAGGAACCACACCAGCATGAAGGGCCCGAAGATGGCGCCAATCCCCGCCGTCCCGTGGCGCTGAATGAGGAACAGCCCCACCAGGATGGCGATGGTCAGCGGCTGGACGTACGGCTCGAAGAAGGGCGTGGCCACGCTCAGGCCCTCCACCGCGCTCAGCACGGAGATGGCCGGGGTGATCAGCCCGTCTCCGTACAACAGCGCCGCGCCGAAGACGCCCAGCGTCACCACCACCGGCCGCACCTTCACCTCCTCGCCCCGCTTGCGCTGCATCGCCAGTGCCATCAGCGCGAGAATCCCGCCCTCGCCCCGGTTGTCCGCCCTCATCACGAAGACGAGGTACTTCACCGACACCACGATGATGAGCGCCCAGAAGACGAGCGACAGCACCCCCAGCACGTTCTCGTGCGTCGGCGCCACCCGGTGCGGGCCGCTGAAGCACTCGCGCAGTGCGTACAGCGGGCTGGTGCCGATGTCTCCGTAGACGATGCCCAACGCGCCCAACGCCAGCGTGGCGATGCGCTTGGAGGGCTCCGCGGCTGCCGGAACGGCGGGGGTGGAACGGGACGGTGCACTCATAGGGCGCCTCCTCTAGCCCAACCCCGGTCCGGGGACAGCCCTTTGACGGCCCCGGGCCCCGTCAACTCAAGACTTTCATGACTTCCCGGCCCGATTCACCCCTTCCAGTCACCGCTGGTGCACACTGACTGCCCCGCCTCCTCGCGGGGGGAGGGCCCGGAGTCCTCCGGGAGGGCCCCATCCGTCGGGAATCCATCGTTTGCCGGGTCTCGCAGGGGGTGACCAACCTCATGGATTCTCCGGGGCCCCGGGTTTCGTGCTCACATGCGCCAGTTCAAGCGGTTGTCGGAGACCTCGGTGGGAGCTGGAGCCAGAGAGGCGCGCACACAGGCGGGAGCGCCGGACGCCGAGCGTCTGGCCCTGCTCGTCGACGCGTCCCAACAGCTCGCCGACGCCGGCCTGGAGCCCCGCGCCGTCCTCGAGCGCCTGTGCCAGCTGGTGATGCCCCGGCTGGGCTCGGCCTGCCATGTGCGCCTGCTGTCCGCGGATGGCCGCTGGCTGGAGTCGGCGGCCTCGGCCCACACGGACAGGTGGCCCCACGAGGTGCTGGAGCGGCTCGTCTTCGGCCCCCGGCGCGCCGACGCGAACCCCTATGCGGTGGTGCTGCGCACCGGCCGCGCCCTGCTCTGCCGGATGGCGGAGCTCACGGAGCTGCAGCGCCAGGTACCGCCCGGGCCGCAGGCCGCCCCGTGTCCCCTCACCGCCCACCTGCTGCTGCTGCCGCTGCACGTGCGCCAGCGCCCGCTGGGCACGCTCGCCGTCTACCGCGAGCCACACGAGCCCCCCTTCGACGACGCCGAGCGGCTGCTGCTGCAGGAGCTGGCGGACCGGGCGGGGCTGGCCCTGGACCTGGCCCATGCCTACGAGGCCGAGCGCCGGGCCCGGCATGCGGCGGAGGTGGCCGCCGCGCGGCTCGAGCGCCTGCAGCGCGTCACCGTGGCCCTCGGCGAGGCCCTTACCCCCGCCGAGGTGGTGCGCGTCATCGTCGAGGAGACGCTCTCCGCCATCGGCGCGGACCGGGCCGTCGCCGTCATGCCGCGGGCGGACGAGCCCGGGCAGCTCGAGGTGGTGAGCCACCAGGGAGTCGCCCTGGCGCGCCCGGGCCGCTTCCCCATCAGCGCCCCCCTGCCCGTGGCCGAGGCGTACCGCACCGGCGAGCCGGTGTGGCTGGAGTCGCACGAGGCGCTCGCCACCTCGTTCCCGGAGTCCCTCGTCCTCTCGCCGGAGGAGACCCGGGCCGCGGCCGCCCTGCCGCTGCGCGCCCGCGGGCGGACGCTGGGGGCCATCGCCTTCGGCTTCGACGCGCCCCGGCCGTTCAGCGCCGACGAGCGCGGCCTGCTGCTGGACCTGGCGCGGCAGAGCGCCCAGGCCCTGGAGCGTGCCTGTCTCTACGAGGCCGCGCAGCAGGCCCGCACCCGCGCCGAGCGCGTCGCCGCGCGCACCGCCCGCCTGCAGACGCTCAACGCCGCCCTCTCCCAGGTGCTCACCGCGCCCCGCGTGGCGGAGGTGGTCATCGACCAGGGCGTGGCGGCCATCGGCGCCCAGGTGGCGGGCCTGTGGCTGGTGGACGAGTCCGGCACCCAGGCCCGGCTGCTGCGCAGCGTGGGGCTGCCGCCGGACGTGACGGGGCCGGTGGAGGCCCTGCCGCTGGGACCCGGCACGCCCCTGGACGACGCCCTCCAACGGGGCCAGCCGGTGTTGCTCACCTCGCAGGAGGAGCTCTTCCACCGCTACCCCCAGACGGAGCAGCGGGTGCGCGCGCTGGCGCCGTCCGTGCGCCCCATGGCCGTGGCCTGCCTGCCGCTGCAGGTGGATGGGCGCGGCCTGGGCATGCTCGTCTTCGGCTTCCCCGGGGTGCACCCCTTCGACGACGACGAGCGCGTCTTCCTCACGCTGCTGGCCCACTACGCCGCCCAGGCCCTCGAGCGCGCCCGGCTCTGCTCCCAGGAGCGCACCGCCCGCGAGGCCCTGCACGACGCCCACCACACGCTCCAGGCCATCATCCAGTCCTCGCCCACCGCCATCGCCCTCTTGGAGCTGGATGGCACCGTGCGCCTGTGGAACCCCGCCGCCGAGCGCATCTTCGGCTGGAAGGCCGAGGAGGTGCTCGGCCGCACCTCCCCCATCGTGCCCGCGGACAAGCTGGAGGAGCTGCGCGCCAACCTGGCGCGCGTGGCCCGCGGCGAGTCCATCCTCGGCCAGGAGATGCGCCGGTGCCGGCGTGACGGCTCGCCCATCGACGTGTCCATGTGGGCCACCGCGCTGCAGGTGGCCGGCGGCCAGCGGCTGTGCCTCTCCGTGCTGGCGGACATGACCGAGCGCAAGCGCGCCGAGGAGGCCCTGCGCTTCCTCGCGGAGGCGGGCACCGTGCTGGCCAGCTCCCTGGAGCACGAGGTGACGCTGGAGCGCGTGGCGAACCTCGCCGTCCCCACCTACGCGGACGGCTGCTACGTGTACCTGCTCGGCGAGGAGGGCGCGGTGAGCTGCGTGGCCACGGCCCGTGCCGGAGAGCAGCCGGAGCTGCCCCGCGAGCTGGGGCCGCTGGCGCTGGGGGAGTCCGCCGTCTCGCGCGTCATCACCTCGGGGCGGCCGGAGCTGAGCGCGGACCGCGGCCCCCTGCCTCCCGTTGCGGCCGGGAACTTCGCGCTGCCGTGCGAGCAGGCGGCGCGCTCCTACCTGTGCGTGCCCCTGCTGGTGCGCGGCCAGCCCATCGGCGCGCTGTCCTTCGTCTCCGCGCGCCACGCCTATGACACCCAGCACCTGGCGCTCGCGCAGGAGCTGGCCCGGCACGCCGCCCTGGCCCTCGACAACGCCCGCCTCTACCGCGAGGCCCGGGACGCCATCCGCCTGCGCGAGGAGTTCCTCTCCATCGCCAGCCACGAGCTGCGCACGCCCATCACCGCCATCCAGCTGCACGTGCAGGAGTTGCTGAGGACGCTGGCCCGCAACCCCGAGGGGATTGCCCCGGAGCGGCTGCGCCGCGGCCTGGAGGTGGCGGACCGGCAGGTGAAGCGGCAGCTGCACCTGGTGAATGATTTGCTGGACGTGACCCGGATGGGGGCGGGCCGGCTCGTGCTGCGGCCGGAGCCGGTGGACCTGGCCGCCCTGGTGCACGAGGTGGCGGAGCGCTTCGAGCAGGAGCTGGCGCGCACGGGCTCTCGCCTCACCCTGGAGGCCCCGGGCCCGGTGTCCGGCCATTGGGACCGGCTGCGGCTGGAGCAGGTGGTGACCAACCTCGTCTCCAACGCGGTGAAGTACGGGCAGGGCAAGCCCATCGGCATCACCGTGGAGGCGGCGGAGGGCCGCGCCCGGCTGGCCGTGAGTGACGCGGGGCTCGGCATCGCCCCCGAGCACCTGGAGCGCGTCTTCGGCCGCTTCGAGCGCGCGGTGTCCGAGCGCCACTACGGCGGCTTCGGCCTGGGGCTGTGGATCTCCCGGCAGATCATCGAGACCATGGGCGGCCACATCAGCGTGAGCAGCCAGCTGGGGGTGGGTTCCACCTTCCGCGTGGAGCTGCCGCGCGCGCCGGGCTGAGGGCAGCCAGCCAGGCGGGCCCGCGCCATGTCCCGCCATCGGCGAAACATTCCTGGCCAGGCCTCTCCATCCAGGGCGGACCGATTCTGGAAAGGACACGCCATGGACGCGAGAACGCCGCGGGAAGTGAGCACCTTCAACAAGCTATTGGCCCTGTTGGTCATCGTGGGCGCCATCACCTGGGGGCTCATCGGTTTGTTCGAGTGGAACCTGGTGGCCGCGCTCTTCGGAGGCGAGGTGCGGCCCGAGGGGGCGAGCAGCCTCAGCCAGCTCGTCTACATCCTGGTGGGCCTGGCCGGGGTGGCGTTCGCCTTCACCTTCCCGTGGCGGAGTCGGCCGGTGAACCGCGGAGAGGTTCATTCCTGAGGAGCCTCGGGGCCTCCTGGTAGCGTGCCGCGCCATGAAGGAATTCAAGGCCACCACGACCATTCATGCGCCCCCCGAGAAGATCTGGGCCATCCTCACCGATGGGGCCTCCTGGCCCCAGTGGGATCCCTCCTGCGAGAAGATCGAGGGACGCATCGCGCCCGGAGAGAAGCTCAAGGCCTTCACGAAGCTGAGTCCGGGCCGGGCGTTTCCGGTGAAGGTGTCGGAGTTCGTGCCCCACCAGAAGATGACCTGGTCGGGAGGCATGCCGCTCGGGCTCTTCAAGGGGGTGCGCACCTTCACGCTGACCCCCAAGGGCGGCGACATCGAGTTCACGCTCCACGAGGTGTTCAGCGGGCCCATGCTCGCGCTGATTGGCGGCTCGATTCCCGACATGACCGAGGCCTTCCAGCAGTTCGTGGAGGGGCTGAAGCGCCGCGCCGAGGCCTGACCGGGCCCCCACCTGGCGGAGATGCTAGACACGGGGCATGTCCGCTCCCACCGCGACTCCCCTGGACCATGCCATCGGCCTGCTGCGGCGAGGCCAGCCACTCGAGGCCGAGGCCTTCCTGTCCCAACGCCTGAAGGACGCCGAGGCCCGCGCGGGCGCACGCGGCGCCGAAGCGGCTGACGCCTGGTTCGACCTGTCCTGCCTGTTCAACGCCCTGGGAGACACCGAGCGTGCCGCCGCGGCCCTGCGGCGCGCCGCGGACACCGACGCCCGGACGCCCGAGGCCCTCCGCAAACGCCTCACCGTGCTGATGAACCTCGGCCAGGTCCTGGAGCGCCTGGAGCGCTTCGACGAGGCCGAGCAGGTGTTGCGAGAGGGAGTGGAGGGCCGGGCGCGCTTCTATGGCAAGACGCACCCGGGATATGCCTTCGGGCTGGCGCCGCTGGCCTGGGTGTTGAGCCAGGAGAAGCGCCACGAGGCCCTGCCCCTCATGGAGGAGGCGCTCCAGATTCTCTGGGAGGCGGGCCACCCGTACACGGCGGAAGTCACGGCGCAGCGGGCCTTCCTCCTCGTGGCGGCCGGAGAGCAGGCCCAGGCGCTGGGGCCCGCGAACAACCTGCCCCCCGAGCTGCTCGAGGCCTGCGCACGGGAGGCGCGTGGGCGCGCGCAAACCGTGGCGCCCGAGCTGGCGGCCGCCGTGCTCGAGCCGCTGTGCCACCTGATGGAGCAGAAGCTGGGCCCGCACCACGCGGAGACGCTCCAGACGCTCGCGGAGCTGGGCGAGACGGCGCGGCAGGGCGGCCTGCACGAGCTGCGCGTGCGCACGTTCACCCAGCTGGCCGAGCGCTTCTCGGCCATGGGAGACGGCGCGCAGGAGGTCAATGCGCTGCTCGCGCTCGCCCTGGCGCAGGACGAAGCGGGCAACGCACAGGCGGGGGACGAGTGCTACACGCGGGCGGCGGCGCGGGCGCGGCAACTGGGGGATGCGGAGCTGGTGTCCCAGGTGCTGCGCAACCAGGGGCTCTTCCTCGCCGAGCGAGGGCTGGAGGCGCGGGCGGAGGCGGCGATGATCGAGGCCGTGAAGAGCGCGCCCCCGGGCGGGGAGATGTGGGGCCGCGCGCTCGTCGCCCATGCGCTCTTCCAGCAACACCGGGACCGGCACGGCCCGGCGCGGGAGCAGTTGCAGCAGGCGCTCGCGGCCCTGCCGCCCGAACACCCGGATGCGCTGTGCGCGCGCAGCCATCTGGACGCCCTCATGTCCGGAGACGGATGCGGGTGTGGCCGGATGGACAAGGCCCTCGACGAGGCGCTCCGGGAGTTGGTGACGCCACACCTGCCCGAGGGCCTGCTCGAATCGCTCTCCTTCAGCCCGGAGAAGGGGTTGAACGTGAGGCTCGCCCGCGAGCCCAGCGTGGAGGAGCAGGAGTTGCTCAACCGGGTGCTGCGGCAGGCGATGACCCAGCTGAGCAACCGCATGCGGCAGCAGGGCTACCGCTGAGCGGGGGTTGACGCGCATGCCGTGCTCACCGCTCGAGCATGTGCTTGCGGACCACTGCCTCCAACTGACCCACGAGTTCGTCATCGAGCTCGGCGAAGCGCGACCGCTTCGCCTTCGACAGCGTGCCGTCGGTGTCGACGACCAGCTTTATGAACAGGCTCGCCTCCTCCAAAACCGTCAATTCCTGGTACCAAATTTTCAAGATGGTCCCGACCGCGCTTCTAAAACCATCAGGAATCTACGGTTTTAATCAGGGCAAGGCACTCCGCACAAGAAACGCTCAACCATCGGCTCCTCAGGCGGAAGCAGCCGCAAGAGATTGGCCCATCGGGGTCCAGCGTGCGTGCCCTACGGGTGCACGTCGTCGAAGCTGCGGGCCTCCGGGTGGGGCCCGGGGTCCACCGTGGGGCCCTCGCCCCGGAGCAGGCACGCGGTGCGCAGGCCCGCCGCGGCGGCCGCATCCAATTCCTCCCTCACATCCGAGAGGAAGAGCACCTGCGCCGCGGGCAGCCCCAGTTCCTTGACGATGGCCGCGTAGGAAGCCACCTCCCTCTTCCCCCCCACACCGGTATCGAAGTAGCCGCTGAAGAGGGGCGTCAGGTCGCCGAAGCGCGTGTGGCCGAAGAGCAGCTTCTGCGCATGCACCGAGCCCGAGGAATACACATACAGGCGCAGCCCCCGCTCCTTCCACTCGCGCAGCCGGCGGGGCACGTCCTCGTACACGTGGCCCTGGAAATCACCCTGGCGGTAGCCCGCCTCCCACAGCAGTCCCTGCAGGCCCTTGAGCGGCCCGAGCTTGCGGTCCTCTTCAATCCACCGCAGCAGCGTGGCCACCAACTGCCCGTCATCCAGCGCCCCGCCAGCCACCTGACGGGCCTCGTCCAACAGCTGGCGCACCTCGGGCCGCTGCCCGTGCGCGCGCACGAACCCCGGCAGCTCGCGCGCCGAGTACGGGAAGAGCACCTCCTTCACGAAGGACAGGCTGGAGGTGGTGCCCTCGATGTCGGTGACGATGGCCTGGACCATGCCGCTACTCGAACCGGGGGAAGCGCGAGGCGATGTCGCTGCCGGTGTGGTGGGCCACCCAGCCCTCGGTGTTGGTGAAGAGGCGGATGGCCGTGAAGCGCGGCTGCGGCCCCATGTCGAACCAGTGCGGCGTCCCATCCGGCACGCCGATCAGGTCCCCCTTCTCACACAGCACGTTGAAGACGCGGCCCGCCTTGTGGATGGTGAAGAGGCCCTGGCCCTCGACGAAGAAGCGCACCTCGTCCTCGCTGTGCGTGTGCTCGTTGAGGAACTTGTTGCGCAGCGCCGCCTTGTCCGGGTGGTCCGGCGCCATGCTCAGCACGTCCGCCGTCTTGAAGCCCCGCTCCTTCTTCAGCCGCTCCACCGAGTCCTGGTAGGCCTCGAGGATCTCCGCCTGGCTCGCCCCCGGCTTCAGCGGCTGGCGCGCCTCCCAGCGCTCGAAGCGGATGCCCACCGCGCCCAGCTCGCGCCGGATGGTCTCGAAATCCCGCGTGTCCACCTGAGCGCGGGACGCATCTCCCTCGTCGAACACCTTCAGCTCGCTCATCGCTTCAGTCTCCTCATCTCCAATTCACACTCGAACAGGAACTCGAACGCCTCGATGTGCCGCCGCGCGTCCGCCACCGTGCGCCCCCACGTGTACAGGCCATGGCCCTCGATGAGGTAGCCATGCAGGCCGGGGTGCTCGCGCATGTACGCCTCCACCCGCCCCGCCAACCGGGGAATGTCCTGGTCGTTGGGGAAGACGGGCACCGTCAGGCTCACCTCGTGCGTCTCCACGCCGGGCAGGGCCTTGAGCACCTCGTAGCCCTCGAGCACCACGCCCCCGGGGCTCAGCCGCGACAGCAGCGTGGCGTTGCGCGAGTGCGTGTGCAGCACCGAGCCGATCGACGCCTCGCGCCGGTACAGCTGCAGGTGCAGCGCCGTCTCCGCCGAGGGCTTGCGGCCCGGGGTGAGCACCTCGCCCTCCTGCCCCATCACCAGGAAGCCGTCCGCATCCAGCTCGCCCTTGTGGCGGCCGGAGGCGGTGATGACGAGGTGGCGCTCGTCCAGACGCGCCGAGAAGTTGCCAGCGGTGGCGGGCACCCAGCCGCGCTCGAAGAAGAGGCGGCCGGCCCGGATCAGCTCCTCGGTCCGGGTGCCGAGGTCCTCAGGACGGTACATGACGGAGCATTCTACACCGGCTCCGTCACGGGTGTGTGCCCGCTCCCGCGCCTACTTGCCGGAGCCGCCAGGCGTGCCGGCGGGCGCGCCCAGGTGCTTCTCCAGGAAGAGGAAGGTGGCCATGGTGATGGTGTCCTTGTTGGCCTTCTTGCCGAAGCCGTGGCCCTCGTCGAGCGCGAGCAGGTACCAGACGTCCGCGCCCCGGGCGCGCACCGCCTTGACGATCTGCTCCGCCTCCGACTGGGGCACGCGCGGGTCATTGGCCCCCTGCTGGACGAAGAGCGCGGCCTTGATGCGCTCCACCGAGTTGAGCGGGGAGATGCGCTCCTGCACCTTGCGCACCTCGGGGTCGCGCTCGTCCCCGTACTCGGCGCGGCGCAGGTCGCGGCGGTAGGCCTGGGTGTTCTGCAGGAAGGTGGGCAGCGAGGAGATGCCCACCACGTCCACCGCGGCGCGAATCCGCTCGGGGAAGAAGGCGGCGGTGGCGAGCACCATGTAGCCGCCGTAGGAGCCCCCATCCACGCCCACGCGCGAGGCGTCCAGCTCCGGGCGCGAGGCGATGTAATCCAGCGTGGCGCCGATGTCCGCGAGGCTCTGCTCGCGCTTCACCCCGTCATCCATGGCGCGGAACGCCTTGCCGTAACCATCCGAGCCCCGCACGTTGGGCACCAGCACCGCCATGCCCAGCTCCACCGCGAGGTACTGGGTGAAAGTGCTCAGGTACGGCCGGCTCTGCCCCTCGGGACCACCGTGGAAGATGACGACCACGGGCACCTTGCCCTTGCGCTCGCGCGGCATGTAGAGGAACGCGGGCACCTGCACGTTGTCGGTGGACTTGTAGTGCACCAGCTCGGGCTCCACGAAGGTGTCCGTGTCCAGGCCGCCCACCTCCGAGCGCGTCCAGCGGGTGCTCTTCTTCGTGCGCAAATCCAGCAGGTAGACGTCCGCGGGCGACTTCGAGGTGCTGATGGCGTAGGCGAGCACGTCCGAGCGCCCCTGGGGGAAGACGAAATTCGCCATCACGCCCCGGGGAACCTCCACCGGGGAGAGCGTGCCGCGCTTCGTGTCCAGGAGGTACAGCCGGCTGTAGCCGTCCTCGTTCACGTCCACGGCGAGCGTCTTGCCATCCTGCGAGAGCGCGATGCCCTCCACGTTCCAACGGAGGGACTTCGTGAGGGACGGAGGCGCGGAGGTGGAGGGCGCCTTGTCGAGCTCCAGCTTGTAGAGTTCGGAGAAGTCGCTGTACCGGTCGGTGACGACGTAGACGCTCTTGCCGTCCGGCGTGAGCACGGCGCCGTTGATGCTGCCCTTGCCCTCCTTGGGGGTGAGCTGGCGGCGTTCACCCGTCTTCACGTCCACCACGTGCAGGTCGGCGTCATCCGCGGCGCGGAACTGGGTGACGAGCAGCTTGGAGCCATCGCGGGAGAACTCCCCCGGGTACCAGGTGCCCTCGGCCTCGGTGAGGCGGCGGGCCTGCTTGGGGTTGTCCGTGGGCGCCACGTAGACGTCGGTGTCCTTGCCGTTGCGGCCGGTGCCACCGTAGGCCAGCCATTTGCCGTCGTCCGAGAGCGAGAGCACCTCGTGGCGGCTCTTGCCATCGGTGAGCAGCTCGGAGCGGCCGTTGCGCCGGTCGAGCCGGAACACCTGGAAGAACTCGCCGCCGCCCACGTCCTGGAGGAAGAAGAGGGTGTTGGGATCGTTGGGGTGGAAGCGCGCGGTGTTGATGGGCTCCGGCGTGAAGGTGAGCTGGGAGCGGGCGCCGAGGGGCTGCTCCACCACGTGCAGTTGGTTGGTGTCGGCGAAGCGGGTGGAGAGGAGCACCTGCTTGCCGTCCTGGCTCACGTCCATCAGGTTCGCCGAGCGCGCCTCGAGGTACTGCAGGACGCGCCGGCGCAGCTCGGGAGGAATTTCGGGCACGCCGCTGGCCAGGAGGTTGGGCTGGCCGGGCAGCGGGGCGACACCTTGCACCGTGGAGGGCGCCTGGGTGGCGGGCTTCTGCGCGGACTGCGCGAGCGCCACCGCGGGAGCGCCCGTCAGCAGCGAGACGAGCAGAGGGGTGAGGGTTCGGAGGTTCATGGTGCGCGAACCCTAACAGCGCCCCTCCTCATCTCACGTTCATCGCCGTCACTTCTGCTTCGCCGTGCACATCCGGCCGCGCCATCGTCCACGAGAGGGACAGCTCAGATAGTGGGTATGCTCACGAGGAGCGAATCGCCGGTGGCGGCACTTGACGCTGTGTTTCCACGCTGTTCACCGGCCTGCCATCTCCGTGTGCTATGTGCGCCGCCCATCACGACGCACGCGTCACGCCCCGGAGTTTCCCCTGCTCTCGCCCTCCCCCCGCCGTCATCCGTCCTTCCGCTTCGCCCTTCGCTCGTCCGTGCTCGCGGCGGCGTGCGCCTTCTCGATGACCGGCTGCGCCGACCTCTCGGCCCCGCTCGTCGACAAGGTGCTCGTGGTCGGCCATCGCGGCGCCAGCGCGCTGCGGCCGGAGCACACCCTGGCCAGCTACCGCAAGGCCATCGAGGACGGCGCGGACATCATCGAACCGGATCTCGTGTCGACGAAGGACGGCGTGCTCGTGGCCCGTCACGAGAACGAGATCTCCGGCACCACCAACGTGGCGGAGGTGGCGACGTTCGCTGACCGCAAGACCACGAAGACGATCGACGGTGTGGCCATCACCGGCTGGTTCACCGAGGACTTCACGCTCGCCGAGCTCAAGGAACTGCGCGCGCGCGAGCGCATCCCCCAGGCCCGCCCGGCCAACAAGGTGTACAACGATCAGTTCGAGATTCCCACGCTCGCCGAGGTCATCACCCTGGCCCAGGAGATGTCGGCCAGCACCGGCCGCACCATCCACCTCTACCCCGAGACCAAGCACCCCACGTACTTCCAGTCCATCGGCCTGGCCCTGGAGGACACGCTCGTCGAGACGCTGCGCGCCAACGACTTCTCCAAGAGCAAGGCCACCGTCTACATCCAGTCCTTTGAGGTGGCCAATCTCAAGGCCTTGCACCAGAAGCTCGGCACCTCGCAGAAGAACTGGAAGCTGGTGCAGCTGATGGATGCCCGGGACAAGAAGCCCTATGACTTCGTCAAGGCGGGTGACTCGCGCACCTACAACGAGCTGATGACCGAGGAGGGCATGAAGGAGGTCTCCACCTATGCCCAGGGCGTCGGGCCCTACAAGCTGACCATCATCAACGTGGACAGCTCGGGCAACTTCGAGAAGCCGACGGACCTCGTGCGCAACGCCCACGCCGCCGGGCTGCTCGTGTTCCCGTACACCTTCCGGCCCGAGAATGCCTTCCTGCCCGCGCCCCTCAAGGCCCAGGGGGACGACACCACCCACAATGCCTCCGGCTCGGTTACGGAGATCCAGAAGTACCTCGCCACCGGCATCGACGGGTTCTTCACCGACGACCCCGCGGTGGGCCGTCAGGCGGTGGATACCTTCAAGCGCTGAGGTCTCCACGGCGGCACCCGGGAGGCGACGCTCGCGCTTCATGCGAAGCCTCCACGCCATGTTGGGGGTCCGCGTTGCACCCACTGCCATCCGCCGGACGGCATCCCCCGGCAAGGCATGGAGCAGCGGCTCCACGTGCGGCCGGTGGTGGGCGCAACCGTCCAGAGCATCCCGGGCAATCCGAAATGGGCCCTGGCTCCCATCGAAATGGCGTGGGTGGGCAGGTCTCTCGGGCAGATCTGTCGGCGAGCCTGACAGCGGGGCATGGCCTCACACCGCCAGACGGGTGCAGCGTTCTTCTCCAGACGTATCGGCCGCACGGTAGCCCTCACTCCAGTTCAGGAAACCCATCACGCGGCCGTGTCCCCTTGCGCCCCGGTGGATGGCACGGTCACAGTCCTCTGGAGACTCCCTCCCGTGCCGTACCACTCATGAGTGCTCACCCGTCCGACAGAGAAGAGGCCCAGCAAACCGAGGCTGGCAGCGCCGAGTGCCAGCGGGCCGAGGAGCGCCTCCTGGAGCGGGACGAGCAACTGCGCCTCGCGCAGGAAGCGGGCGGCATCGGCGTGTTCACGGTGGAGATCGCCACGAACCTGATGACCGTCACCCCGGCGTTCTGCCGGCTGTACGGCCTCGCGCCCGTGGACGCGATGCCCGTGACCGACATCGAGGCGCTCGTGTTCCCCGAGGACCGGGATGTCGCCTCGACCACGAAGAGCCGGGCCTTGGGGCTCGCGCGGACCACCGTCGAGTACCGCATCCGCCGGCATGACACGGGCGAGCCGCGGTGGATCTCCCGGCGGGCCGAGTTCGTCCGCGACGCCGAGGGCAGGCCCATCCGGCTCCGCGGCGTCGTCCAGGATGTGACCTACCGCCGGCTGGCCGAGGATGCACTCCGCGAGGCCAACGAGCGGCTCCAGCTCGCACTCGACGCGGGCCCGGTGATTGGTACCTGGGTCTGGGACATCCCGGCCGACCGGTTCACGGCCGACGAGCGCTTCGCCCGCTCCTTTTCGCTCGAGCCGGAGCGGGCCGCCCGGGGGCTGCCGCTCAGCGTGGTCGTGGAGTCCATCCACCCCGGGGATGTCCCGAGGATCCAGGCCCTGCTCGCCCGGACGATGGAGACCGGCGGCCCGTACCGCGCCGAGTACCGCGTCCGGCAGCTCGATGGCTCCTATCTCTGGATTGAAGCGAATGGCCGTTGCGAGCTCAGTGCCGAAGGCAAGCCCCTGCGCTTCCCCGGCGTGCTGATCAACGTCAATGAGCGCAAGAAGGCGGAGCTGCGCCAGGCCGCCCTCGTCGAGCTGGGTGACCGGCTGCGGGACCTGGGCGACACGCCCAGCATCGCGGGCACCGCCATGGAGATCGCCGGGCGCCTCTTCGGTGTGCCGCGCGCTGGCTACGGCACCTTCGATGCGGCACAGCGGCTCTTCCACATCGAGCGGGATTGGGTCTCGGGCCCCGGCGTCGCCAGCGTGGCCGGCCTGCACCGGTTCGAGGACTACGGCACGCACTTCGAGAACCTCGAGCGGGGCGAGCTGGTCGCCATCCCGGACGTCGAGAAGGACCCGAGGACCGCCGCCGCTTCCGGCAAGCTGCTGGCCTCTGGCATCCGCGCGCTGCTCAACGTGCCCCTGCGGGAGCAGGGCCGGCTGGTCTCCGTCCTGTTCATCCATGACGCGGAGGTCCGCGCCTGGACCCAGGACGAGCTCGAATTCACCCGCAACGTCGCCGATCGCATCTGGGCCGCGAGCGAGCGCGTCAGGGCGATGGCGGAGCTGCGGCGGGCCAACGAGACGCTCGAGCAGCGCGTCGAGCAACGCACGCGCGAGCGCGACCGCATCTGGAACGTCTCCCAGGACCTGCTGCTGGTGGCGGACCTCGAGGGCCGCTACCTCAGCGTCAACCCGGCGTGGACCGCGCTGCTCGGCTGGAGCGAGGAAGAGCTGCTGGGGAAGAGCTCCTCCTGGCTCGCGCACCCCGACGACCAGGAGAAGACGCGGGCCGAGGTGGCGAAGCTGGCCGCGGGAAACCGGACGCTGCGCTTCGAGAACTCCCTGCGGCACCGCAACGGCACCTACCACCGCCTCTCGTGGACCGCGGTGCCCGTGCCCGAGGACGGTGTGCTCTACGCCGTCGCGCGCGACATCACCGAGCAGCGCCAGACCGAGGAGCAGCTCCGCCAGTCGCAGAAGATGGAAGCCGTGGGCCAGCTCACCGGCGGCGTGGCGCACGACTTCAACAACCTGCTGCAGGTCATCGGCGGCAACCTCCAGCTGCTGCAGCGCGACATGGCCGGCAACCCACGCGCCCTCGGCCGCCTGCGTACCGCCGTTGGCGCCGTCGACCGGGGCGCGAAGCTCGCCTCCCATCTGCTCGCCTTCGCGCGCCGCCAGCCCCTCCAGCCCCTCGTCTTCAACCTGGGCCGGCTGGTGCGCGGCATGGATGAACTGTTGCGCCGCACCCTGGGCGAGGGCATCGAGATCGAGACCCTCATCCCCAGCGGCCTGTGGAACACGTTCGCGGACCCCAACCAGCTCGAGAACGTCCTGCTCAACCTGGCCATCAACGCCCGGGATGCCATGGCCCACGGCGGCAAGCTGGTCATCGAGGCCGGCAACGCCTGGCTGGATGACCGCGACGCCTGGCTGCACCCGGAGGTGGTGCCCGGCCAGTACGTGCTCCTCACCGTCTCCGACTCCGGCTGCGGCATGCCCCCGGAGGTGCTGGAGCGCGTCTTCGAGCCCTTCTTCACCACCAAGCCCGAGGGCCGTGGCACCGGGCTCGGCCTGAGCATGGTGTATGGCTTCGTCAAACAGAGCGGCGGCCACATCCAGCTCTCCAGCCAGGTGGGGCTCGGCACGTCCATCAAGCTCTACCTGCCCCGCGCCCTGCGGACGGAGGAGGCACTGCCCACCGAGCTCCCCACGGGCCCCGTCGAGGGAGGAAGCGAGACCGTCCTCGTGGTGGAGGACAACGCCGAGGTGCGTGCCACGGTGGTGGAGATGCTAACGGAGCTGGGCTACCGCGTGCTCAAGGCCGCCGATGGCCAGAGCGCCCTGGCCATCCTCCAGAGCGGCATCCCCGTGGACCTGCTGTTCACCGACGTGGTGATGCCGGGCCCCATCCGCGGCGCCGAGCTGGCCCGGCAGGCCAAGGCGCTGCTGCCGGACCTCGAGGTGCTCTTCACCTCCGGCTACACGGAGGATGCGATCGCCACGGGCGGGCGGCTCGACCCGGGCGTCCACCTGCTGAGCAAGCCCCATCGCCGCGAGGACATGGCCCGCAAGGTGCGCCAGCTGCTCGACCACCGCACGCGGCGGCCCGACCGGCGGCAGCGCGTGCTGCTGGTGGAGGATGATGAGGACATCCGCTCCTCGGCGTGCGAGCTGCTGGGCCTGCTGGGGCACGACGTGCTGGCGGTGTCGAGCGCGGAAGAGGCCCGGGCGGCCCTGGCGGCCGGTGGCTTCGGCGTGTTGTTCACGGATGTGACGCTGCCGGGCTCGTCGGGCGTGGAGCTCGCTCAAGAGGCGGCGCGGCACAGGCCGGGAATGGGAATCATCATCGCCTCGGGGCTCGGGAGCACGGCGCTCGCCGGGGGCTCCGAGAAGCTGGAGGGAGCGGTGATGCTGCCCAAACCGTATGCGCTGCCGCAGATCCGCCGGGCCCTGGAGCAGGTGGAGCGCCGCCACTCATGACCGCCCGCGCCACCGGACGAGCGCGCACCCCACGGTGAGCCCCGCGAGCGCCCCCGTCACCGTGGGCCAGAAGGCCCACCACAGCTGCGCCTCCAGCGCCCCCATGTCCTGGTAGCGCGCCAGCCGCAGCACCAGTCCCAGCACCGCCCCGGCCGCCGTCGGCACCAGCACGCGCAGATAGTCGGCCCAGGCGCCCCCCGCCACGGGCTCCAGGTGCCGGTAGCGGCTCGCCATGTACCCGAGCACCACGAGCGAGCCCACCAGCGACGAGCCATGCTGGAGGACCCGCGCCAGCGGCAGATTCCTGCTCCCCACCGGGACGAGGACGTCCGGGTAGAGCACCTCGGCGGGCCACATCCTGGCGTGGGTGAAGCCATCCCAGAGCAGGTGCGTGCTGGCGCCGAGCACCAGCGCCGCCACGATGGCCACCCAGGCGAGGGGTGTTGCCGGCAGCCCCTCGGTGTGCACGAAGCGGCCCCACTGCACGCCCCCCACCTCGGGCAGGGCGCGTCTCAGCGCGGGCAGGACGAGCGCCTCCAGCCACACCAGCACCGCGAGCCCCACCGGCACGCAGAAGAGGATGAAGCCGGGGAACTCGTGCGCGTAGTCACCGAGCTCGCGCACGGCATACACGTAGGAGAGGTCCGGCGCACAGGCTCCGACGACGAGCGCGGTGGGCAGCACGCCCCTCCGGCACAGCCGGAAGAATGGGAGCACCGCGGCGGCATGGGCTGGCAGGGTGACGGGCATGGGCGAGGGAGGGGCTGCGCACTCAGGCCGCGTCCGCGTCCTTGTCCTCGTGGGACTGGGCCGTGCCCGCGTCCTCCGGCTTCCAGGGCCATGCCAGCGGGGCGATGCGCGCGTAGAGCAGGAACAGGGCCTCTCCGTCGGTGTGCTCTCCGCACACGCGGCTCGCCTCGCTCAGCAGCAGCCCCGGCGACAGCACCCGGCCGGACTTGCGCAACGCGGGCCTCAGCTCCTCCGGCACCGCCGCCAGGATGCCCTCCTTGTTGAGCCGCTCGTCATTCGCCTCCGCGCACAGCTCCAGGTGCCGGCTCAGCTCCGCCTTCAGCCGCGCGTCGTACCCGAAGACGTACGAGCACATCTGGAACAGCTCCGAGCCCGCCTCCGTCATCAGGTCCGACTGCTCCCGTGCGAAGCCCGGCTCGCCCGCCGCCCGCCACAGGCAGTCCCACTTCGCCTGCGAGGCGTAGCGCGCGTACAGCGCCCGCGCCGTGAGGTAGCTCTGCATCGAGTCGTGGAAGAAGCGCACGTGCCTGGGCACCGGCCCCGGCCTCGCGTCCGCCGCCACCAGCAGCCCCGCGTCCAGCAGCTTCCTCAGGTTCGCCTCGTCCGGACTGTCGCGGCAGACGATGAGCCGGCTGCGGTGCTCCCAGTAGCTGCCCAGGCACAGCGCCTCCGCGAAGCCCAGCATCTCCGAGGTCTTCGCGTCGTCCGGCTCCTGCTTCAACAGCCCCGCGAAGACGGCCCGGTAGAGATTGATGACGCTGTCCACCCCGCCCGCGCCGAAGCGCAGCGCCAGCCGCACGAGGATGGGCACGTACGTCCCGTCCGCCGCCCGGCCCCGGCAGATGCGCTGGAGGGACTCGGTGAGCGGCACCGGCTTGCCGTCCGGTCCCGGGTACGCCGCCTGGAAGCGCTCCAGCCCCGCCGCGTCCAGCCGCTTGGGCTCCACCGCCATCCAGCGCAGCGCGTGCGCCATCGCCGTCCGGTACGCCTCGTTGGGCCTCGCCGACAGCAGCACCGGCGCGTGCAGCCCCATCTCCCGCTCCAGGTAGCGGCGCAGCGCCTCCGGCTCCAGCTTCGACTCGGTGAGGCCGTCCAGCACCAGGAAGAAGTCCCCCGACTCCAGCAGCGCGTCCCGCAGCCCCTCCGGCAACCCCAGCTCCTGCAGCGCCTCCTTCGCGGCCGTCTCCAGGTCCTCCGCCGCTGGATCGATGAACACGGGCAGCGGCGAGGACGGCTGCTTCTCGAAGTGCTCCAACGACAGCCGCACCAGCCGCCGGAGGAGCGCGCTCTTCCCCCGGCCTCCCGCGCACTGGATGAGCAGGTGCGCGCGCTCGCGCGTGAGCAGCCCGCACAGCTCCTCGGCCGTGCGCTCCGAGGGCGAGGGCGGCACCCCGGCCCCCGCGTACTCGGTGACGTGCGAGGAGAGCTCCACGAACACCTCGCCGTTGGCCTGCGCGGAGGCCACGTCCACCCGGCGGCGCACCTGCCGGACATGCGCGGCGAAGAAGCGGCGCCGGAAGGCGGGCCAGCGCAGCAGCGGCGCGGCGGCCCAGGAGAACGGGTGGGTGAAGACGAGCCGGCGGAACACGGCCGGTGACAGCAGCCCCAGGCCCGCGCACAACACCAGCTCCGCGCACGTCACGGCCAGCACCGTGGGCAGGTGGATGCGCAGCCCGCCCAACAATCCCATCAGCTCGCCACCGCCCGCCCCCACTCCGGTGAGGATGTAACCGATGAGCGGCAACCACCTGCGCGACGCGCCCGAGGGGCTCAGCAGCAGCATGGGCAACAGCAGCAACAGCGTCACCGCGAGACACGCGAGCGCGGTGCGCACCCAGACGCGGTCGAGCAGCCGCACACCGAAGGGCACGTGCTGGAAGGTGGCGGTGAGCTGGGTGCCATTCTCCACCGCGTGCGTCACCACGGCGAGGGAGAGGTGCTCCGCGCTTCCCGACGGCGGTTTCACCACGATGGGCTGGGCCGTGGCGAGACGCCACTCCCACTCCCCGTCCAGCTCGCCCGGGCCATTCTCCGGACGCAACTTGAACAGCAGCGTGCGCCCGGCCGCCTTCGCATGCGCGAGCCCTGGCCAGTCGAGCTCCAGCGACTCCAGCGGCGCTCCCGCCTCGAGGCGGCCCTCCACCTGAACCCCTCCCTTCGCGTCTCGCTCGAGCCTGGCTCCACCGGCGAAGCCCACCCGCACCCGTCCCACGTCCGAGGCCTCTCCGTAGACGTAGCCCCTCGGGCTACCGGTCACCCAGGCGCGGCGCGTGCCCGGAATCGGGAACACCCCATTCATCCCCACGCCCTCGAGCACCTGCGTGGACTGCAGCCCGTCCTGACCGAGCGAGAACCGGTGAAGCCGGGTCGCACCGTCCGACAGCACCCACGCCCCTTGCGCATCCGCCACCACCAATTGGGGCTCGTGAAGGTACGTCACCGCCTGGTCGCCCGAGGTGATGACCCGTCCCTTCACGGACAGCAGGCTGACCCCACCGGCCTCCGTCACCGCCCAGGCGTGCTCCGCCGAGAGCGGGAGGAGCTGCGCCCACCCCAGACCCTCCGCATCCGCGCTGCGCGCCACCTCTTCCCCACCCTCGCCCAGGAGGTAGACGCGCCGCCTGTCACCTACCCAGACATGCCCGTCCGGAGAGCTTCCCACTCCTGGCATCCCTTCCACCTTCACACCGGGACCCACCACCGCCCCGTCGAGCCCCACGAGCTTCAACTCGAAGACCGGGGCCAAAGCACCGGCGGGGCTCGTGACCTGCAACGCCCACACGCGATCGGCGTCACGGTGGGCGAAGAGCTGCTGGACGCCGTCGAGCAGGGGCTTCGCGGTGGTCTTCACTCCCTCCCGGCTCGCGAGCAGGAACTGCGGCTCGCTCTTCCCGGACTGCTGCGCGAGCACCCAGGCCCGGTCGGGCTGCCGGGTGGGAAGCAGAGTCCCCACGTTCCCCACGTACAGGGGCCTCGAGTTGGAGCGGGCGCCCTCCCGCGGGTTCACGTGGAGGAGGCTCTGGTCCAGCACGAGCCAGCTCTGCTGTCCCTTCGCCACGGGCAGCATCTGGCGCGCGGTGATCCACCCCTGCCCTGATGAAGTGAGGGCCACCTCCTGCCCCTCCTCGCCCGAGGCATCGAGGACCGTCAGGTGCTTCAGGTTGAGGGACGAGACCACCCAGAGCCGCTCGTTCCCCTCGGACGGCATGGCCATCACTTCCTGGGCTGGCACCGAGAGCTGCCGGATGAGCTTCTGGTGGTCCACCAGGTAGAGCACGGTGCTCGGTTTGAAGGGCGAGGGCATCTGCGCGAAGACCCATGCCCGCTCGGAGTCCGCCGTGGACACGACCTGCGTCACCTGCACGCCCTTGTCGCCGACTCCCTCGATGGCCTGCTCGCGGCCCGCCTCGTCCACGAGCCAGAACCCGGCTCGGCCAGGAGTCCAGACCCAGGCGTGGCCGCCATGCCCGCACGGCTCCATCTGGCTGCCGTTGGCGAGCGGTTGCAGCCAATGACCCTCGACCTTCGCCTCGACGGGCGGCGGAGGGGCCTCGCTCCGGGCACAGCCCGCAGCGCTCCCGAGCAACAGGAGCACGGCGCTCGCGAGAAGCAGGCCCGGGGAGACCGGGCTCCGCCGGAAGGACCGGGCACGGAAGGAAGTCGTCATGGTGAAGAGGGGCCGGAGGGAGGAACCGGAGACCGCGCGGTACGCCGACATTGTGGCACAAGAGCCCCGTCTCCGAGCCGTGCCTGCCCGCCAGGACCCCTGCCGTCCCTGCCCTCCCAGCGCCCGAGCAGAAAAACCGGCGCCAGGGAAGCGGGGAGCCCCGCGGACCCACCGGGAAGCCCCCGCACCCGACACCTCCCGGGCTGCGGGTGCGTGACACCCGACACCGCACCGCCCCACGGGACGAGAGAGCGCCCGGGACTGAACGATGCACCCCCGGGCCGCCCGACCCATCTTCCCCCCACGTTACGCCTAGGAGACCTGTGTATGCGGCTCGTCGTTTCCCTGATGTGTCTTGGTCTGCTGACCGCGAATGGCATCGCGCGGGCGCAGTCCACGTCCACCCCCCAGCCGGCTTCGCCCGCGGTGCAGACACCGCCCGCGACGCCGCCTCCGGCCGTCACACAGCCGCCCGCGACCACGACCCAGCCACCTCCGCCACCTCCGCCGCCCGCGGTGCAACCGGCGCCTCCACCTCCTCCAACGCCCGCGGCCCAGGCCGCGCCGCCTCCGCCTCCTCCACCGCCCGAGGCCTCGACGGCCACCGAGCCCCCGTCGCGCTACAGCCGCTTCTCCTATGGCTCCGGCGGCATGCTGCTCGTCTTCACCGAGTTGCTCAGCGGCGCGGTGACGGGCGGCATCCTCGGCAACACCTTCGAGTCGGAGAACGGGGCCTACGTGGGCGCGGTGCTCGGAAGCCTGTCGCTCGGCACCGCCGCGGCCCTGTACCAGTACTACGTCCCGGTGGAGCGCAACGAGTCGCTGCTCGCCGCGGGGGGTGCCGCGCTGGGCTTCCTCGCCGGCTTCGGCTACGGCAGCGAGCAGGGGCTCAGCTCGCGCGACCGCGCCGTCACCACGCTGCTCACCACGCAGGCCGGCATCATCGGCGCGCTGGCGGCCACGTCGCTGCCCGGTGACGTGAGCGATGGGGATGCGTCGCTGGTGGGAATGAGCTCCCTGTACGCCTTCGTGCTCACCGGGCTCGTGCAGTCCACGGTGTTGCTCTCGGAACCGGGAGACCAGGACCCGAACCTGTCGCCGACGCTGGTGGCGCCCCTGCTCGGCATGGGGCTGGGAGGCCTGCTGGCGGTGCCGTTCGAGCTCTCGGCGTCGCGCGTCTTCAAGCTCACGGTGATGCCCATGGGCGTGGGCGCGGTGCTGCTGCTGGCGGGCACGGCGCTCGCGAATGGCCCGGCCGTCCCGCTCTCGGCCATCGGCGGCATCGCGGCCACCTTCGTCATCACGGCGCTGGTCACCGCCGAGGAACCGATGCCCTATCCGCCCACCTCACCGGGGCTGCGGAGCCAATCGTCCGAGACCTTCCGGGCCGTCCCCGTGCCGGTGTTGATGCGCACGGGCCGGCGCAGCGAGTCCCTCACGGCGGGCCCGGGTCTGCTGATGCGCTTCTAACGGGCCTTGAGCAGCCGGGTGAGCTCGCGGTCCAGCGAGGCGGCGAACTGCTGGCGGTCCTGGTTGGAGAACCCGCTGGGACCGCCGGTCATCACGCCGCCGTCGCGCAGCTCCTGCATGAAGTTCCGCACGGAGAGGCGCTCGGAGATGTTCTCCTCGCTGAACAGCTCTCCCCGGGGGTCGAGCACCACCACGCCCTTGGGAACGAGCAGCGCGGCGAGGGGGATGTCCTGGGTGACGGCGAGGTCTCCGGCCTGGGCCGAGGAGGCGATATAGCCATCCGCCACGTCGAGCCCCGCGCCCACCTGCACCGTGGAGACGAGCTCCGAGCGAGGCAGGGTGAGGCGCTTGTTGGCCACGAAGACGGTGGCGAGGCCCAGGCGCTGCGAGGCCCTCAAGAGGATGTCCCGCACCGGCCCCGGACACGCATCGGCGTCGACCCAGATCTGCATGTAGCCGCGAATCCTCTCAGAGGAGCCCAACGAAGGCACGCGGTACATCACTCAACTCGCTGGGAATTTTTCCCTAACTCTACAGATAGCTTCTTAAGGTCATTCAACTATCGCATACACGGACATTGCTGTAACCGAGGAACCGAGCAGCTAGGAATGATTCTTAGTTCCGGAAGCCGAGCCACAAAGGATCTAACTATCTGAAATTACGACATTTTTCTCCAAGACCGGCTTCAACCCACACAAGAGGACGTTGCTATGCACTTCGTCCTATCCATAGAGCCAGCTTGGCGCCAGCTCGCTTGCTTAATAACGTGGAATAAGTCCGTCTCTTCCATAGCTCGAACCCCAAACCACATGCGCCCACATCAACAAGCCTAGTGCAGCACCCCTTCAATATGGCGGTAGGCTGTTGTATCCTCAAGCCTCTGATGTAGGCAGAGGGAGCAGCCATGGCCGGAAACCGCGACAAGAAGCTCGTTTACCATCTCACGGCTATCAAAAACTTGATTAGTATTAAGCAGAACGGGCTGCTCTCGCGTCGTAGCCTGCGGAAGAATCGCATTAATTTCAAGGATGTAGCGGATAGTGAGATCCTAGATGGTCGTAGTCAATTTGACCTTGACGCAATGGTTCCATTCCACTTCATCCACAAAAGCCCTTTTGATTACGCGGTCGTCCACGCGAACCCGAAAACATCTTTCGCCTTGCTCTGCGTGCGGCGCACCGTTGCACGAGCTCAAGGGTGGAAGATAATCGCCCGTCATCCGCTCTCTGGCACCGAATCCATTGAGGTACACGAATGGGATGATGGCATCGACAGCATTGATTGGTCGCAAATGGATCGCGACAATCGCGATTATGACGACCATGAATGCAAAATGGTCTGCATGGCCGAAGCACTGAGCCCAACCAATGTGGCGTTTTCTGACATCTCCAACATTTTCACCGCATCCGAACAAGCCAAGGATGCCGTCCTCGACGCACTTGGCGTAGAACACTCTCGACTAATCACAGTCAACCCCAGCATGTTCCCTCGAGGCTGCAAATGATTCGCTTCGTACATGGCAATCTTTTTGACAGCCGAGCAGAGGCCCTCGTCAACACCGTCAACTGCGTAGGCGTCATGGGCAAGGGCATCGCTCATCAATTCAAAAGAGCGTACCCGCGCATGTTTAACGACTATGCATCAAAATGCCGTCGCGGCGAGATACGCCTTGGCGAAACGACTTCATTTCGAGAGTCCGGCAAAATCGTAATCAATTTTCCAACCAAGGGTCACTGGCGCGCATCCTCTCGATTTGAGGACATCGTTACAGGATTACACTCATTGCGCGAATTGATCGCGCGTGAACGCATCCGCTCAATCGCCCTGCCTCCGTTAGGATGCGGAAACGGTGGGCTCGAATGGTCTCAAGTCAAACGGGCGATCATAAGAGAGTTGGAAGACCTCAACGACGTCGACATTGAGGTTTATGAGCCTACAGTCCGATTCGAGTCGCAAGTAGCTCAAGAGCCCAAAGTATCTTTATCCCACTTTGTTCTGGCGGGACTGCGCGTAGGCCTTCAGCGACCGACCAAGCTCACAATCCAAAAGGCAGCATATTTCTTCAATGTCTATGCCGACACTGAGTACTTCAGGTTTACCGAGTACAAATTCGGTCCTTATTGTGTAGGCATAGAGCCGATGCTCAATACTATTCGCGACTATCTTGCATTCACAAAGATGGATGCACAAGCGATGCTTCAGGACGGCAGAAACCGCAAACTCGCCGGAAATGATGCAGATCGACTTCGCGCATGGAACGCAGCAATAAACGCAGCCACAACCATATGCAACAAAACAGCCGATAAGCTGGAAGCAGTAGCCACAGCTCACGCAGTCATAGCCCGCAAGGGTTTCTTATCCCACGACCGTCTCGTCCCTGATTTTTTGAGCTGGTCTAAAGAAAAATCCGAGAGGTATCAGGAAGACGATGTGCTTGAAGCAGCTAGAATTCTTGAACGAGAAGGGTTAATTCGGCGCACGCTGCTGGGTTTTGAGTGCTGCACACCACGTCCTTATTCAGCTGAGATCCGCGCCACAGCCACGAATCAAGATAGCGTGCGCTGAATTCAGCCCCCAACCGCCGTAGTCCTCTATACACTGCAACTGCATCTTGTGAGCGCCCTTGCCAGGTGCTCGTTCAGCCCTCGACGTTGCGCAGGAAGTCGGCCACGTCGGAGAAGCGCTGGTCGAGGAAGCGGCGCAGGTTGCCCTTCACCCCCCGGGCGTCCATTGCCCGCTGCATGCAGCGCAGCCAGGCGTCGCGCTGGGCGACGTCCACGGGGAGGTGGCCATGGCGCATGCGCAGGCGCGGGTGGCCGTGCTTCTCCATGTAGTGCTGGGGCCCGCCCAGCCAGCCGATGAGGAAGAGGCCGAAGCGCTCGCGCATGCCGCGGGACACCTTGCCGTGCTCATCCAGCTCGTGCAGGCGGGCGAGCGCGGGCTCGCTCGCATCCATGGCGTCGTAGAAGGCCTCGGCCAGGGCCTGCACCCCCGCCTCACCGCCCAGGCGGTGGAAGGGCATGTCCTCCATGGAGGGGACCCAGTTGTCGTCGGTGCCAGGAATGTTCAGCCCGATGGGCTTCAGCTCGGTGGACATAGCGGTGTTCAACCCCGTGCCCATGTGCGCCATTTCTGGGCGCCATGCAACCCCTGGCTGGGCTTCACGCCGGTTCCGCCGCCCAGCGCTTGGGGCGCGTCTTGAGCGTGGTGAGCCCCAGGGAGTCGCACAGCGCGAGGAAGCGCGCCCGGGGGACGCCGGCCCAGGCGAGGTCCTTCAGAGACTCGGCCAGGGGCGCGTCCGTCACCAGGGTGGCCAGCTTGCGGTACAGCAGCGCTTCCTCGCGGTGCTCGCGCAGGGTGGCGGCGAGCTTGTCCGCGCCTCGGGGGCGGACGGACCAGGCGCTCGCGTCCGCGGGGATGGCCTCCAGGTGGCCGTAGGCGTTGAGCAGCGCGGACGCGCCCTTCTCTCCGAAGCCGGGCAGGCCGGGGATGCCGTCCGCGTCGTCGCCCACGAGCGCCAGCAGGTCCGGCACACTCGCCGGGGGGACGCCGAGCTTCGCCCGCACGGCGTCCTCGTCCAGCTCCTTCTGCTGCTTGCGGTCCACCTGCACGACGTGGCGGCCGCGCACGCACTGGCCGAGGTCCTTGTCCGGGGTGAGCAACCGCACCTGCTCCACCTGCCCGGCCCAGAGCGCGGAGGCGGTGGCGAGCGCATCATCCGCCTCGAAGTCCTTCATGGACCAGACGGTGAGCCCGAGCGCCCGCATGGCCTCCTCGGCGAGGTCGAACTGGGCATGCAGCTCGGGGGGCACGCCGTCGTCGGACTTGTAGCCGGCGAAGAGCGCATTGCGGAACGAGCGGATGGGATTGTCGAAGGCCAGGGCGATGTGCGTCACCGACTCCTCGGCGTCGTGCAGCAGCGCGAGCATCGAGGAGACGAGCCCCACGGTGGCCTTCACATCGCGGCCATCCGGCGCCGTGGCCCCAGGCCGGGGCGAGAAGTGGGCACGGTAGAGCTCATAGGTCCCGTCGACGAGGTGCAGGCGCATGGGCGCTGTCTACTCCAATCCGCGCCTCAGCGCAGGTGCAGCTCGCGGATGGACACCTCCTCGAAACCGAGGCGATGGATGGCCTCCACGAGGCGCTCGCTGGCCACGATGACGGTGGTGAAGTTGGCCAGCCGGAACAGGTCCAGGTGCTCGGGCAGAGAGGCCCGGTCGAGAATGGGCTTGTCCGGGAAGCTGAAGCCGTGCCGGCCACACCGTCCACACGGCACGGCCTTGCCGGGTGGAATGCAGTCCCGGTGCAGCAGGCCGTGGGGCTCGATTTGAAGCTCCAGCAGCTCCGGCGCCTGTCTCTGCCGGAAGCGCAACTGGGTGCGGCCTCCCTCGAGTCCCCGGATGCCTTCGGCGTGCAGTTGCTCCAAAGCCTCACGGCGGATGAGCAGCCGCCAGGCGTATGGCATGAAGAGCTGCCCAAAGGTGCCGCGGGCCGAGCCCACGAGTGGGCCGAACTTCGTCCCCGGCCACAAGGGCACGCCGGCGGGTACCAAGGGCCGGACCAGCTCACGGAGACGAACGAACTCCTCGAAGTCCTCCTCCAGGTAGGGCTCTTCGAGCTTTTTCGCCTCTGGCAGCCCCGACAAGTCGGTGCACGGGTATGAATCCGAGGCACTGCTCCAGGTGGCATCACATTCCGGGCAGTGAGTACCGGGCAATCCCCACTTGTAGTTGGCGTTGACCTCGCCCGTGCAGGACCAATCCTCCGGAGAGTCCAAGCGGTAGAAGGTCATGCTCGCCTCAGTATGGAATGGGGGGTGGTAGCCGCACCGAACCGTAGTACGGCTGAAGGGGTGCAAACAGACCAAAGCGGACACACAGCTCCCAGGCGTGCTTCCAGATTTCCTCTTTCGTCGCTCCCGGGTTGGCCTTGATGAATTGCCGCCAGGCCTCGTTCCAGGGGCCACCCCTCGCGCCCCGATGGATGCGTTCGTGGAGCTGCTTCTCGATGAGCATCGTCCATTGATGGATGTCGACGCCCTGCTCCTTGAACCACGCCTTGAACTCCTGCGGGAAGATGTGGTGCTTCTCGTGAGGCCGGTTCAGCCGCGCATTCGCCTCCGCGATGAGCTGCTTCTGGCTCGGCAGCAGGTTGCGCAGGTGGTGGTTCTTCCAGGGGATGACGAAGATGGGCTCGCGCTCTCCCGGGTAGCGCAGTGGCCAGCCCCGGTACCGCATGGGCGTGACGGGGGAAGGCAGGTTGATGCCCACCGTCGTGCTCCCGGTGCGCGCCAGCACCACCCGCCCGGGCTCCACACCCGCCGCATCCGCGCCTTCGCGCGAGGACACCGCGTCCGCCGCCACGTCCTCGCAGCGGAAGAAGCCGCACACCTCCTCATCGCAGAGCAGGGCGACGCAGGTGTCCGCCGCTTCGCTCTCCGCTTCCTGGAAGGAGGCTCGCGAGGAAGGGCCCGAGGCCGCGCATCCGGCCAGCCACACACCGAGCAGCAGCCCCCAGCATCTCATCGTGTTCATGGCGTGGCCTTGCGGTAGCGGACCACGGTGACATCGACCTCCACGTCACGGGCCTCCAGCGTGGACACCATCACCTCGAGTGCCCGGGCCTCGTCGAAGCCGCCGCTGCCCGCGCCGATGACCGGGAACGCCACGGAGCCAAAGCCGTGCTCCCGGGCCCGGGCGAGCGCGTTCGTCACCGAGTCCCGGATGGACTTCTCCGACGCGCGCCACAACATGTTGATGCCCGCCACGTGGATGATGCCCCGGTAGGGCAGCCGGCCCGCGGAGGTGACCACCGCCGAGCCGAGGGGCATCGGCCCCACGCGCGCCAGCTCGCGGAACGGCGCCAGCCCTCCCCTCTTCTTGATGGCGCCCGAAACGCCCTGGGGCAAGAGCAGCCACCAGGGGATGATGTTCCGGTTCCAGGCGTTCACGATGGCCTCGGCCTGCTGCTCCAGCAGGTCTCCCTCGACGATGCGCGGCGTCATATGGCGGCCTCCAACCTCCACCAGTCAACGTGAGCGGCCGTCCCCTGTCGAGCATCCCCTTCACGGCGCACGCGCGAGCCCCTGGACGCGCTAGCCTCCCCGCTGCCCGTCATGCCCTCGGACAATCCGCCCGTCCTCCTCACCACCCCGCGCCTCCACCTCGCCCTGCTGCCTCCGGATGGCGCCGCGCGCGTGCTCGCCTACCAC
The DNA here is from genome assembly GCF_042230915.1 of Archangium gephyra. GTDB lineage: Bacteria > Myxococcota > Myxococcia > Myxococcales > Myxococcaceae > Archangium > Archangium gephyra_B. Next base: position 731,769 of record NZ_CP102578.1, on the reverse strand, counting down.
GAGGCCAACCGCGGCCACCTCGGCCCCGTCTCGCCCGCGCGCCCCGACAACTTCTTCACCGTCACCTGGTGGCGCTCGCGCCTGGCCCAGGACGCCGAGGACTGGCGCCGCGGCCTCGCCCTGCGCCTCTTCCTGCTGTCCCGCGAGGCCCCGCTCACCTCCGCGCCGGTGCTCGGCAGCGTGTCCCTCACCGACATCCGTCGCGGGCCCCTCCAGTCGGGCGAGCTGGGCTTCGGGCTCGACCACCGCGTCCAGGGCCAGGGCCTCATGAGCGAGGCCGTGCGCGCCGTGTGCGACTACGCCTTCGGGCTGCTCGGCCTGCACCGCGTCCAGGCCAACCACCTGCCGGACAACCACCGCAGCGCCGCCGTGCTGCGCCGCGTGGGCTTCTGCGTCGAGGGCCTCGCGCGCGAGCTCGTCCTCATCGACGGCCGCTGGCGCGACCACGTCCTCACCGCGCTGCTGGCGCCTCGCTCACCGGCAAGGTGAAGGAGAAGGTGCTGCCCTTGCCCGGCTCGCTCTCCACCAGGATGTAGCCGCCGTGGGCCTCGATGATGCCCTTGGCGATGGGCAGCCCCAGCCCCGCTCCCTCCCGTGTCCCCTTCGGTTGCCAGTAGCGCTCGAAGAGGTGCGGCATGTGCTCCGGGGCAATCCCCTTGCCGGTGTCGCTCACGAAGAAGCGCACGAACCGGCCCTCGCGCCGGGCCCGCACGGTGATGCGGCCGCCCTCGGGCGTGTAGCGCAACGCGTTGCCGATCAGGTTGGAGAACACCTGCAGCACCCGGCTCCGGTCCGCCAGCACCCGCGGCAGTCCCGCCTCCAGCTCCCGCTCCAGCCGCAACTGCTTCGCCTCCGCCAGCGGCCGGTGCAGCTCGATGATGTCGTCCACCAGCCGGCCCACGTCCTGCGGCTGGCACTCCACCGCCAGCCGCCCGGATTCGATCTTCGCCACCTCCAGCAGATCCTGGATGAGATGGACGGCCTGGTCCGCCGAGCGCCGCATCAGCTCCGCCTGCTTGCGCCACGACGCCGCCTCCTCGCCCTGGGGCAGGCGCTTGAGCAGGTAGCTCGCCCCCAGGGAGATGACGTTGAGGGGGTTGCGCAAATCGTGCGAGACGACGGCGAGCACCTCGTCGCGCGCGTGCGTGGCCTGCTGCGACTCCTTGTAGAGCCGCGCGTTGTCCAGGGTGAGGGCGGCCCGGGAGGCCAGGCCCTCGGCGAGCGAGAGGTCCGCCGGGCCATAGCGCCGGCCCGACGCCGCGGTGAAGGCGAAGGTGACGGCGCCCAGCGTCCGCCCGCGCGCCACCAGCGGGACGATCAGCAGCGAGCGCGGTGCCAGGGCGCGGTGCGTGGTGAAGTGCTCCTCGTCCTCGGCGGAGGCCCGCAGCCAGGCGTCCGTCACCTCGGGGACGAGCTCCGGCTCGCCGGTGCGCAGCACGCTCTGCACGCCCACCAGCGTATGCGTCACCGGGCGCATGTGCCCGAGCGCGAGCAGCAGCGGCTCCTGGGAGGGGTCGCGGTGGGCCATGGCCGGGCGGTGCACCTCGCCGCCCTCCAGCATGCACACCACGCAGTAGTCGGCCAAGCGCGGCACCACCAGCCGGGCCAGGCTGCGCAGGGTGGCCTCGTACTCCAGCGCGGCCACCAACACCCGGCCGCTCTCGGAGAGGAACTGCTGCGACTCCTCGGCGCGCTGGCGGTCCGAGATGTCGCGGATGATGGTGGAGAGCATCTCCAGCTTCCCATCCGCCTCGTAGTGGGCGAGCAGCACCTGGGAGACGGGAAACTCGTGCCCGTCCGGGGAGCGCAGCGCCGACTCCCCCATCCACACGCCCTCGTGCAGCGCGGTGGGCACGCCCTCGGCCAGCAGGCGCCGCGCGGCCCAGGCCGGGTGGGCCGAGGCGATGCTCCAGGCACTGGCGTCCTGCTCCTCCGCCAGTCCCACCATGCGCCGGCCCGCGCGGTTGAGGTAGAGGCCGCGCCCCTGCGGATCCGTACTGCCCACGAAGTCCGGTGTGGCCTCGATGATGGAGCTGAGCTTGCGGCGCGCCTCCTCCGCGCGCTTGCGGGCCGTCACCTCGCGCAAGTAGACGGAGACGCCCTCGCCGGAGGGGCTGACGTGGCACTCGAACCACGCCTCGAGCGGGGTGAGGTACAGCTCGCACTCCGAGGCGCCCCCGCCCTCCAGCCCCCGGCGCACGCCCTGGGCCAGCCCGGCCCGCGCGTCCTCCGGCAGCATCGCGTCCAGGGGCTGGCCCAGCAGCTGCTCCCGCGGGCGTTGCAGCACCTCGGCGGCGCGGCGGTTGACGAAGATGAAGCGCTGCTCCCGGTCCAGGGCGAAGAAGGCATCGGTGATGCTCTCCAGGATGGCCTCGATGCGGGCGTGGGCCGCCTCGGCCTCGGTGCGGGCCGCCTCCTCGCGGGCCAGCCGCAGCGCCGACTCCTCCGTCCGCTTGCGCTCCGTCACCTCGCGCGTCACGGCCACCCAGTGCCTCAGCACGCCCTCCTCGTCCTTCACGGGCACCAGGGTGCTCTCCGTCCAGAAGGAGGAGCCGTCCTTGCGGTAGGTGAGCAGCTCCGCGCGGATGGGCTCCTGGCGGCGCAGGGCCTCGCGCATGCGCTCGAGCGTCGCCGCGTCCGTGTCCTTGCCCATCAGCAGCAGCGACTCCGAGTCCCTCAGCTCCTCCGGGCTGTAGCCCGTCATCCGCGAGAAGGCCTCGTTGGTGTAGATGATGCGCCGGGTGCTGTGCCCGTTCTGGCGCTCGGGCTCCAGGATGACCACGCCGTCGTAGGCATTCACCACGATGGACTCGAAGAGCCGCAGCCGCTCCTCGGTGCGCTTGCGCTCGGTGATGTCGCGGAAGTAGACGGCGAGCCCGTCCTCGGACGGGTAGGCGTGCATCTCCACCCAGGTGTCACGCGGAGGGTCGTGCTCCTCGAAGTGGACGGCCCGTTGCTCGGTGAAGGCCTTGCGGAAGCCCTGCTCCGAGCGTGAGCCGGTGAAACCCGGGAACACCTCCAGGGGGGTGCGCCCGAGCATCTGCTCGCGCGGGCGGTGCGACAGCTCCTCGGCGCGGCGGTTGACGTAGGTGAAGCGCCAGGCCCGGTCCAAGGCGACGAAGGCATCGGAGATGCTCTCCAGCATGCCGTGCACGCGCCGCTCCACCGCCTCCGCCTGGAGCCGCGCGGCCTGCTCGCGCTCGAGCTGGTGCTCGCGCTCGCGGGCGCGCACCCGCTCGGTGATGTCGGTGAAGGTGATGACCGCCCCGATGATGCGCTCCCCGTCCCGGACGGGGCTGCTGCGGTACTCAACCGGGAAGGAGCTGCCGTCGCGCCGCCAGAACACCTCGTGCGTCACGTGGTGCGTCCGGCCGTCCCGGAGGGGGGCGTAGGTCTCGCACTCGGACTCGGACAGGGGCGTCCCGTCCAGGCGCTTGTAGTGCATGACCGAGTGCTGGGGCTTGCCGATGAGCTCCTCGGGCTTCCACCCCAACATGCGCGCGGCGGCCGGGTTGACGAACGTGGTGCGGCCTTCGGTATCCACGCCGTACACGCCCTCGTCCACGGACGAGAGGATGAGCTCGCCCAGGTGGCGCAGCAGCTCAAGCTCTCCGCATGGCTCCGCGGCGCCGAGCGCACAGGCGAACCCGGCCAGGGCGCCGTCCGCGTCGTGCAACGCGGTGAGCACCTGCGAGGCGCGGAAGCGGGTCCCATCGCGCCGCACGCGCCAGCCCTCCAGCTCGCAGCGTCCCTCCTGCTCGGCCTGGCGCAGGTCCCTCGCCAGCAACTCCCGCTCCTCGGGCAGGTAGAGCGCGGAGAGCGGCTCTCCGAGGAGGTCGGCCCTCGCATGGCCGGTGAGCCGCTCCGCCCCCGGGGTCCAGAGGTTGATGCGGCCCGTCACATCCAGGCCTGCGAGCGCACAGACCTCCGCCTGCTCCAACAGTCGCAGCGCGAGTGCACTGCGCGTCCAGGGCGCATCGTCCCGGCGGGCCGGGTCCCGCGGTTCCTCCGGCTCACCGGGAGCGCTGTGGATGGTCGGGGACAAGCAGAGAAGCCTCCTTTCGGACCACCTGCCGGCCCCCCTGGCGCGAGGGCAGGAAGCGCGGGGCTCAAGGTTGTGGATCTGCTCACGTACCCGCCGGATGCAAGCAGGGCCCGGCCGGACGGCCACTGTCTGACGAGGCGAAGCGGGAGCCTTGGGAGGGGGCGGCGAGCGGCATTACGCATGCGGCATGGACACACCGAAGGTCGCCGCGGTGGTGGGAGTGGGACCGGGACTGGGCGCGTCGCTGGCGCGCCGCTTCGCGCGGGAGGGCTACGCCGTGGGCCTGCTGGCCCGGAGCGAGTCGAGCCTGCGCCCGGTGCGGCAGGAGTTGGAGAAGGGGGGAGGACGCGCGGGCAGCTACCCCGCGGACGCGACGGACGCGGCGTCGCTGAAGTCCGCCTTCGCCCGGCTGCGCGCGGAGCTGGGCGCGCCGGAGGTGTGCATCTACAACGCGGGGGCGTACACGGTGGCGGGCGTGCTGGAGCTGACGCCGGAGCAGTTCGAGGCCGGGTGGAGGATTGGCTGCCTGGGCGGCTTCCTCACGGCGCAGGAGGTGGTGCCGGCGATGCTGGAGCGGGGGCGGGGGACGCTGCTGTTCACGGGGGCCACGGCCTCGCTGCGGGGCGCGGCGCGGTTCGCGGCGTTCGCGGTGGGCAAGTTCGGCCTGCGGGCCCTGGCGCAGTCGCTGGCGCGCGAGCTGGGGCCGCGCGGCATCCACGTGGCGCACGTGGTCATCGACGGGATGATCGGCACGGGGGCGGGATCGGCGACGAGGCTGTCGCCGGACGCCATCGCGGAGACGTACTGGCAGCTGCACCGCCAGGAGCCGCCGGCGTGGACGCTGGAGATGGATCTGCGTCCCGCGGCGGAGAAGTTCTAGGAGCGCTTCGTCATGTCGAAGAGGGCGCGGGCCTGGGGGCCGAGGAAGCCATCGAAGCCGGGCGAGCGCTGGGCGATCTCGAAGTAGGCATAGGGCCAGCTGCGCGTGCGCCCGTCGGCGAGCGCAATGGTGACGGGGGCGGCGCTGGTGGCCGTCTGGCGCAGGGCGGTACCCGGCTCGCCCTCGATGTCTGCCTTCATGGGCACACCGGCCTCGCGCATGCGCCGCTGCCACACCTCCACGTCATCCACGGCGCCGGTGAAGTGGTTCACCTTGCGGCCGAAGGCGAGCAGCCACGCGCCGTACTGGGACTCCTTCTCCAGGGTGAGCAGGGCGGACTCCTCGGGCGGGGGCGGAGCGGAGAACCAGCCAGCGAGCGCCTCGATGGAGTCAGGGGCGGGAGGATCCGCCGGGAGCGCGGCGAGCAGGCGCTGGGCCTCGGGCGAGAGCCTGTCGGCGAGGAGCTCGGAGATGAAGACGCGGGGCAGCCCCTCCGGATGGGACATGTAGATGGCGGAGAGGTGGGTATCAGGGAAGGTGTACTGGCCCGCGGGCTTCCAGCCGAAGCGCTCGAAGACGCGGGCGAAGAGGGCGATGCCCCCGCCGGGCCGGGCCAGGGAGCGCAGCGCGATGTGGTCATTGCGGAAGCTGCCGCCGGAGAGCCGGGCGAAGGTGCGCGCGTAGGGCACCTCCGCGGCGTAGCGCTCCCACAGCAGGTCCAGGAGTCGGGTGGCGTCAGAGCTCATGACGCGCAGTCATAGCCGGAAGACGGGCCCGCGTGCGCGCCCTACTTCCCGCGCTTCTGCGCCAGCAGCCAGGTGCTCACCGCCTGGTCCAGGTACACGGTGTCGAAGATATCATGGCCCAGGCCGGACAGCTCGGTGTAGCGCACGGCGTTGTGCCCCGCGGACTTCAGCGACTCCACCAGGGCACGGCTCTCGGACACGGGCACCACGGCGTCCGCGTCCCCGTGCCACATCCACAGCGGCAGGCCCTTGAGCTTGTCCACCATCGCGCGGTCCGGGTAGCGCCCGGACACGGCCAACACCGCCGCGAAGCGCTCCGGGTAGCGCGCGGCCAGCTGCACCACGCCCCGCGCGCCCATCGACTGCCCGGCGAGGTACACCCGCTTGCGGTCTCCGCCGTACTCGGAGACGGTGCGCTCCAGCGCCTCGAGCGCGAAGTCCGCCACCGTCCCGCTCCAGTCCTTGTCAGGCGGACACTGCGGCAGCACCAGCACGGCCGGGTAGCGCTCCGGGTGCAGGCGCGCCGCCTCCGCCAGGCTCTGCGTCCTCGGCCGCTGCCCATCCGTTCCCCGCGAGCCCGCTCCATGCAGCGCGAGGATGACCGGCCACGACTGCCCCCGGCTGTACCCCGGTGGCAGGTACACCGAGTACACGTACGTCTCTCCTCCGACGGTGAGCGTCTTCGCCACGAACGTGCCAGGAGACTCGGCTGGAGGCACACCCGTCTCGGGTGTCCCCGCCATCAGCCACGCCACCAGCGCCATCGTCACCGTACCCATGAGCCTCCTCGCATACCCGCACAGGTCCTGTCTCGGGTCTTGGGAAAGCCTCGAAGGTACCCCTCCCTCGGAGGGGACGGGACGCACTCAGCGAGAAGTGGCCGCCAAGGGTTGCGTTTCCATCACCTCGCGCTTGCATCTGACCGCATAGGTGGGAAACTGCTGGCTGCGCGCGTCCTCGGGGTTTGACCTTGGAGGGGTTACGCATCCGAGGACGCGCGCAGTCTGGCAGCCCATCGCTCCGCGGCTTGCCTTGGAGGGGTTCCCCCGCGGGCGGGCTGCACGGGTGGAACACGCCAGTTCCGCCCGAAATTCACTCACGGGCGCAAATAGGGAAAAATGACGCGGAACGCCAGCCCCGGGCCCGCAGGGTCATGAGGGGGCCATCACCTCACCCATCAGACCGGCTTATACCCAGCGCATAGCGCCGTAAGCCTACACCATGGCGGGTTGTGTGCCCACCTCTTTGTGACCCAGCCCTCCCAAGTGGTGAGAGGGCGAGTCCCACACGTGGGATGGGATATGGAGGGCGGCGCCAGGGGCAGAAAGAAGCGAGCACCATGTCCAGCGACTCTCCGGCGGCCGTGCGCACGCCGGGCTTTGCCTACGCCTTCGCGGCCTATGTGGCCTGGGGAGGCTTCCCCCTCTACTGGAAGCAGCTCGGCCACGTGCCGCCGGTGGCGCTGGTGGCCCACCGCGTGGTGTGGTCGTTCGTCTTCGTGGCGGGGCTGCTGACGCTGCGGCGGCGCTGGCCGGAGACGCTGGCCGTGCTGCGCAACGGGCGGGTCCTGGCGGCGCTGCTGCTCTCCACCACCCTCATCTCCTTCAACTGGGGCCTCTACATCTGGGCCGTCAACAGCGGGCGGATCGTGGAGGGGAGCCTGGGCTACTACATCAACCCCCTGGCCAACGTGGTGCTGGCCCGGCTCTTCCTGGGCGAGCGGCTGCGCTGGCTGCAGCTGGGCGCGGTGGGGTTGGCCGCGCTGGGGGTGCTCAACCTGGCGGTGGGCTTGGGGCAGGTGCCCTGGGTGTCACTGGCGCTGGCGGGCTCCTTCAGCCTGTATGGGCTGGTGCGCAAGCTAGCGCCGGTGGAGTCCCTTACGGGGTTGGTGGTGGAGACGGGGCTGGCGGCGCCCGTGGCGCTCGGCGTGCTGCTGCTGGGCGGCTGGGAGCAGCCGGTGCTGGGGTCCACCCCGCGTGACACCCTGCTGCTGCTCTTCAGCGGCGTGGCCACCGCGCTGCCCCTGCTGTGGTTCTCCCAGGCCGCGCGGCGGCTGCGCTACTCGACGCTGGGCATCATCCAGTACACCTCGCCCACGCTGCAGCTGGCCCTGGCGGTGCTCGTCTACGGCGAGTCCTTCACCTCGCGCCACGCCGTCACCTTCGCCTGCCTCTGGACGGGGGTGGTGCTCTACGCCTTCGACGGCTTGTGGGCGGCGCGCATGCCCGCCCCCACCCCGGCCGGCCAGGGGACCTAACGTCCGGAGAACTGCCGCCCCAACCAGAGCAGCACGATGGCTCCGATGGTGGAGCCCACCAGCTGGGTAGGCTGCAGCACGCGCCAGCTGCCGCCCAGGAGCAACGAGGCGAGGAAGCCGCCCATGAACGAGCCGGCGATGCCCAGCAGCGTCGTCGCGATGAAGCCCATCGGCTGCCGGCCGGGCATGACCATGCGGGCGATCAACCCCGCGAAGAACCCCAAGATGATCCACCCACACAGATTGAACATGCCGTCCTCGGTTGCGCTGGAATGAGGCGCCAGTCTGCAATGAACTACGCCTCCGGGCGAACTCCATTTCAGTACCGGGGGTCGACGGCCTGCGGATTGCGGCGGACGTACTCGATGGCCTTCGCCCGGTCCAAGCCGCCACTGTCGATGAGGAACTGCACGGTGACCTGCCCGAGCGAGGTGTAGGGCAGATAGGCCTCGGCGAACGTGACGCCCCGCGCGTCCATGTCCCGGACCGAGTCCTCGATCTCCCGCACGACGGTGGGCAGGGCCTGCTCGAAGGCGCGGCGCAGCGCCGGGTCGGTGGTGGTGCAGAAGGCCTCGGCCTCGAACTTCTTGAAGATGCGGGCGTTGCGCAGCTGGAAGAGGCGCGTGGGGTTGTCGTCCACGATGATGACGCGGCGCAGGCTCTCGTCGAAGACGCGCAGGTCCTTGGACGGCTCGCGCACGGGGTTGCCCTTGCGGGGGTCGCTCACGCCCTCGGACTTCTCCTGCAGGACGAGGTGGCTGTTGGTCAGCAGTCCGGCGATCCCCGGGTGCTCGGTGAGCGGAACCCCGTCGAGCTTCCACTGCGCGACGTTCTCGAGCGTGAGCGTGTCCACGTTGGCGGAGAAGAGGACGACGGCTCCACCGAGTTCCTGGATGCGCGCGAAGGCCTGCTGCCAGCCGGGAACGAGCTTCACGTAGCGGACGCCGCCCTCCTTCTTCGGGACGGCGACGTCGTGACAGGCCTCGCCCACCTTGGCGGGGTAGTACTGGCTGAGGAGCGTCTCATCGAGATCGAAGACGACGATGAAGCGGGCCTGGACGAGCTTCTCGGGCTGGAGCCGGCTCTCGAACTCGCCCCGGCGCACGCGCTCGAGGGCGGTGTTGAAGGCGTCCACCGGAGCGGGGGCGGGCGTGGAGCGGATGAGGTCGCGGTAGTGGTTCTGCAGCTCGACGGCCTGGGCCCGGGCGAGCTGGAAGCGCTCCATCAGGCGGCTGATGTTGAAGAAGCGGCGCTCCTCCTCGTTCGGGCCCGCGTACTTGTCCACCCAGTCGGGCAGCGCCGGGATGGTGACCGCGTCGAGCTCGGCGCGTGACGCGATGCCGGTGGTGGAGGTGGCGGCGGACGGAGCCTCGGTCCGCTGGAGGGACGGGCCCGCCGCACAACCGAGGAGCGGCGCGGTGAGCAGCAGGAGCAGGGGGAAGCGGGGCATGCGGTCTCCGGGGAGTCGAAGGTCTCGGACGGGCCCGACCATCGGACCCGTTGGGAAGGGCTCAGGACTGACCGGCCGCCACCTCGCGGAGGCTGGCCTCCACCCCGGCGAGCAGCTCGTCCAGGGCGGCATCCGGGATGTTGAGGGCGGGAGCCACGTACACCGTGTCGCCCAGGGGCCGCAGGTACAGCCCGCGGCGCCGGGCCGCCTCGTACACGCGCCAGCCTCCACGCGCCAGGTAGCCACCGCCGCCCAGGTCCACCGCGCCCACCATGCCGATGGCCCGCGGCTGCTTCACCCCGGGAATCGTCGCCGCCATCCGCTCGAAGGCGGCCTTCACCTTCGGCGCCTTGCGCACCACCTGCCCCAGCACGTCCTCGTCCCGGTACACCGCGAGCACCTCGCGCGCCACCGCCGCGCCCAGCGGGTTGCCGCAGTACGAGTGCCCGTAATACAGCGCCCGCTCGCCCCCCCCGCCAAAGCCCGAGAACACCCGCTCCGTGGCCAGCGTCGCCGCGAAGGGCATCAACCCTCCGGACAGCGCCTTCGCCAGGCAGAGCAGGTCCGGCACCACCCCCGCCAGGTCACACGCGAAGCGCGCACCCGTGCGGCCCAGCCCGGTGAAGACCTCGTCGGCGATGAGGAAGGTGTCCACCGCCCGCGTGGCCTCGCGCACCGCCCGGACGAACTCGGGCGCGTACACCTGCATGCCCGCCGCGCCCTGGATGATGGGCTCGACGATGACGGCCGCGATCTCGTCCGGGTGCGCGCGCAACGTGGCCTCCACCCGGGCGAAGGCGCGCTCCCAGCCCTCCGGCTCCGCGGGGGACGGCACGTGCACCACGTCGAAGAGCAGCGGCCCGAAGATGTCGCGGAACAGCTCCACCCCGCCCACGCTCGTCGAGCCGATCGTCTCGCCGTGGAAGGCCCCCGAGAGCGTGATGAAGCGCGTGCGCCGGGGCCGGCCGTTCTGCGCCCAGTGCTGCGCCGCCATCTTGATGGCGACCTCCACCGCCGTGCTCCCGTTGTCCGAATAGAAGACGCGCGAGAGCCGCTCCCCGGCCGGCATGTCCGTGCGTCCGGCACCCGGGGCCAGCGCCACCAGCTCCTGCGCCAGCCGCGCCGCCGGCTCGTGCGTCACGCCCGCGAGCGAGGTGTGCGGGAAGGTGCCGGCCTGCTCGGTGAGCGCGCGCACCAGCCTCGGGTGCCGGTGTCCCAGCGTGGACACCCACCACGAGCCATTGGCGTCCAGATAGCGCGTGCCGTCCGCGTCGTAGAGGTACGGCCCCTCGGCGCGCACCACCACCAGCGGGTCCGTCTTCGCGATGTACTCGTCCATCGCGGTGTACGGGTGCCACACGTACCGCTTGTCCAACGCGACGATGTCCGCGCGCTCCATGCCGGTTGCTCCTCCCGATGCGCGGCCCTCCCTATCACGCACCGGGAAGGGACTGGAGCCCGACAATCTCCCGGAGACGGACCACCCGGACATGGCGCTCCCGGCAGCGGGACGCTAGAGAGACGGCCGTATGGGAACGACCTCGAACCGCAAGCACCCCTCCGTCCTGCTGGCACGCACCGCGTCACTGTCGATGGCCCTGGCCCTCTCCGCCTGCTCCGAGCGCTCCCCCTCCAAGGACGCTCCCACGCCCGCGCCTTCCGCGCAGCAGGCTCCCGCGGCCACTCCGGCCCCCACGGGCACGCCCTCGGCCGCTCCGGCGCCTACGGCCTCGGCGCAGCAGGCCAGCGAGCCTCCCGCCGGTGACGCCCGGTCGCCGGAGCAGCTCTTCTTCAGCCTGGGCTGCACGGCCTGCCATGGACCGGGCAGGGCCTACGCCGCCGTACTCGCCAACTCCCGCGGCAAACCGGCGGAGGTCGTCGCCATGTGGATCCTCGATCCCCAGAAGGTCAAACCCGGGACGCTGATGCCCAGCTACACCGGCCGCCTCTCCACCGCGGAAGCCCTCGCGCTCGCCCAGTGGATCAAGGCCGGCAACCCCACTCCATGAAGCAGCCCATCACAGGCTTCCACCTCGACGAAGAGAACCACTGGGTCGCCGACCTCGGGTGTGGCCACCGGCAGCACATGCGCCATGACCCGCCGTGGATGGAGCGCCCGTGGATCCTCACCGAAGAGGGCCGGCGCAGCCGTTTGGGTGTCGAGCTCGAGTGCAACCGCTGCGACGAGGCTGGCCGCGCGGTCGCCGAGGCGGTGCGTGAAGCATTGGCCTCCGCGGCACGGCAGGCCTACGAGGATGGGGGTATGAGCGGCCTCTGCGCCGAGGGCCGCTGGGATCTCGCGCTGGATGCGATGAGAGCAGCGGATCTCACGCCCGCCATCCGCCGCGCGCTCGGCCAGGAGAGACAGGACGGCTGAACGACACACCCCGGGCCGCGGCCCGCTGAGCCACGGCACCGGGGCGGTATCCAGGGGCACCTCCCGGACGCGCGGCGTACCAACTGGTCCGACAGTCGGACCAGTTGCTCCCCTGCGCGGCCGGAGCCTCCCCCTTGGCAGGACCTACTTCAGCGGCTGGCCTCGGCGTCTTCGGCCTGCAGGGCGATGGAGGTCGAGCCCTTGGCCAGCTCGGCCATGTAGGCGGCGGCGAGCTTGGTGAACTTCACCGAGTTGGTCGCCGTGCCGGCCGTCTGCGCCAGGGTGTCGCTCGTGGTGTGGATGTACGGGTTGTCCTGGCCCATCAGCGCCTCGAAGGGGATGGAGGCCGCGTAGCCCTGGTTGTGCCAGGAGGCGTGGTCCGAGCAGCCATAGCCGCACGTCGTGCTCGTCGCGGTCACGCCCGGCAGGTACTTGGTGATGATGTTGCGGATGAAGGTGTTCTGCGAGGCGTTGGTGTAGTCGGACACCATGACGATGTCGTAGCTGGAGCCCCGGTAGTTGATCATGTCCAGCTGCAGCACGCCCACCACGTTGACGCCGGTGCTCTTGTAGTTGGCGGCGATCGCCCCCGAGCCCCGCAGGCCGATCTCCTCGGCGGCGTAGGCCATGATCTTCACCGTGCGCGCCGGCCGGTAGCCCTTGGCCACCGCCACGCGGATGACCTCGGTGAGCGCGGCCACGCCCGAGGCGTCATCGTCCGCGCCGGGCGCCGCGTAGGACGAGCCGCTGCCGTTGATGGAGTCCAGGTGCGCGCCGAGCACCACCACCTCGTTGGGCAGCGTGGTGCCCTGGATGGTGAGGATGACGGAGGGCTGCGGCGAGGTGGTGGTCGGGTGCGTGAAGAGCGACACCGAGATGTCCGAGCGCCCGCTGGCCAGCGTCGTCCACCGGCTCTTGAGCCAGTTGGCCGCGTCGATGCCCGACTGCAGGTTGTAGCGGCGCGTCGTCCAGCTCGTCGACAGCGTGCTGATGGTGCCGCGGATGTTCGTCTCCGCCACCGCCGACATCAGCGAGTTGACCGCCGTGCCGTTGTCGAGGGTGTAGCTCACCAGCGACGCCAGGGACTGCACGGAGGCGCTCTTCTCCACCGCCGCCAACGCCTGCTCCTCGGTGTCATGGGCGATGAAGCCCGCGCACCGGTTGAGCTTGTCGTGCATCACCTTGGACAGCTTCTCCAGCTGCGACTCGCGCACGCGCAGCACCGCCACCCCGTCCTTCTCGCGCGCCTCGGCCAGGTCCTCGCCCTGCGCCCGGAACGAGCCCCGCGCCGTCTCCAGCGCGTCCGTACCGATGGAGATCCACACCTCCTTCTCCTTCGCGGGGGCCTCCGCGAACGCGGGCGTGGCACACACCAACATCAAGGCAACCGCACCGAACTTCGTCGTCCTCATGTGTTGCTCCTCGGCAAGGGGGGCTTCTTCGAATGGATTCCGCCGGTCGGCTTTCTCCCGACCTTCCAGGCCTGCGTCCAATCCCTACATGTCCAGAAAAAGCGGGTAATGTAGGGTTTTGAACGCTTGCCTCGGAGCCGCCTGGTGCGGGCCGTAGCGCGAGCGGGTTCAGCGGTACAGGCCGCTTCCCTGCCCTCCAGGGAAGGAGCCGGGATTCGCGCGACGGGTCCTCCACCCCCTCCCAGTGGGAAGGGGCGGAAGGTGGCACGGCGAGCGTTCCATACCCGCGTTAGAAGGAGTCCTCGTGGCCGCCGACCTCCGCCTCCGAATCCTCGAGTCCATCACCGATGTCCCCGCCTCCGCCTGGGACGCCCTCGCTGGACCCGAGGCGCCGCCCTTCATCCGCCATGCGTGGCTGTCCGCCATGGAGGAGAGTGGCAGCGCCCGGCTGGAGACGGGCTGGGAGCCCCAGCACCTGACGCTCTGGCGAGGGAAGCACTTGGTCGCCGCCTCGCCCGCCTACCGCAAGCACCACAGCATGGGCGAGTACATCTACGACTTCTCCTGGGCCAGTGCCGCCGAGCGGCTCGGCATCGAGTACTACCCCAAGCTCGTCGTCGGGGCCCCGCTCTCGCCCGCCACCAGCCCACGCTTCCTCATCGCCGCCGGGGAGGACGCCGCCCCGCTGCGCCTCGCGCTCATCCAGGCCGCCATCGAGAGCGCTCGCGAGGGGGGCTGCTCCTCGGTCCACTTCCTCTACCCGCGCGAGGACGAGGCGGACCTGCTGGAGGAGCAGGGGCTGGCCCGCCGCATCACCCTGCAGTTCCACTGGAAGAACCCGGGCTACCGCGGCTACGACGACTACCTGGCCCGCTTCGACTCCAAGCGCCGCTCGCAGATCAAGCGCGAGCGAGGCGCCGCCGCCAACCAGGGCATCGTCATCCGCACCGTGCGCGGCCAGGAGCTGGGCCTCGAGCACGCCCGGCGCGCCTATGGCTTCTACGAGGCCACGTGCGCGAGCCGGGGGCCCTGGGGCCAGGTGCAGCTCAACCAGGACTTCTTCGTGCGCGCCTTCCGCTCGCTGCCGGAGACGGTGGAGTTGGTGCAGGCCGAGCACAAGGGGAAGGTCATCGCCGGGGCCTTCAACCTCGCCACCCCCGAGCGCCTCTATGGACGCTATTGGGGGTGCCACGAGGAGCACCCGTTCCTGCACTTCCACGTGTGCCTGTACCACTCGGTGGATGAGTGCATCCAGACGGGGCGCAAGGTGTTCGAGCCCGGCGCGGGCGGCGAGCACAAGATTTCCCGCGGCTTCGAGCCGACGGCGGTGCACAGCGCGCACCTGCTCTTCGACCCGACGCTGGACAAGGCGGTGCGCGACTTCCTGCGCCGCGAGCACGCGCACCTGCGGCCCGCCGTCGAGCAGGCCGAGCAGCTCGCCGGCCTGAAGCCCTGGCCCCTCCAGGGCCGCGCCACAGGTTGAGCCGCTTCGAGGCCAGGGGTGAAATCAAAGCCAGGAAGAGAGAAGATGGGCTCATGACGCAGCCCCTGCTCCACCCGGCCCAGGCGATCAAGAACAAGATCTCCGAGCTGACGCACGCGGTGCAACAGCTTCCGCCCTCAGTGCGCAAGGAGTTCTCGCGGCTTCCGAAGGAGGCGGAGCTCCGCTTCAACAGCATCGCCCAATACGGCATCAGCGCTGCGGCGGCGACTCGGCCGGCGGCACCGGGCATGGTGACGGTGCGGCATGGCCCCATCGAAATCAGGGTGAAGCCGTTGGATCTGGGCGTCACGGGCCACGCGTTGTCGGCGGCGATGGACACGGCGATGGAAGAGAAGGCCGCGGACGACGAGCGGGCGTACGGGGCGAAGACGCGCGAGAACGGCTTCGCTTCACTGGTGGAGTGGGCCACGAAGCAGGGCTACTACAACTCGGTGGAGCATCAGGCGTGGGCCAAGGGGGCCGAGGCACGCACCGGCGGCCGGGTCCCCGCGAGCTGGTGGATCAAGTTCGATCCCTTCGGGGGAACGGCGGGCAATGGACCGGACGTGTTGCCCCAGGGGCGGTGGCCAGGAGCACTGGCGCGCATCGCCATCGGGCACGACACCGACTGGTCGCTGGGGCGTTACTTCAACGTAGGGCCCATGAAGGTGCTGTATCGGGCGGTCGCGGACCCGTTCATCCTGGGCATCGTGGGGCTGGTGCCCATGCCGCTCACCCAGTTCGGCAGCGCCGGCATCTACACCAACCCGTCGGGGCACATCGACTGGCAGGTCTTCGTGCGCTGAAGCCGGGCACCGGCAGGCCACGGCGCGAGCGATGAGCTTCTGGAGCAGCGGCAACCGCCTCCCCTGGCATTGCCCCCACCTGTCACTGCCAGCGGGTCCCTTCGTGCCCTGTGGCGAACAGAATGAGGGGACCGGAGGGCATGTGCTCCGGAGCACCCTGCTGACCATCGGCCCACTCGGCAATGCATACATTGGTGCCCATGCAGCCCCCCGTCTCGGTGGTCGTCCCCACGCACAATCGCAGGGCCCTGCTCGAACGCTGTATGGCCGCGCTGGCCAGGCAACGCATGACCGCGTTCGAGGCCGTGCTCGTGGATGACGGCTCGACCGACGACACGCCACGGGCGGCCATGAGGCTGCGGGAGGAGCTCAAGCTCGACTTGAAATACGTGCGCCAGTCCCAGTCCCAGGGTCCTGCCTGCGCGCGTAACCAGGGATGGCGGGCCGCTCAAGGCAGGCTGATCGCCTTCACCGATGATGACTGCGAACCTGCTCCCGACTGGCTCCCGCTCCTGGTCCAGTCCCTGACGAATGCGGAAGCGGACATCGCGGGAATCGGTGGCCGGGTGGAGCCAGCAACAGACGGACTGATCTCCCGCTACATGACCTATCACCGCATCCTGGAGCCACCGCCCTCGCGCTCGTACCTCGTCACCGCCAACTGCATCTACAGGCGCAGCGCGCTCGAGGAGGTGGGCGGATTCAACGAGTGCGTCAGGACCGCAGGTGGCGAGGATCCAGGCCTCTCGTTCGCACTGAGTGAACGTGGCTACCGCTTCGGCTTCATGGACCAGGCGGTCGTCCGGCACAACTACCGTGAGGGGCTGCTCGAGTTCGCCCGGACATTCTTCCGTTATGGAAAGGGGTGCCGCCTTGTCATGGATAGATGAGTTGCGTCCCCGGGTGCCCACTCCGTGGAGCCTCTCCCGGGAGTTGGTGAAGTGCTGGCGCGCCTACCGCGGTGATGGAATGGCGCGTACCCAGGCCACGGCATTCCTGGGACTGCGGATCGCTCAACGCGCCTCGTATTGGGCGGGTTGGACCACGGGAGAGCTGAGCAGGCTCATGAAGTCCCTGCGCCGGGAATGAGGGGCTCGAACACCCGGAGGGAAACCGGATCCGCGCTCGCCGGCAACGTGAAGCGCGAGCGCCAGCCGTTCTCCCGCAGGATGTCGATGGCGCGCAGAGCCTCGCTGGCGGTCAGCCCACTGCGAAGCATGGCGAAGTAGATGTAGGCGAACTCATCCGCCAGCGAGGTGGCGAAGGTGATGGGGTCATCCGTATTGATCGACAGCAGCAGAGGCACCGACTCCCGTTCCGGCGCTACCATCGGAGGCGCCTGACCCAACGAGAGCGCGGGGTGGTCCTCCAGGCCCACCATGTTCGAGATCAGCAGGTTGCTCGAGGGGTTGGTCTCGATGGTGATCTCCTGGTCGCGCAGCAGGCTGCGAAGCCAGCGCCGGACATCCTCCAGGAAAGCCACCTCCCGCTCGTCTACCCGAACCTCCACGGGACGCTGCCCTCGCTGAAAGACACCGACGTCGGTGAGATGCTGCCAGACGAGCAGCAGGGAGCCATCACGTACACCCACCGGCTCCGTGCGACGGTAGGGGAAGCCGAGACGTGCGAGGACCTCGGGCTGGTGCCGGAGGCGGCGTGCCCGGATGAGTGTTTCGAGGGTGATGTCCTTCGAGGCATGGAGCTCCTGACCCAGTGCCAGGGCCTCGGTGCGCGTACGCTCGACACGTGCCCCGTTGGCTGGAAGCACTCCCGAGCCATATAGGTCCAGTTCCCAGAGCAAATCGTCCAGCCGTTCCTCCGCGGGCTGCACCACCCGGCGAGCCTGGTCCGCCCAGGATGCCGCATGGACACCGAGCACCAGGCCATGACCGATGCGGTCACCCGCGCGCATGACCCCGAAGTCGAAGAGTTCGTGGACACGGCGGAAGCCCTCCCCCAACCGGCGGAACTCCTCCCCGGCATGGTAGGTGACACGCAGCGGAGGAACGTTCCAGTGAGGCCGCT
Organism: Archangium gephyra; assembly: GCF_042230915.1. Lineage (GTDB taxonomy): Bacteria > Myxococcota > Myxococcia > Myxococcales > Myxococcaceae > Archangium > Archangium gephyra_B. Next base: position 714,288 of record NZ_CP102578.1, on the reverse strand, counting down.
GGCGGCGGAGAAGCGCCGCCGTTTTCCTGGAAGCACCCCGAAGGCGTTGGATAAGAGGAAGGGTCACCCAGGTCGGAGTCGCCAACTCCGCGCTGGCCACATCCAATCCGCGGAGGATGAGCAACAGTTCGGGATGCTTCTCCAACGCGAACACGATGGCATCCGCCTGACGCCGCCGCTCCAGATACCAGGCGCCGAAGCGAAAGCCGGTGCTGCTGCCAGCGGGGTCCGCATGAAGCCGCGGCCGGTTGCCCCGTCCCTTCGGGTTCTCCCGTTCCTTGATGAAGTGGAGGATCAGCCCCCGCTGTGGCGGCCGCACCACCTCCCTGCGAGCGGGGCACGGCGGCCGGCGGGAGTGCCCGCTGCTCGCGAGCCGCCGGACCTCGTCTCGGATGGCGTACCATTGCTCGGAGGGCGAGGTGCGGACCTCCAGCGCACCGAGGTTCAGATCCTCGCTGTCGAGTTCGAGCGCGCTCTCATGGAGATGCAGGTCGAGCGGCCCCCTCAGCGCGGACAACCGTCGATAGTGCTTCTGGAACCAATCGAGCCCCGCGGTCCCAGGCTCCTCGACGAGGAAGGCATTGGCTTCGCACCGGACGCGCTGGTACTGCCAGAAGACGGTGGCGAACGCGGCATCCGCGCGCCCCTCGCCCAGCAGGTATGACAGCCCACGGCTGGTGAAGCGGATCTCGGGAACCGCCTCCCCCGGCAGGGCGGCGAACCATCGGGACAGCGGATCCCCCCGGTGGATGTCCTCCCGGCTCCTCGGTTGCCCGAGCGGGCTGCCAGCGAGCGCCCCATACAGCCGCTGGGACACGGCCAGGGGTTGCTCCACCGCTCCTGTGACGACCCTGCGGATGGCACGACGGCATTCCCGGTAGCAGTCTTCAGCTCCCAATGGCCAGGGAGCACGCTGAGAGAGCTGCTGCAGCCCCTCACCGCAGAACCAGGAGAAGTCCGGGAGGCCGCGCTCCCCGTCCCTTTGCCGCAAGAAGGCCGCGAGCAGCAACCGGACGGTCGCCGCGGAGAAGAGCATGGTGATGAAGCCGCGAGCCGAGCCGAAGGGGTAGTGCTCGTCACCCCGCATGCGAGCAACCGGAGGTACGTCCTTCTTGAACCAGCCCATCCAGAACGTCCAGAGCTGGGTGAAGGTGAAGGCAGCTCCCACGTGGAGATGCGTCTCCGCCACGGGGGCGTTCAGCACTTCCCGCAGGTGCGGTGTGCCCAGGCCCACGCTACTCCCTGGCGGATCGTCCGTACGGGTCGAATGGAGCGCTGCGATGAGCAGATCCGGCGGCAACCGGAGCGACTGCCAACGCCAGTGCGCCACACGCTCAGGCAGATCCGAACGCCCCCCGATGGATTCGCTTCGAAGGGCCAGCCGCTGCCCGTCACAGGAGAGGTAGCGTCCGGCCAGGGAGCGGAGGTAGACCGCGAGCGGCACGGTCTCTCCCGCCCGCGCCGCTCCATGCCCCTCTCCGAACCAGGAATGCTCACGAAGCCCGCGAAGGGTCTCCAGGGACCGGCCTTCCGCCCGGGTCCGGAGATGGAGTTCGAGTGCATCCGCGAGCCGTGCGGTGCTGGTATCGAGCACACCGACAGCGGAATGGCCGAGGTGCAAGATGCGCAGCTCGTAGGCGACCCGTGAGGCCACAGGCCAGGCTTCCGCTTCCGCCACGAGGCGTTGGTATCGATCGTCACCCGGCACTGTGTTTTGTCCTGTGCGTCATTTCCCGTCAGAGGGCTTTGGACGTCGGCCACCGCCCTCTTTTGGGAGCTGGAACGCGCCCACCCGAGTCACCCAGGGATGCCCCTTCAAGCCACGATCCAGCGACTCCAGCGCTGCCCGAGCCTTTGATTCGGGAATCCCCGCGTCCAGCATCCGCTGAAGCCGCAACTGATTCATCAGGGAGATGTCAGGGACCTCGGGTCGGGAACCAGGACCAAGGGCTATCAATATTCCCTCGGCGGCGTCGGTGCTCAAACCCGACTCAGGAGTAGCCAACAAGCTCAAACTTTCTAGCCCCACCTGCATGGCGCGGGCCCGCCTTCCATTGGCATGCTCCTTCTCCCCCTTGAGGTTATCCCGCCATTGTAGTGCGGCTTTTACCCAGTCCTCCTTGGTCTGGGATACACGGAGATGGGACCCCAGGCGGCCGCGTGTCTTGCATGTAAGAAAAGCATTGACGAGCCAGGAAGCGAGCGCATCGAGGATGAAGGTTTCGGAGGCACCCGGACGGGTCAGCAACCTGCCTTTCTTCAATACCTCCTTCCAGATCTCTTGAAGCTCCTCCCATTCCCAGAGCGAGGGCCATGGTATCGCTGGCCACGGTGCGAAGGTCCCCACCTCGGAGATTGTGACCTGGAGATGAGGCCACCACTCATTCGGAGGGGGCGGTCCCTTTTCGAGGTCATCCTGATCCGTCGCGTAGTCGAAGGCCAGCCGCAGCACAGGCTCCAGCCCCAGCGGTACCGATGGATCCAAGGACTTCTCTGGCCCTCGCTTGCTGAGATGGAAGCGAAGGTCAGGCTCGGCTCGCAACAGCCAGGAGCCCTTTGGCACCTGAGCCCACTGTGCTCGGATTCTGTCGTGCAGTTTCTGGCGCAACGGGGCATCCCTGATGCGCACCCGATCGCCGGACAACTCGACCTTCGGTTTCAGGTTCTTCCGGTTGCGTGCAACAACACACTCCTCCCAGAGAGCCACCACAGCGTAAGCCGCACCGCGACCGATGTCTCTGTACCCGTACACGACATTGCCGACCTGCCTCAAGACGTTCGACGCATTGAGCGCCAGCAGCCGTCTCCTCAACGTATTGACGTAGAGAATCAGCGACGTTTCACTAGTTCGCAGCCACTCTTCGGCAAAGGGAACACGGATGCTCGCCAGGGAAGCGTCGACCAGGCTTCTGATCGCCTCGTCTTTGTCACCCGAACGTAGGCGGGAGCGATGGCCAACACGGCGGATGAATGGATGACCGGGGAATTGGCTGTCGATTTCTCTTAGGAGGTTTTCCGGCGTTTCAGCCAGGAACGAAGTGCGATCCGTACTCCGCGCAAGGCCCCTTTGCACCGCCTGCGCCGCACGCTGGGCACGCGCCCGGAGTTGTATTTCCGAGACCTGCTTCCAGTCCCGGCCGTACGCGCTTGCAAGTGCCCCGAGGAGTTTCCTCGCGAATGCAGTTGAGGTCCCCGCTTCGGGAGTGGCGAGTTGGGCGGAATGCACCAAAACCCAGTCCTTCATGGCGGCCGCACGCTCAGAGGACTGGCTCTTCGATAGCTCGACTACGTTCTGTCCCCACTGAGTCCAGTCTGGTTCTTGTTTGGAGTCTCCCTCCTCAAGCGCGGAGCCCGTCGCGACCTGAACCACCAGTTGAAGGAAGCCCCACCCCAGCCGATCCAGACTCGAGGGACTATCAACCGGAACGGCCTTGAGCAGGCGCTTCCATCCCTTCACGAAGCGTTCGAATTCGATCAAGGAACTCCACGCCGGCATGACCCAACTGAACACCACCGCACGCTGATGACCAGCTCGAATCCATCTGACCTCCACGAAGGAGTCCCGCGCATCCTCTGGAACAATCGAGCCCTGGTACGAACCGTGTGCATCAGTATGCCCGAACTCGTGTGCCAGCAGGAAAGCGCCCACCACGCGTGGCGGCAGCTCAACTGCGTTCTCGCTGCCCCGCCCTGGCCCGAAGATCCGCAACCTACCGGGCTCGCTGACGGCGTACTCCCATTGAGGCTTGAGGGGTGTTGCCACCCAGAAAGCGCTCTCGCAGGTTGCCCTCAGGAGTGTCGACTTGACAACCAACAGCTTGTTCTCAGCCTCGAAACGTACCAACTCCTGCCAGGGCTCGACCTCGAAACCGGAAAGCCGTACGGCGTCCAGCGCCTTCTTCCAGATCCTGAACACGGCCCGCGCGGACATGGTGGTGACATCCCGCAGGTGAAGGATGGACTTCAACTCTTCCTGTATCGACAGGAGGCTGCGGAGCCGGTCCGGAAGGGCCGCGCGTATCTGCAAGCTCTCGTCGAAGAACGCCGCCAGATTCTGAACCCCCTGCGCGGTCAAGGACCCCTCTCCCCTGAGCACCGGAAATTGCTGGAGTGTCGTCCGGATGGGAGTGCGTTGTGGCAACAGTAACACCTCGTCCGGCTCGATCGGCGAGAGTGCACAACGCTGCCGCACGGGGATGATTTTCGTGTAGACGTCGGTGGCCAGTTGCCGTGCCCGGAGCAGGTCCCCCTTGCTCATCTTCGTCTCGAACTCGGCCCGCAGCTTGGCGATGAACAGGCTGCTATCCCCCGTGAGGAGGAATCCCAACCGCCGATGCCAGAGCTTGCGGATGAGCTCCAGCAACTCTCCAGAGCGATCCGGATTCATGTCCGCATCATCAATGGTCAGCAGGAAGAACGGCAGGCGGTTGCGCTCCCAGCGCCGCCATTGCTGGTAGTCGGAGACCAGCGCTTCCATGAACAGCCGGAAGCGGTGTATGGCATCGAGCCGCTGCAGTTCCCCGTGCTCCATCTCCACCGCATAGGACTCGGGATCCAGCCGGGCCTTCCGCTCCTTGAGATTGCCTCCCCAGCCAAAGGCCGCCGCACGGGCGAGCTCACGCCAGCGCCGGCGCGACGGCAGCTCTTGCGTATCCACCTCCTCCCAGGCTTCGGGGACCCTCTGGCGCGGCTCACCCTGATTGCCCTCGATGGCCTCCACCACGCGCTCGAGGTGCCCCAGGATGTAGAAGAGCAGGTTCGTGTCTTCTGGAAGCGGTTGGAGGTCGATCAACCCCACCGGGATGATGGAATGCCCCGAGTGGATATGACCCTTGAAATCCGCCACCACCTTCGATTCCGTGGCCGCATCCCGATAGGACTTCAACAACGTGAGAAGCAACAGGGACTTGCCCGAGCCACGCCGCCCATCGATCAGGACCACGTGGTTGTCCCGGATGGGGTCGATCTCCGGCAGATAGGAATGCCGGCTGCTGCTCTCCGGCTCTGGCAACCTGCTCTCGGACATCTCCGCAATGAGCCTGGCCGCCTTGACTCCGGCATCCCGCTGATCGCTAGTCAGTTGCTCGAACTCGAGCGGCGCGGCCTCACGGCGGAGATGCCCAGGCTCATCAGGATCGAAAGTGGTCATGGAGCGAAAGTACGAGCAGGTGTGCCTCGTTCTCGGCGAGGAGGCCCGTTGGACACTCCCGCCGAAGGTCTTTTGGAACCGCTGGCGTGGCGGCCCGCTCAGTAGCGCACGTCCAGGCTCGGCAGCAGCAGCTTCGCCTCGCCTTGGGCCTGGAGCGACTGGCCCAGGTCCAGGTGCACCACGGCGTGGCCCCGCTCGTTCAGGTACGCCAGCGGCGCCTCGAAGCGCAGCGGCGCCACCCGCGTATCGATGACTCCGCCGCCCGAGGCCGCCTCGTAGCCGCCGAAGTCGTCGAACGTCACCTCCACCTTCACCCGCTCCACGCCCTCGGGCACCAGGAAGAGGCCCACCAGGTGCGCCTGCTCCGCATTCGCGAGCTCCATCGGGAAGCGGGACTTGAGGCGCACCGGCAGCGCCTCGCCCGTCTCCGTGGTGACGGAGAGCCGGCGCACCTGTACCAGCGCCGAGTCATAGCCCGGGTTGTTCACCCCCTTGAGGCGCAGCTCGAAGCGCTGGCCCTGGGCGTCCGCGGGGAAGTCCGGGCGCGGGCCCGTGGCCTCCTGTGTCCGGGACGTCCCCCCGCAGCCCCCGAGCCCGAGCGCCACCGCTCCCAACACCGATAGCATCAGCTTCTTCATGGTGAGTGTTCTCCTGGAAGGTGTGAAGGAAGCGGCCCTACTGCCGGCCCGGCTCCAGCGGATCCACGGCGATGCTGGCCGCGTGCGCCGGCGTGGCCCGCCCCGCGTCGAAGCCCCCGGGCAGCGGCTGGCCCAGTCCCGCGTCGTTGTGGCGGCCCAGCTCCCGCCCCCGCCGCTCCAGCCCCTCGTCCCCCGTCGCGCCCCGCAGGGTGCGCAGCGCCTCGTCGAGCGCCCGGCCCCGCTGCTCACGGGCCCCGAAGAGCCGCTCGTTGCACGTGGCCACCAGCGCCTCGCGCGCCAGCTCGAAGCGCCGGGCATCCGCCTCGCTGCGCACCCCGCCGTTGCGGTCCAGGCCGGGGCTCGCCCACAACAGGCCCAGCGCCTGCTCCAGCGACTCCACCCGCGCCACGCCCAGGTCCATGCCGCCCCGCGCCAGGCACTGCCCCAGCGCCTGCTCGTGCACCTTGAAGAAGCCCGCGTTGCGCGAGGCCCCCGGCGCCACCGGGGCCGGCGGCTCCGCGCAGTACGGGTCATCCGGCGGACACGTCAGCTCGCAGTCCACGAAGGGCTCGCAGCAGGTGACGCGCGCGGCGCACTGCGTCTCGCCCAGGTCCCACTTCACCCGGAGCGCGCTGTCGAAGCTGTCATCCGCCCGGCCATCGCTCGCCGCCAGTGCATGGCAGGCCTCGGGCGTGTCCAGCTTCAGCTCGAAGGTGGCGCTGCGCGACTCCCCCACCCCCACCGCCATCGGCGTGGGGAACGGGGAGCCGAAGCCGTAGCGCGCCAGCAGCGGGTCCTCCACGAGGTTCGCCACCGACTCGCCCTTCGGGTGGACGTTCTTCAGCGTGTAGTGGAAGCGCAGCGTGGCCGGGAACTTCGTCACCCGGGGCGCCTCGCCCTGCGGAGCGCCCTGCCCCTCGCCCTTCACCTGGACGCGCTTCTCACAGGTGAACTCGTGAGCACCCGCCGCCCCCGCCCCTCCCAGCACCACGGCCATGGCCGCGGCCTTCCATCCCCTCTGCATGTCGCTCCTCCAGGTGTGGACCCGAGCGCCCTGGCTGCTCGTCCTCCCATTCCCCTTCACGACCCATACCGGGCGCCCAAGCACCCACTTCGTCCACCGGCGGTCGCCTCGTGGGTACAGCGTGCGACAGGGGTGCTTGCCTGCCTGCCCTGGGCTGGGAAGCGGTGCGCCACGGGGTGGGAAGGAGGTTACCCACCATGGGACCGAACAGTTCCCCACGAAGGAAATGTGAATCGCGAGGGAACAACCCGTTAGAGTCCTCCTCGCTATGAAAGCGCCTGAGACGGATGAGGCCTTCTGCCAGTGGTATGAGGACTGCTGGGCGGATCGAGACGAGGTGGAGTACCCGAAGCTCTTCGGGACCATCAGCGAAGAGGTCTACACGCTGGAGCAGACTGGTGCGTTGGAGGCCTGGCTCGAGAGCGAGCTGGCCGAGGTGAAGGAGCTGGATCCCAACTGGGGGGGCATGGGCGTGCGCGTGGCGCCGCCGAGTCCCGAGTACCCCTACTGGACGTACGTGACGAGCGGCCTGTCCAACCCCATCACGCTGGCCCCGGGAGAGGAAGTCGACGCCAACGCCCCCAGCGGCGTCGGGTACGAGATGGTCATCCACACCACCGAGGAGGCGAAGTGGCCGGTGCTGCGGCTACTGGACATGATGGCCTACAACCTGGTGTGCATGCGGGCCTTCGCGGTGGGGCACCGCTACCCGGTGGAGGGCACGCTGACGGGCGGTGAGTCCGAGCTCAACGGCTTCGTCTTCGTGACCGATCCCTCGCGCCCCTCGCACTTCCAGCTGGAGTCGGGGAAGGTGCAGCTGCTCACGCTGGTGGGCGTGACGAAGAACGAGATGGCCTTCTCGCGCTCCAACGGCATGGACCGGCTGATGGCGAAGCTGGTGGCCGCGGGCACCGGCTACATCACCCACCCGGAGCGCAAGCAGGTGCCGCTCTAGTCCCCACGCGTCCCTCCCACCTCCAGCCCCCTCTCCTCGCACGGGGAGAGGGGCGGGAGGGAGGGTCCGCCCGTCCGGGAGACCCGCTCAGCCCACGCGGCCGTAGATGCCGCCCCGCATGTCCACGCCGAGGCCCCACTCGCGGCCGGCGATGTCCAGCTGGGGCCCGAGCGGCAGCGAGTAGCTCGCCCACGTGCGCCCGCCGTCCTCGCTCACATGGAGCGCTGGATCCGCGCCCTTGGAAGGGTCCACGCCACGGGTGAGCAGGCGCAGCACGCCCTCGGTGGCCACGAGGCGCAGCGGCTCACGGCCCTGGGGCAGCGGCTCCAGCCAGCGCACCTCGGAGCCCTGGCGCTCGCCCACGCGGGCCTGGCCCTCCACCACCGCGGCCACGAAGGCCCCATCCACATCCACCACGCGCGAGGCGCCCACGTTCAGGTGGCTCCACGTGGCGCCCCCATCCGTGCTCACGGAGAGCGTCTTGCCCAGCAGGGCCACTCCGCCCTCCACGCGCCGCAGCCGCTCGGTGTGCGGGTTGCGCTCGCCCTCCAGTTCCAGCTCCATCCACGAGGCACCACCATCCATGGTGCGCCCCAGGAAGAAGGCGCCGAGCACCCAGAGCTCCTGCTCGCTGACGGCCAGCACCTGGCCGAGGCTCGGCGCGCCCACCAGCCCGCGCCCCTGCCACTGCTGGCCACCGTCGGTGGACACCAGCAGGTGGTAGTCCGAGCCCGAGCCCGAGGGCTTGAGCGAGCCGCCGATGGCGACGCCCAGCGTCCCGTGGCAGTCCAGGGCCTGAATCCAGCCGGGACCCTCCCAGGTCTTCGTCACGGAACCGGCGGCGGCGCGATGAATCTGGGCGCGGCGGGCCTTCATCCGCTCCAGCAGGCTGATGCCGGGCGGCTCCGCCACGGCGCCGATGAGCCCGAAGCCCTCTCGGCTCGTGGCCACCGCTCCGACCTTCAGTCCCTCGGACAGCTCTCCCAGCCTCTCCCAGTCTTTCTCCGGCACGCGTCAACCTCGGAAGCTCGAATCAGGGTGCGGAAGATGCCAGCCCTCGCGCTACCAGGGAAGTTTGGGCAGCTTGATGAGGTCGGTGAACGTGCTCTTGGCGTCCTTCCACGCCTCCTTCACGGTCTCCTTGGCCACGTCCGCCACGTCTCCGGGGCGCATCTTGCCCAGCGCGACGAAGATCTGACGGACGCCATCCTTGGTGAACAGGTCCTTGAGGTCCGGCGTGGTGCCGATCTTCAGCATGTCCTGGGCGGGCAGATCGTAGAGGCCGGACTGCACGTAGGCGTCCGGGTGCGAGTCGTAGGCGAACTTCTTGAAGGCCTCGGGGTCGCGCTCGAGCTGGGCGAAGCCGACCGGGTCCTCCATGCGCTTGGTCTCGATGGCCTCCTGGAGGGACTTGAGGCAGCGGTCGCGCCACTCGAGGCCCTGGGGGGTCAGGTCCTTGGGCCCGAGCTTGGAGAAGCGGTCGCAGTACTTCTGGCCGTACTCCAGGTAGTAGTCGGGCGGCTTCATGCCGGGGTTGCGGCGGACGAAGTCGTCGTAGCGCTTCTTGTAATAGTCCCGGGTGCCGGTGGGAATCTCGGCGGGGAGGTTGCGCGCGGCGTTGCTGCGGCCGGGGGTGAGGGCCCGAGCGGTGGCGCGGGTGGTGGTCTCGAAGGCGTCGGCGGAACGCGCCGGGGCCGCGGGCGAGGCGGTGGCCGGCGAGCGGACCGTGTTCTTCTGGGCGACCGTGGGCTCCGTCTGGGGAGCCTGGGTCCGGGTGGGAGGAATACCCGGGCGTTGGATTCTCATGATTTACGATTATCGCGACTTCCGTCAGGAAGTTTCCACCCGATCAGCACATTTACCGGGAGTGCGCTTCGAGGCGGTGGCGGAAGCGCCTCCCTGCTCGCCGGGCAAATGCACTTCCGGGAAGTAGGGAATTGTCCTCCAGGGCCCCTTGAGGCGCCTCGGCCGCCGCCCCAGGTTTGCGCGGCGTGGGAGTTCCCGCGTCACACAGGAGGAGGACGGCATGGCGGCGATGGATCTGAACAGGATGATCGAGCGGCTCAATGACCTCATTGCGCTCGATTACGACGCGGTGGGGGCGTACGAGGCGGCCATCAACCGCATCGACGTGGAGTCGCTGCGCATGAGCCTGCGGGGCTTCCAGGCGGACCATGAGCGCCACATCCAGGACCTGACCCAGGCGGTGGTGTCCCTGGGCGGCACGCCGCGGACGAAGCCGGATGCCAAGGGTTTCATCCTCAAGGGCTTCACGGCTGTGACGTCGATGATGGGCAACGAGGCCGCGCTCCAGGCGATGCGGGGCAACGAGCTGCTCACCAACCGCACCTACCGCATGGCGCTGGACGAGGAATGGAGTGATGAGACGCGCGCCATCATCGAGCGCAACTTCTCGGACGAGCAGCGGCACCTGGCCTTCATCGAGTCGGCGCTGCGCAACCGCCTCTGGGAGCAGACGACGATGCATCCGTAGGGTTCGCGGCGCGTCCGGAGTGAGGGCAGCCGGGATGGACACCTGTCCGCCCGGCGGCCCGGCCTGGAGCGCGTGGCGCCCCGAGCGGGACGGTTGCACGCTCTCCCGTGTGTTTCCCCATGTGCTGTGGAGAGGCGGGAAGCCCCGCCCCCCAGGGAGGGAGACATGCGAGAGAGCGAATATCCCGCGCGCTGGTGGCATGAGCTGGAGGACGGGCGCATCCAGTGCGACTTGTGCCCGCGCGACTGCAAGCTGCACGAGGGCCAGCGGGGCATGTGTTTCGTGCGCCAACGCACGGGCGACCGGATGACGCTGGCGACGTATGGGCGCTCGTCGGGGTTCTGCGTGGACCCCATCGAGAAGAAGCCGCTGGCGCACTTCCACCCGGGCAGCAGCGTGCTGTCGTTCGGGACCGCGGGGTGCAACCTGGCGTGCCGCTTCTGCCAGAACTGGGACATCTCCAAGTCGCGGGAGATGGACCGGCTCACCGACGAGGCGAGCCCCGAGGGAATCGCCCGGGCGGCGGAGGCGCACGGCTGCCGGAGCGTGGCCTTCACGTACAACGACCCCGTCATCTTCGCCGAGTACGCCATGGACGTGGCGGACGCGTGCCATGCGCGAGGCATCCAGACGGTGGCGGTGACGGCGGGGTACATGCACGCCGAGCCGCGCCGCGACTTCTACGCGAAGATGGACGCGGCGAACGTGGACCTGAAGGCGTTCACCGAGGACTTCTACTTCCAGCTCACGGCCGCGCACCTCAAGCCGGTGCTGGAGACGCTCGAGTACCTGCGGCACGAGACGAAGGTGTGGCTGGAGATCACCACGCTGCTGATTCCGGGGAAGAACGACTCGGACGCGGAAGTGGGGGCGATGAGCGAGTGGCTGCTGAAGCACCTGGGCCCGGACGTGCCGTTGTTCTTCACGGCGTTCCACCCGGACTACAAGCTGCGCGACCTCCCACCCACGCCCCCGGAGACGCTGAGACGGGCGAGGGAGATCGCACGCAAGGCGGGGCTGCGGTACGTGTACACGGGGAACACGCACGACCCGGCGGGCGAGACGACGCTGTGCCCGGACTGTGGCGGGGAGCTCATCGTGCGGGACTGGCACTCCCTCCTCTCGTACCGGCTGACGGAGGAGGGCCAGTGCCCGGACTGCGGCGCGAGGATTCCAGGCCACTTCGACGCGAAGCCGGGAGACTTCGGGCGCCGCCGCGTCCCCGTGGCGGTGGGGTGAGGGCGCTCCAGGGGTTCAAGGACTCCGGGGACAGGGAGGACTGGCGGGGCAGCGCCCGTCGACGTCCCGAGGCGTCGTCTGCGTGCAGCCAGACACCCGGGCGAAGCTGTTCGTCGCCAGGAAGCCCACCCCGTCGGAGCCGTTCCATCCCCGCAGGATGCCGTGCCCCGCGCTGTCCTCGATGCGCGAGTTGGCGATGAAGGGCGCGGCCGGTTGTTGGAAGACGAGGATGGCCGAGCTGACGTCGAACGAGCCGGGCAAGTAGTTGCAGCCGTAGCCCGAGCACTGGCAGGCGCCGCCGGCATAGCGGACCCAGACGGACTCCAGCCGGCTGTCCGGGCTCAGCCCGTCGAAGCGGATGCCCGCCCAGTCCCCCGCGGCCGGCGTGGCCTGGGCGGAGGTGAAGACGACGGGACGCGAGGCCGTGCCCGCGGCGATGAGCGCGCTGCGAGCGTCATACACGCGGAGCGTCGTCGCGGACTGGAAGCGCAGCTCGACGCCCGGTTCCACGGTGACGGTGGCCCGGGCGCTGGAGCTGCCCACCTGCAGCCCGTCCAGGACGTAGGGCACGCCCAGCGCTCTCACCGTGGCATCCACGCCCACGTAGGTGACGCTGGAGGACGCCACATTGGGGCTGACGAAGACGGTGTCCGAGCGATTGCCTGTATAGGTACCGGAGGGCAACGTGCCCAGGGCGTTGGGATTGATGGCCAGCGGCTCCGGGCGTGTGGCACTCCCCGAGTCGCGAATGACCAACGCCGTGGAGCCCTCGGCGAAGCCGCTCGTGCCATTGAGCACCACGCCCGGCCCTCGCGAGCCCTCGATGGTGACATGGTCCACGAAGAGCGGCCTCGGGCCGGGGAGCTCCGCGCCCGCGCTCACGCGCACGGTGGCCTCGGCGGACGAGGGGTTTCCACCGCCCGACAGCACCGTCCACGTCAGCCGCGCGGAGCCTCCGGTGTAGATGCGGAACTGGCCCCAGGGTTGGCTCGCATCCCGGGGCTCGAAGCGCACCGGACGCTCCTGCGTGCCCGCGGCCACGAGCGAGCCACCGCTGTCCAGCCCGATGGAACGTGCCGGGCCCATGCGCACCACGGTGCAGGGCTCCACCGTCACCACCGCGCGCACCAGCAGGTCCCCGACGACGACATGCGGGCTGGCGGCGGACCACGTCTCGGCAACGGAGACGGTGCCCTGGTGCTCGATGGGCGCGCCCGTGGGCGTGGCGCACGCGGGCTCGGACGGCCCCGCGTCCGGCGGGCCCGAGGGATCTCGTGGCTGGCAACCCGGCAGCACCCAGGCCATCACCCACAACGTCAGCGCACAGCTTCGCGAACAAGTGCTCATGGTTCGCCCCTCCTGTATCCCACTCCAGGAGTGAATCCAACCCATACGCGGAGGCAGCCGGGACGTCACACGCCGTGCCGTGCCGGAGCAGGGAGCTGAAAAAAAGGCGGGTGCCCGTCTCCGAGCACCCGCCTGGGTCTTCAACGAAGGATGCCGGGCCTTACGGGCAATCCGACGGCTTCACGAAGGACTCGGTGACCGACGGCACCGTCCCGCCCTTCGAGCGAACCATGGTCGCCTTCGCGCCGACACCGACACCGTACTTCGCGAACGCGTCCCACACCAGGCAGCGGTGCACGTTGCCGGCGTTGGCCACCGACTGCAGGATGCCATCGCGCATCTGCTCGAAGTTCGGCGCGGCCGGCGTGTAGTTCATGCCGTCCACCAGGTAGGTCAGCAGCGTGTCCTTGGACACGCCCGCGGCCTGGGCGTTGAGCCAGAGCTGCCAGCCGATCGCGCCGTACACCTCGCCATCGGTGTGGACCTCGGAGCCCGTCACGCTGGCGTAGGTGCGCGGGAAGTTGGTGTACGGCGCGCTGCGGATTCCCCGCTCGCTCGAGCCGGAGTACTCACCGACGCGATCGTCGTTGTTGATGATCACCGCCAGCACGTCGCTCATGCCCTCGCCGATGGCACCGGACATCGTGCCGCTCATCGAGCCGATCATGCGCCACGTCAGGCCGTGCCCGTACTCGTGGAAGACGACGTCGGAGTCCAGCGCGCAGTCACGCTGCAGCGGCGCCACCGCCGACTTGCGGATGGTGCCGTACACGCCGGTGACCGAGCGCAGCGTCGCGCCCGTCGTCTGCCCGACGAACACGGACGGGATGGTGATGGTGGTGTCCGCGCCACCCATCGTCATCACGCCATCGCCCTGGTTGTTGGCGACGATCGCGCCCTTGGCTCCCGCCAGCTGCGCGTTCTTCACCTTCACCGAGAACCCGCAGATGCCGCGGTCGATCAGCGCGATCTTCCCGGTGAGCGAGCCCGCCGGCATGGCCTCGCAGCCGTCGCTGGTGGTGCCCACGCCGTCATTGACGAGCACGATGTCACCGGTGAGGCCGGTGGTGGTGAGCGTGGGGCCAAACTCGCCGTCGCCCTGTGCCACGAAGTTGCCGGCGATGGACGTCGGCAGCTGCACGTTGACCTGGTGGGTGCCCACGCCCGTCCACAGGTACATCTGCATGCGCGGGTTCGAGCCGTCGGCCGGCGTCGAGAAGTTCGCGTTGTCGGTTCCGCTGCCGTCCTGCGCCTCGGCGTCCACCGAGTCGCTCCCCAGGCCGCCCTTGCCGAAGTTGTTCTCCTGGAAGTTCGGCGCCACCTCGTTGAAGCCGTAGCGGTAGAGCGCGTCGTGGATGTAGTTGTTCAAGTAGAACAGGTTCTGCACGGACATGTCGCGGTTGGCGTTGGTGGTGGGCGCCTGCGTCAGGTCCCCGATGGCGAGGAAGTCCCCGTTCGTCACCGAGGTGCCGCCCGTGTCCGGGGCGTTGTTCGCGTCCGTGTCCAGGTAGGCGCGGACGTTGTTGCCGGAGATCAGCCGCGTGGTGAGACCCGAGGTATTGAGCCAGCCGAGCGGCGACTGGGTGTTGCCCGCGCCCGGGCCGGTCACGATGGCCTGCGGGGTCTTCAGCGGATCGTTCGTGAAGACGTTGTACCGGTCGTTGTTGGTGCGCGACTCGACGGAGAGGACCCGGCCCTCGCCGCTGACCAGCGTGTGGTTGAGCTGGTTCGTCTTCGCCGTCCAGGTCTCCACCAGGAAGCCCGTGCGCAGCGTGCCGTTGGCGGCCACGTAGACCACGCGCTCGGCCGTCGGGCCGCGGTGGAAGAAGGCGCCACCCGCGAAGGAGACGGTGTTGCCCTCGCGCGACTGCTCCGCCGGCTGCGTGTCGCGCAGCTCGGGGTAGAGGTTGCGCAGCGCCAGGCCCACCGCGTCGGACTCGGACACGCGCGCCGAGACCACCGGGCCCGCGGCCGCCGTGCCGTCGATGAAGTGGATCAGCTCGCCATTGGCGTTCACCGCCGCCTTGGCATAGGCGCCGTGGACGCGCAGGCCGCCCACGTACTGCTCCAAGCGCACGTGGGTGATGTCACCCTGGCGCGCCTCGGTCGACCGGAGCGAGCCGACGGTCGCCTCGGAGGCTCCCCGCGAGCGCAGGAAGCCGGCCGCGATCGCGCTCGCACCGGAGCGCGAAGGCGCCGTCAGGGCGCGCTCCGAGCGGTACACCTGCGCACGCGTCTCCGCGAGCTCGTCACTCGAAGTGGGTGCGGCGCTGGCCACACTCGAGAACGTCACAAGTCCAATGACTGCATTGCGAAGGCGCATGGTTTCTCCCGATGAGCGCGATGTTCACGAAAACCGCGAACAACTCGCACTTTATAAGAAACCGAGAAACCGGGGTAAAGCCGCATTGCGTCATCCTGGAAACTTTTTTCCCGGAGTGGAAATCCGACGCCGCGGGGCAGGCCCAGGGGGGCGTCTGCGCGATGCGAAGGGGGACCCAGCCACGCCCTCACCGGCCACGGCGCTGGCGGGTGGGGCTCGCGCTCCCGGTGCCGCTCAGCCGCCGAGCCGCCGGACGCTCCCCGCTCACTCCGGTCACCCGTCCGGGTGGGAGTCTAACTTGTGGACATGTCCGACACGTTCACTCACCTGGAAGTCGCGGGTCGTCACGTGCGCATCAGCCGGCCGGAGAAGGTCTTCTTCTCCGCGCGCGGCGAGACGAAGCTCGACCTCATCGAGTACTACCTGGCCGTCGGTGAAGGCGTGCTTCGCGGCGTGCGCGAGCGCCCGTGTGCCCTCAAGCGCTACCCGGACGGTGCCGAAGGCGCCTTCTTCTTCCAGAAGCGGGTTCCGGCCGGCGCGCCCGAGTGGCTCCAAACCGCCGAGGTAACGTTTCCCAGCGGCCGGAGCGCGGACGAGCTGTGCCCGGTGGACCTGGCGCACGTCGTCTGGGCGGTGAACCTCGGCTGTCTGGACTTCAACCCGCATCCGGTACGGCGGAGCGACCTCTCGCATCCGGACGAGCTCCGCATCGACCTCGACCCGCAGCCGGGCGTGCGCTTTTCCAGCGTGCGAGAGGTCGCCCTATGCGTGCGCGAGGTGCTCGAGGAGCACGGGCTCGTGGGCTACCCGAAGACGTCCGGGTCGCGAGGCATGCACGTCTATGTCCGGCTCGCACCGCACTGGGACTTCCCCCAGGTCCGCCACGCGGCGCTCGCGCTCGCGCGGGAGGTGGAGCGGCGCATGCCGCGCAAGGCGACGAGCGCCTGGTGGAAGAAGGAGCGCGGCCGGCGGGTGTTCGTGGACTTCAACCAGAATGCGAAGGACAGGACCATCGCGTCCGTCTATTCCGTGCGGGCCAACCCCGAAGCGCGCGTGTCCTGCCCGCTGCGCTGGGACGAGGTCGCGGACGTGGAGCCCGAGGAGCTCACGCTCGCCACGGTGCCCCGGCGCTACAAGAAGCTCGGTGACGTCTGGGAAGAAATGGATGCGCGTGCCTTCGCGCTCGACAGCCTTCTCGAGCTCTTCGAGCAGCAGAAGGCCGCGGGGCTCGGTGAAGCCCCCTTCCCGCCGCACTTCGACAAGCAGCAGGACGAACCGCTCCGGGCACCGCCCCGGGAGGGCGCTCTCCGCGCGAAACCGGCGCTCGCGGCACGTGCGAAGCGGCAGCCACGTCGCGGCGGAAGCCGTTGAGCCGGACCGGGCGCCAGGGCCGGAAACTCAATGGGCCGTGGCGTCCTCGAGCCCGGAGGAGAAGACCTCGGCGAGCTCGGCCGGGACCGAGCGCTCCAATTGCGCGTAGGTGCACGAGCGCGGCGTCCGGTCCGGGCGCCACCGCCGGAAGTGCGTGGCGTGACGAAAGCGCATGCCCTGCAGGTGGTCGTACGCCACCTCGACGACGAGCTCCGGGCGCACGGGCTCCCAACTCAGGTCACGCTGCGCGCTCCAGCGGCTCGGGGCCCCCGGCATCCGCACCGCGTCGTCCTCCACCTCCGCCCACTCGCGCCAGGGGTGCGTCTCCATCGCCCGCTTCCGGTATGGTTCGAGCTTCTTCGCGAGCTCCCCCCGTTGCTTCGCGGTGAACCCCGTGGCGACGCCCGCGTGTTGCAGCGTGCCTTGCTCATCGTAGAGGCCGAGCACCAACGAGCCGATGCCCTGGCCGTCCTTGTGCCAGCGAAAGCCCCCGACGACGCAGTCCGCGGTGCGCTCGTGCTTCACCTTGTACATCTCGCGCTTGCCTTCGAGGTACGGCAGGTCGAGCGGCTTGACGACGACCCCATCGAGCCCGGCCCCCTCGAAGCGGCGGAACCAGGCCTCGGCCACCTCGCGGCTGCGCGTGGCGGGCGTGAGGTGGATCGGCGCACGGACCCCCGCGAGTGCCTTCTGGAGCAACGTCCTGCGCTCGTGGAAGGGCCGGGGCCGCAAGTCGCGCTTGTCGAGCGCGAGCAGATCGAAAGCCACGAGCGAGGCGGGCGTCTCCACCGCGAGCTTCCGGATGCGTGAAGCCGCCGGGTGGATGCGCTGCAAGAGCGCGTCGAAATCGAGCCCGCCGTCCTCGCCCACGATGATGATTTCACCGTCGACGACGCAGCGGCGCGGCAGATGCGTGCGGATCGACTCGATGAGCTCGGGGAAGTAGCGCGTCATCGGCCGCTCGTTGCGGCTGCCGAGGATGACCTCGTCTCCGTCGCGGTAGACGATGGCGCGGAAGCCGTCCCATTTGGGCTCGTAGAGCACCTCGCCTTCCCCCGGTAGCTCTCGCACCAGCTTGGCGAGCATGGGCGACACGGGAGGCATGACGGGCAGCTTCATGAAGGGAAGCTGGGCCCGACCCGGGCGGCGATCAACCCGGCGCACGGACCTCCCCGCCGCTGATGCCTGCTCGCTCAGCGGCCGGGGCACGCCTGCCCGCGGGCCTCACGTGCCAGCGGAGGACTCGAACTGCTCGAGCGCCCACACCTGGTACTCGTGCCGGAGCCGCTTCTTGGCCTCGGCCATCGGGAGCCACTCGAGCGAGTGATCCGACTCCTCCGGGGCCTGTGTCTTCGGTCCCAGCCGGGCGGCGAAGAACCGGCCCACCTTGTTGAGGTGGAGCTCCTCGTGACGGACCACGAGGAGCTGTGAGGCCCATCCGAGCTCCCGCAGCACCTGCACCTCGTGCCCCGTCTCCTCGCGCACCTCGCGGGCCAATGCGGCGAGGGCATCCTCGTGGGGATCGATTCCGCCGCCAGGGAGGAAATAACCCTGGGGAACACGAATCAGCGCCACCTCCCCGCGCTCATTGACGATCACGGCATAGGCGCCGGGCCGGTCGATATAGACCTTGCCCGGGACCCGCTTGCCGAACTGGGGGATGGCCATCTTCATGCGTACCGGCGGCGGACTCTAGAGGCAAACGGACAGCGCCAACAGCAGAAGCGGAGGCGACCGGGTGGGAATCGTCGCCTGCCAGGACGGCGACTGAGGCACACGGTAACGTTGCTCCGCATGCGTCCTCTTGCTCGACTGCTGCTGCTGGCCATGGGCTGCGCGGTGATGCTGGCCACCTCGATCGCACGGCCCTATCCCTCCACCTTCATCACCCACCCGGTCCAGCTGCCTGGCGGAGGCGCCGAGCTGCTGGAGATCTTCGTGCAGGGCGCGCCGGGCAAGCGCTTCGCGTCCAACACGTACGTGCGGACCTGGTCGCGCGCCGGCCGGCTGGTGGGCATCCTCTCCCCCACCGCGCCACCGGCCGAGGCGCTCTCCACGCTCGCCCCCAGCGCCTCGTATGTCGTGGGAGAGCAAGTGGGAGCGCTCGGCACGGTCGCCTTCGTGCTCTACGCCCCGCAGGAGCAGCTGTTCGACGACAGGGAGCGGGCCCAGCCGTCCCTGCTGCCCGAGCCCGGGACGGCCTTCCTCACGCTGTACGCACCGGATGGGCCGGTGGACGTGGAGCTCGGCTTCGGCGTGGGCGTCATGCAGTACCGGTGTGACTGCCACGTCGAGGCCGGTGCCCGGAGTGTGTACCCTTCGCCCGAGAGCCCGCCGCAAGGAGGCCCACCGGATGGCGGCGGTGACTGAGAGCGCGGCCGCGCGCCCCGCGCTCTTCACCCGCGCGCTGCCGGTGGCCGCCATGCTGCTGGTGGCGCTCAACGACCATGTCCTCAAGGGCGCGGGGCTGCTGCCGGGCTGGCTCACCGGGAAGCTGTCCGACGTCGCGGGCCTCTACTTCGCGCCGCTGCTCGCCGCCGAGCTGTGGACGCTCGCGAGGCCCACCTCCGAGGCCCGGACGGTGGTGCAAAGGGTGGCGTGGGCGGCGCTGGGCTTCGGCCTCCTCTTCATCGCCATCAAGACGTCCCACCGGGCCGACGCGCTGTACGAGGCGCTGTGGTCCGCCCTGCTGCCGCGTCCGGCGAGCAACGCCGTGGACCCGACGGACCTCGTCGCCCTGGGGATGCTGGGGGTGGCGGTGTGGGATGCCCGACGTCTGATGCAACGCGAGGCGAAGCGCGCGGGAGCCCGTTAGGCATGGGCACTGTGCTGGACTCCGACGCCTCACCCGTCCGTCTCGCCCTGGTCGCCGAGGACCCGCTCGCCCGGGGTGCGCTCTCCCGCGCCCTGTCCGAGCAGGCGGGAGACATTGTCGTCATCACCTCCGGCACCCTGGCGGAGCTGGAGTCCTCGCGTGCCGAGGCCGCTCCGGATGTCGTGTTGTGGGACGTGGGCCTGCACCCCGCCGACGCGGGGGGACGGATGGAGGCCCCCGAGCTTGGCGCGCCCGTGCTCGCGCTCGTCCCCGATGAGTCCGCTGGCGAGGGGGCGCTCTCCGCGGGCGCCCGGGGGTTGCTCTTCCGGGACGTGGCTCCCGCGCCGCTGCTCGCCGCGCTCCGGGCCGTGGCTCGGGGGCTCTCCGTGTTCGACCCGGCCCTGTCCTCGCTGCGAGCGGCTCCGCGCACCTCCGCCTCCACCGCCGCGCCCGAGGGGCTCACGCCCCGGGAGCGGGAAGTGCTCGCGCTGCTCGCCGAGGGGCTCTCCAACAAGGCCATCGCCGAGCGGCTCGACATCAGCGAGCACACCGCGAAGTTCCATGTGAACGCGGTGCTCGCCAAGCTCGGCGTGCAGCGGCGCACCGAGGCCGTCGTCCGGGCCGCGCGCATGGGGCTCGTGACGCTCTGACCCTCACCCCTGCTCTCTCCCAAAGGGAGAGGGTGCCTACCCATTCGGGTAGGTCGGGAGCTAGCCCTCTCGCCGATGTGCCGCGCGGGCGTGCCCTTTAGCTTTCACAGCGAAAGGAAATGCTCATGTCCGCCGACCTCGCCTCCCTGTCCCAGTCCCTCGCCTCCATCGTCGAGCGCTTCGCGCCCGGCATCGTCCGCGTCGAGGCCCGCCGCCGCCATGGTGCCACGGGCATCGTCTGGAGCGCGGAGGGCCACATCGTCACCACCCACCACGCCATCGAGCACGAGGGCTCCATCACGGTGGGCCTCGCCGATGGCCGCACCGTCCCCGCCGAGCTCGTCGGGAGAGATCCCTCCACGGATGTCGCCGTCCTCAAGGCCGACCTCTCCGGCCTCACGCCCCTGGCTCCCGCGCCGCTCGAGGGCCTGAAGGTGGGCCACCTCGTGCTCGCCCTTGGCCGTCCCGGGCGGACGGCACGTGCCACGCTCGGCATCGTCAGCGCGCTGGGCGAGGGCTGGCGCACCTTCGCGGGTGGCCGCATCGACCGCTACCTGGAGACCGACGCGGACCTGCCTCCCGGCTTCTCCGGCGGGGCGCTCGTGGATGTGGAGGGCCGCTTCCTGGGCCTGCTCACGGCGGCCCTGTCGCGCACCGCCGCGGTCGTCATCCCCGGGGAGACGTTGGGCCGCGTCACCCAGGCGCTCCTGAAGCACGGAGGCATCCGCCGGGGCTACCTCGGCGTGGGAGCCCACCCCGTCCGGCTGCCGAAGCACCTCGCGGAGCGCGTGGGCACCGAGGGAGGCCTCATCTTCCTCTCCGTCGAGCCCGGAGGCCCCGCGGACCAGGCGGGCCTGGTGATGGGCGACGTGCTGGTGAGCCTCGGAGGCCAGCCGCTGCACAGCATCGAGGAGCTGCTCGGCTACCTCGGTGACGAGAAGGTGGGCACGCAGGTGCAGGCGAAGGTGCTGCGTGCCGGTGACGTGCGCGAGGTGTCCCTCACCATTGGGAGGCGGTCTTGATACTCCAGCAATTCTCCGACGAGCTCGAATCACTCGTGTCCAAGGCGGCGCCCGCGGTGGTGGCGGTGCAGCACCCGAGGGGCCATGGCACGGGCCTCTTCCTCACGCCGGACGGCTACGTCCTCACCAACCGCCACGTGGTGCGCAGCCGGGGCCGGCTCACGCTCGAATTGCACGATGGGAGCGAGGTGCGTGCCGAGCTGGTGGGCGCGGACCAGCCGACGGACCTGGCGGTGGTGCGGGCCGAGGGGGGCGCGACGTTCCCCACGCTGCCGCTGGCGGATCCGCATGACGTGCGCGTGGGTCAGCTGGTGATGGCCATCGGCAACCCCTTCCGCCTGGAGCAGTCGGTGTCGATGGGGGTGGTGAGCGCCATCAACCGCACGCTGCCGCTGCCCGACGGGGTGATTCTCGAGGGCCTCTTGCAGACGGACGCGGCCATCAACCCGGGCAACTCGGGTGGGCCGCTGCTCAACATGCACGGGCAGGTGGTGGGACTCAACACGCTGGTGCTGCCGTACGCGCAGGGCATCGGCTTCGCGGTGAGCGCCACCACGGCGGCCTGGGTGGCCAGCCTGCTCATCCAGCGAGGCAAGGTGGAGCGGCGCTTCCTCGGCATCGCGGCCACCGCCATCAAGCTCCCGCCCCAGAGGGCCCAGGAGGCAGGCCAGCCGCGCGCGGTGCGGGTCATGAAGGTGGGCGAGGGCTCGCCCGCGGACGACGCGGGCCTCGAGGCGGACGACCTGCTGCTGGGCATCGACGAGCGGCCCGTCACCAGCGTGGACGACGTCCAGCGCCTGCTGGCACTCGCCCCCGAGCCCGAAGTGCGTCTGGAGGTACTGCGCAAGGGCCGGCGCCGCACCCTGCGCGCCCGCACCACCGCCCGCGAGCAGAGCAAGGCGGCGTGAACCGGGCCCCCCTCTACGCGCGGGCCTCGCCGCCATACACCGGCAGGCTCACGCGGAAGGTGGTGCCCTGGCCCGGCTCGCTCTCCACGGAGAGGTCCCCGCCGTGCGCGGAGATGATGCTCTTGCACACCGAGAGCCCCAGCCCGCTGCCCTCCGCCGCGGGCTTGGTGGTGAAGAACGGCTCGAAGATGCGCTCCAGTCTGTCCGGGGGAATGCCGCTGCCCGTGTCGCGCACCTCCACGGTGACGCGCTGGGTGCCATCCACCCGGGCGGAGAGCGCTATCTCATTGCGCTCCACCGCGCCCGGGGCAATCGCGTGCGCCGCGTTGATGAGCAGGTTGAGGAACACCTGGCACAGGCGGGCGCTGTTGCCATGCACCGGAGGCACGTTGTCCACCGCCTGCACCAGCCGCGCGCGGCCGCGAATCTCGTGCGCCGCCATCTTCGCCGCGCTGCGCACCACCTTCACCAGGTCCACCGGGCCCATCTCCCGGTCATCCGGGTGCGACAGCATCCGCAAGTCCCGGACGATGAGGCGCACGCGCTCGGCGCCCTCGCGTGCATCGGCGAGCGACTCCAGCAGCTCCCGGCGCTCCACCGGGGTGGGCGCCGCCTCCATCTCCGTCACCACCTGCTGGGCGTAGTTGAGGTTGCTGAGCACGAAGGCGAGCGGGTTGTTGAGCTCATGGCCCACGCCCGCCGCCAGCTGGCCCACGGTGGCGAGCCGGTCGGCGAAGAGCAGCTGGGACTGGGCGGCCTGGAGCTGCTGGAGGCTGTCGGTGAGCCGGGCATTGGCCTGCTCCAGCTCGGCGGTGCGCTGCTGCACGGTCTGCTCCAGCAGGGCGTTGTAGCGCTCGCGCTCGTGCGCCGCGGCCCGCAGCTGGGTGGCCATGCGGTTGATGGCCCGGGCCATCAGGTCGTACTCGTCACGCTCGCCCTTCACCGGCAGCTCGGTGTCCAGGTCCCCCGCGCCCATGCGCTCCGCGCGCTCCAGCAGCGTCCCCAGGGCGCGGCGCATGTTCATGTAGATGATGGACGCCATCGACAGCACGAGCACCAGGGCCAGCAGCGGCACGGCCACGCCCACCCACTGGCCGAGCCCGAGCTCCCGTTGGCCCTTGCGCTCGTGAAACGCCAGGTCCGCCCTCGCCTGCTCCCAGGCCCGCTCCAGGTGCGGCGTCACGTTCTCCCGGAAGGACTGGAGCGCCTCATGCAGCAGCACGGCCTCCGTCGCCGCCGGCGCCAGCCGCACCCGCTCCTCGGAGTTCCTCAGCCAGCGCTGCAGCGCCCGCCGCAGCTGCTCGATGGACTCGAGCTCCGCGGCCGCCGCGGACTCGTCCCCATGCTCCTCGCGCACCCGCTCCCGTAGCCGCGTGAACGCCGCCTCGAAGCGCCGCTCCTGCGCCTCGAGCACGTCCTGGGTATCCCCTCCCGTCTCACTCGCGTGGAGCAGCGTGTGCAGGTAGCCGAAGGAGTCGTCCGTCATCCGGCCGTAGATTTCCGTCTGCGCCTGGATGGCCAGCAGCTGCCCCAGGCCCCGCTCTCCCCGGCTCGCCAGCGTGAAGAGGGCGCCTCCCACCAGCGCCACACACCCCACCGCCACCGCCGCGAAGAGCAGCACCCGGCTGCGCAATGTCATCTCGATTGGCTTCATCCCGGAACTCCGGCGCAAATGTCTAGCACTGGAATCTCCCCAAAGCCCGTCCATGCCCCCGCTCGCGGGAGATGGTAGTTCCCCCGCCCCCGGAGCATCCCCGCCGCCCCACGCCCGGGCGCCCGGAAGCTTCGCGGCCAGCCTGGCTCCAGAACCCCCGCACGAAACCGGCCCGGGTGTCTGTGAACGGCTTCACACCCCCGCAGTGAGTGGATTCACAGCCTTGGACCCCCCACGGCGGTATGACTGCTTTCGGGAACAGGGACCCGATGCCCCGGACCCGAACGCCGCGCTCGAGGTGCGAGCGGAGTGATGTCTGTGCGAGGCCGCCGAAGGCCGCCATGTCCTGAGGGGGGATGGCCGCCGTTACCTCGCCGGGGGGACTCCGCCCCGCTCCGCCTCGGGAAGGCGCGTCAGGGCATCGTCATTGGGTCTCGAGGGCCAGGGGGCCGCGCTGGGGGGCGCGGCCTCCGCCCATCTTTTCCCGGGAGTCGAGACCGCGCGGGGGGCGCGGGCTCCTCCCTTCCCGCGGTCCTTCAGTCCACGTCGCGGCGCAGCCGCTCGGGGTCCACCAGGGTGATCTGCCCGTTCTCGTACGTGAGCAGTCCCTCGCGCGAGTAGAAGCGCAGCCACTTGTTGGCACTCTCGCGCGTCACCCCACACAGGTTGGCCAGCTCCGCCTGGGTCAGCTTGGGGATGAGGATGCCGCCCTCGGAGGCGGGCTGGCCCTGCGTCCGGGCCAGGTCCAACAGCACCCGCGCCAGCCGCGCCCGCGCATCCAGGAAGGCCGAGTCGTGCACCAGCTGCGTGACGCGCCGCACCATCCGGCTGAGCACCGCCAGCAGCCCCATGGCCACCTGCGGGCGCTCGGCCAGGAAGCGCCGGAAGTCCTCCTGGTGCAGGCTCAGCAGGTGCGTCTCGTCGCGCGCCACCGCGTCCGTCGAGCGCGGCTCCCCGTCCAGCAGCGCCAGCTCTCCGAAGGCGTCCCCCCGGCCCAGCAGCGCGAGAATCACTTCCTTGCCCTCCGAGGAGCTCAGGCGGATGGCCACCTCGCCCCGCCGCACGATGAAGAGCGCAGTGCCCACGTCCCCCTGATGGAAGATGACCTCGCCCTTGCTGTAGCGCCGCTGCTGCAGCAGCCCCGACAGGTTGTCCAGATCCTCCTGCGCGAGGTGCTCGAACATGGGAATCTGAGCCAGCAACGGCGCGAAGGACATGGGAAGACCTCGGACTGCGGACAGGTGAAGCGGGCGAACACCGGAAGTCTCCACCTCCTCGGGCCCGCGTCCAAACGTTATCGGCTTCACCCCGAGTGCAATGCTCCCCCGCCTACACCCCCGTCAGGGCCCTCCCCCACCCCCGTCCGCACGTTGACCGGGAAGTCCTCTTGCGGAATCATGCGTCGTTGGTGTAACGCCGAGCCCAGCACGCGTGGATGCCCCAGTCGTGTTGCTCGGAGCTCGACGAGCCCATGACCGCAGAGGCTCCCTCTTCCACCCCGGCCGCGCGCCCCCAGTGCCCACGTTGTGGGACGGTGGTGCCCCTGGCGGGCCCCGGCACCCAGGTCATCCGCTGTACGGGATGCGGTGCCGCCCTGCAGGTGAGCGTGCGTCCGGCGGAGCCCGTGGGGCTGCCCCGCACTCCCGAGCCCCAGGCGGGGGAGGGAGGGCCCCGTCCCCGCCGCCGTCCCATGGTGGAAGTCTCCGGCCCGCGGCGCGCCGAGGCGCGGCCCGTGGTCACCTTCACGGTGGAGCTGTCGCAATCGGACATCGAGACGGAGGCGCTCCAGGAGGGCGCGCCCCCGCCGCCCCCGGCGCAGGCCCAGGCGCCGGTGGCCCCCAGCCCCACCCCTCCCGACATGCCCTGGTTCGCCGAGGACATCGAGCGGCTGCCGGAGGCGAACGTGGACCTCGGGAAGCTCGCGTTGGAGTCGTTCGAGCCCTTCCCCTCCCTGCCCCAGCGAGCACTCGCCAAGCCTACAACCCCATGAAGCCCGGCACGGGGCGGTGGGGTATCATCACCAACGCGCGTGGTTCGACGACGGCACGCCTCGAGGAGGGAGTGGAGCAAGCGCGATGAGGAACGCAACCAGCACGGAGCCATCGGCGGACTCCTCGGCGGACCTCCAAGAGGTGAGGCAGGGCTGTGTCGAGCTGGGGCGCCAGGCCGAGGGCATCGCCGAGCTGGTGCTTCCCCTGCTGCGCCAGGCCACCCAGGAGCTCGCCCGCCTGGAGACGCAGCGGGACGAGCTGCGCAAGACGGGCCCGCGCGAGGCGCAGCAGCCCCTGCTGCCCAAGCTGCTCGAGCGCATCGACGAGCAGGGCCAGACGGTCAAACGGCTGGAGCGCGCCAGCCGGGGCCTCAAGGAGCTCATCTCGTCGCTCGGCGGCCTGGGCGAGCAGATGCAGGGCGGCCTGGTCCGGCGGGACGAGGAGCGGCGAGAGCTGGAGGCCATCACCCGCGAGGAGAAGCGGATGTGGCTGCAGGAGCTCAACACCCTGCGCGAGCAGGTGCGCGGCGCGGGCGGCCCCACGGGTGTCTCCCCCGCCCAGCAAGAAGAGCTGCAGCGGCTGCGCGCCGACAACGAGGTCCTGCCCAAGCTGCGCGCCGAGCGTGATCGGCTCGCCCACCGCGTGGCCGAGCTCGAGAAGAACCTCACCACCCGCGACCAGACGCTCACCGCCAAGGAGCAGACCATCGAGGACCTGCGCAGGATGATCGTCCTGCTCACGGGGGACACGGCCGCCTCCGCCCCGTCCTCGCCCACCTCGCCCAAGCCCGTCCCGGCGCCGCCCGCCCCCGTGGCCCCCCTCGCCGCCGCCCGGGTGCCGCCTCCGCCGCCCATGGCCCCGGTGCCGTCCCGGCCCAAGCCCGACACGATGTTCGGCAACAGCACCATGCAGCTGGCCAACAGCATGCTGGAGACGCTGGGCGAGCCGGCTCCGGCCACCCCGCCTCCCGTGGCCAGCAAGCCCCTGGCGCCCGATCGCCGGGTGCCGAGCATGGAGATCATGCTCGAGCCGCTCGACGAGCTGGAGGCGCCCCGTCCCTCGCTGCCGCCCCCCGTGCCCACGGTGCCGCCGGTGCCGGCGCTCTCCCCCATGGCGGCCAAGGCGGCCCTCATGCCCAAGGCGAGCGCGCGCATCATGCCCTCGGGCCCCGCCCTGACGCCCGCGCCCATCCCCGGTCCACACCGGCCCACCCTGGAGCGCCCGGGCACGCTCGTCATCAGCGAGGACATGTTCAACGAGATGCTCGTCGAGCAGGGCCCTCCCGGAGGATCCGGTAAGAAATGAGCACGCCGTCCGGGAACCAGGCGCTGCCGGCCCGCTTCGGCCGTTACGTGCTGCTCAGCCACCTGGGCCGCGGCGGCATGGCGGACATCTTCCGCGGCGTGGCGCTCGGCGCGGGCGGCTTCGCCAAGCAGGTCGTCGTCAAGCGCGTGCTCCCGGAGGCCACCCAGCAGGAGTCCGCGGTGCAGATGTTCATCGAGGAGGCGCGGCTGTCGGCGCTCCTCCAGCACATGAACATCGCCCAGATTTTCGACTTCGGAGAGCAGCGCGGCGAGTACTTCATCGCCATGGAGTTCATCCATGGCCGCGACCTGTACGACTTGATGAAGCGCGTGGCGGCCCGGGGACAGGGCATCCCCGTGCACCTGGCGTGCTACATCGCCATGGAGGTGCTCAAGGGGCTGGACTACGCGCACCGCGCGCGCTCGGCGGCGGGAGAGCCGCTCCACCTGGTGCACCGCGACGTCAACCCCACCAACATCCTCGTCTCCTTCGAGGGAGAGGTGAAGCTGCTGGACTTCGGCGTGGCGCTGGTGGGCAGCTCCAACAGCGGCGACGTCGCCACCAACGTGCGCGGCAAGCCGGGCTACATCCCCCCCGAGCAGCTCGCCCGGAAGAAGCCGGACGGGCGCGGCGACATCTTCGCCCTGGGCGTCACCCTCTACGAGATGCTGTCGCGGCGGCACGCCTTCAAGCCGGGCCCGGTGATGGACGTGCTCAAGCAGACGGTGACGCTGAAGGCCCGGCCGCTGCGCCTCCAGGACGCGGCCCCCTTCCTACCGGAGCCGCTGTGCGCGGTGGTCAACCGGTGCGTGCTCGCCAACCCGGACGAGCGCTACCAGACGGCCGCCGACGTGCTCGACGCCCTGGACGAGTTCCTCCTGTCCGCCGGCCTGCGCGTGTCCCAGCGCGACCTGGCCGCGCTGATGGCCAGCTACTACGAGCCGGAGGTGCGCACCCCACCCGTGCAGCCGCCCATCCCCCCGGCGCTGCTCGCGATGGAGGCCGCCCCCGCGCAGCCCACCGCCCCCACCTACGCGGTGCGCGAGCCGGGCGGCGGCCTGTCCCTCGCCAGGCTGGGCGAGGACGACGTGCGGCTGCTCTTCGCCTCCGGAAAGCTGTCGCCCCAGGCCCAGGTGTCCCAGTCCGGCGGGCCCTTCCTGCCGCCCTCCGCCTTCCCCGGGCTGAGCGCCGTGGCCGCCTCGGCCCAGGAGCGCCTCGAGGCCCGGCTCGCCAAGGCCCGCCCACCCCACTACGCCGGCAACGTGGGCCGGGTGGCTCCGCTGCGCGTCCTCGCCCGGCTGATGCTCGCCCGGGCCACCGGCCGGCTCCACTTCGAGCAGAACCGCGCCCACAAGGAGCTCTTCCTCAAGGCGGGGCAGATCATCGCCGTGCGCTCGAGCCTCGCCACGGACCGCTTCGGCCCCTTCCTCCTCCAGACGGGCAAGCTGACGGTGGAGCAGTGGCAGCGGGCGGTGGAGAACACGCGCCCCTTCTCCGGACGGCTGATGGACGCACTGCTCGCCTCCCGCGTCCTCTCTCCCTCCGAGCTGGCCGAGTGGACGCGTGAGCACCGGCGCACCGTGGCGCTCAGCCTGCTCGGCTGGTCGGGCGGCCGCTACGCCTTCTTCGAGGGCGAGACCCCCATCACCGACGGCACCGAGGAGCGGCTGGGTGGACTGGCCCTGCTCAACGAGGGCCTGCGCACGCACTACCCGCTGGAGCGGCTGGTGCGCGAACAGGAGGCCCTGCGCCACAAGCCCCTGCACCGCAACCCGGACGCCCCCGTGGCGGCCAGCGACCTGGCGCTTTCCGCCTCCGAACTGCGCGCTTCGTCACTGCTCAACAAGCCGGGAAATACCCTCTCCGCCGCGCTTGCGGAACTCAAGCGTCCGGAGGATGAAGTAGCCCTGCGCCGCGTGGCGCTGCTCTTCACGGAGGTAGGGCTCCTGGCGTCTTGAGGTACGCGAGGGGCTGGCGGTATGGGAATCGTTCTCGGAATCGACCTGGGCACGACGAATAGCTGCATGGCCGTGGCCGACCCCGCCACCGGCCAGGCGCGCGTGCTGCCCAACCGCGAGGGCGAGCGCACCACCCCCTCCGTCGTCGGCTTCGATGCCTCGGGCAAGGTGACGGTGGGCAGCGCCGCGCGCCGCCAGGCCGTGCTCCACCCGCGCGATACCGTCTTCGGCGTGAAGCGCCTCATCGGCCGGCGCTTCTCGGACCCCGCCGTGCAGCAGATCCGCAAGCTGCTGCCCTATGAACTGGTGGCGGACCCCTCCGGCAACGCCGCGGTGCGCGTGCACGGCCAGGTGATGACCCCCTCCGAGGTCTCCAGCCACGTGCTGCGCTACCTCAAGGAGAGCGCCGAGGCCCACCTGGGCCAGAGCGTGGAGGGCGCCGTCATCACCGTGCCCGCCTACTTCGACGAGGTGCAGCGCCAGGAGACGAAGGCCGCCGGCCAGCGCGCCGGCCTCACCGTGCACCGGCTCCTCAACGAGCCCACCGCCGCCATGCTCGCCTGCCGCTTCGACGAGTCGCGCGCGGAGAACATCGCCGTGTTCGACCTGGGCGGCGGCACCTTCGACATCTCCCTGCTCCACGTGGAGGACGAGGTGGTGCAGGTGCTCGCCACCTGCGGCGACAACTTCCTGGGCGGCGACAACGTCGACGAGCTCGTCGTGGACGCCCTGCGCCGCATCTTCCTCAAGCAGACCGGCGTGGACCTGGCCAGCAACCCCGAGGCCCTCTGGCGCCTCAAGGACGCCGCCGAGTCCACCAAGCGCGCCCTCTCCGAGCTGGAGCAGACCGCCATCGACCTGCCCTTCCTCGGCGCCGCCGCCGAGGGGCCCCTGCACCTGTCCATCCCCTCCTTCTCGCGCACGCTGCTGGAGAACCTGTCGTCGCGGGAGCTGGAGCGGCTGCGCGCCCCGTGCGAGCAGGCCCTCCAGGACGCGGGCCTGAGGGTGGAGGACATCCACCGCGTCGTCCTGGTGGGCGGCATGACGCGCATGCCCGCGGTGCGCGCCCGCGCGGAGAAGCTCCTGGGCCGGCCCGGCGAGCGCTCCGTCAACCCCGACGAGGCCGTGGCCGTCGGCGCCGCGCTCGAGGCGGACATCATCGCCGGCACCTCGCCCGAGCTGCCCAAGGTGCTGCTGCTGGACGTGCTCTCGCGCAGCCTGGGCATCCGCACCGAGGGCGGCCGCTTCAGCGTCCTCATCCCACGCAACACCACCATCCCCGCCCGCGAGACGAAGGTGTTCGCCACCACCTTCGACCAGCAGACGCACGTGGACCTGGAGGTGTACCAGGGCGAGTCGCCCACCGTGGACGGCAACCGCTACCTCGGCGAGCTGCAACTGGCCGGACTGCCCGCGGCGCCGGCCGGCACGGTGCGCGTGGCCGTGGACTTCACCATCGACGCGGATGGCATCCTCCAGGTCACCGCGCGCGAGCCCGCCACCGGCCGCAAGGCCGAGGCGACGCTGCGCCCGCCCACCGCCACCTCGCCCTGAGGAGGGTGCTCCCATGTCCCAGGACCCCTCTCACGACAAGAACCCCTTCGAGGTGCTCGGGCTGCAAGGCACCGAGGACCTGGCCGCCATCCGCAAGGCCTTCCTGCGCATCGCCGCGCAGTCCCACCCGGACCGGCTCCGGATGAAGTCGCAGGAGGAGAAGGCCCAGGCGCTGGAGCTCTTCCTGAGCGCCAAGAAGGCCTTCGAGGTGCTCTCCCTGCCGGACAAGCGGCGCGAGTGGGGCGAGCGGATGGCCCGCGCGAAGCCCCGCACCCCGGCCACTCCGGTGACGCCGCCTCCCGAGGCACATTCCGCGCCCCCTCCCGCTCCGGCAGCGCCCCGCCCGGGCCCCGCCTTCACGCCCGTGCATGGCGTGCCCGTCGCCTCGCGCCCCGCCTTCACCCCGGTGCATGGCGTGCCCGTCGCTCCGCAGGCTCCGGCCCCTTCCGCCGCGCCCCGGCCCTCCTCCGGCGTGCAGCCCGCCGCGGTGGCGCTCCAGCTCTACAAGCTGGGCATGCTCGCCCTGGAGGCCTTCGACTACGCCAAGGCGCTCGACCTGTTCGCCAAGGCCGCCAGGCTGTCTCCCACGCCCCGCCACCAGGCCATGGAACTGGTGTGCCGCGGCCACCAGTACCTCAGCACGCGCTTCTTCGATCGGGCCCGCGAGAGCTTCGAGCGCGCCCTCCAGCTCATGCCCGAGTGCCGCGAGGCCAGGGTGGGCCTGGAGCTGCTCGACAAGCAGTCCGGCCGCTACATCAAAGGACGCTGAAAAGGGCGCTGACGCCCCGCCCCGTCACGAGATGGTGATCGGGATGTTGTAGAGGAAGCACACCGGCACCTTCTGCGGTTTGTACTGCCAGCCGTCCTTGATGCCCTCGATGATGTCCTCGTCCGCGCCCGGCACGGACTTCACCGGCGTCACCTCGTACACGTTGCCGTCCGTGGACACGCAGATGCGGTACATGCCGTTGAGCGTCCCCGCGTTGCGGTGCGACTGCTTGAAGACCTCGGACAGTCGCGGCGGCGTCTGACGCACCACGTCGCGCTGGATGACGAAGGGCGGCACGTTCTTCGGCTTCGGTGGCTCGCCCGTCCCACCGAGCTGCCCGCCCAGCTGGCCCCCCACCACGCCTCCCACCACCCCGCCCACCACGCCTCCCTCGACTCCGCCCACCACGCCTCCCTCGACTCCCGCCGGGGCCGCGTCCGCCACCGGCTCCGACTCGGCCACCGGCTCCGGCTCCGGTTCGGGCTCCGGCTCCTTCGGCTTCTCCTCCACCTTGATCGGCTCGATCTTCTCCGGCTGGCGGATCACCATCTCCTTGCGGGGAGTGGGCTTGCGCTGCACCACCGAGCGCACGCCTCCGGGCGGCGGGGGCGGCGGCGGGGGCGGAAGCGTCCTCATCAACGAGACCGCCACCTCCTTCTCCTCCGCCGGCTTCTCCTTCGGCGTGGCCAGGAAGAACAGGGCCCCAATGACCCCAACGTGGACTACCACGGAAAACAGGGTAGGACCGAACAGGTGGGAATCGTTGGAAGCGGTCTGCTGCGCGAACATGGGCTTTGATCGGAGAGGGGCGTCCTCTCATAGCACCAGAGCCATCCGCTGTCTCCCCTACCCCCCGGGTCAGGGTGTGAACTCAAGGTGAAAAGGACCCCCCCGCTTGGAAAACAGTCCCAAGTGTTGATACATGGCCGCCCCGGCAGCGGCCTGCGTTCGCTTCATGACGTCCGAGCCGTGAGCCACCCCCCAATCTCCCCGCGAGGCTCTCGTGCAGACGAAGCAGAAGTGGGCACTGACGCTGACGATGGCGCTGAGTGCCGTGTCTTGTGGTGGCTCGACCGAGCTGAGTGACCCCTACATGGGAGTCATTGACGGCACCGGGCTCGAGTCCAAGTTCCAGCCCGCCACCTGCGGTACTGGCAGCAGCGCCCCCAAGTGCTACCAGCCGATGTCCGGCGCCGCCGAGGGGACGAGCTTCCCCTTCTACAACCTCGGCGTGCTGGCCAGCAGCGACAAGTCCCTCACCAAGGACGGCGCCAAGCTGGTGATGCCCATCACCCTGGCGAAGACGAGCACGTACGGGTTCTCCGAGTCCTGCAAGACGGGCAAGGAGTACGACGAGCGCACGGACTCGTACCGCGAGGACGCGCAGTACACCCTGTTCGACGCGCTCCCCCTCACCACCAGCACCGCGCCGGTGCTGCCGCTGGTGAAGGTGAAGACCTGGTCGGGCGTGTCCCAGTACACCTGCAACGCCATCAAGGACGCCTCGTCCCTGACCGAGGGCAAGTTCGGCGGCAGCGCCACCGAGGGTGAGAGCCTCGCCGTGCGCGCCATCATCGACGTGACGGCCACCTTCAAGTCCCTCAGCGACACCTCCACCTTCGCGCCCCAGCCCGGCTGGTTCAGCGGCCTGCAGTTCGTCTACCTGGACGGCGGCGCGGTGCCGACGGAAGAGGTGACGGTGGGCACGGGTGACGCCGCGAAGACGGTGCAGGCCGTGAAGATGATGGACGGCGTGTGGCTCAAGCCCACCACCAGCGGCGCGAAGCCGACGGACGCCAACGCCAAGCTGGTGTTCCAGGCGAAGCCCGGCGACGCCAACTGGTCCCCGGTGGTCCGCCTGCGCGAGTTCACCCCCGCCGCCGGCGTCACCTACACGAGCCTCTGCTACCAGTCCCCGGACTGCGTCGCGGGCAGCGTCGACATGACCAAGGCCACCACCGACAACAGCGTGCTCTTCATCGTGAGCAGCGCTCAGTAAGCCCCTTCCCCCCGAGACTCCTCACATGAACACTTCCATCCTCTTGCGCGGCCGGGCGCTGCTGCTGGCGCTGCTCGCGCTCGCCGTGCCCATGACCGCGCTCGCCGCCGGCGAGAACTACGGCCGCGTCTCCGGCTACGTGTACGACCCCACCGGTGCCCCGCTGGCCGAGGTGCCCCTCACCATCAGCGGCCCCGCGCTGCAGCAGCCCATCGCCCGCACCAGCGGCGAGGACGGCCGCTTCGAGTTCGGCCAGGTCCCCCCGGGCGAGGGCTATGTCCTCGAGGTCCAGGTGGAGGGCTTCGCCCCCATCAAGAAGAAGGGCATCGTCGTCCGCCTGGGGCAGAACACCTCCGTGGACGTGAAGCTCGAGGTGCTCACCGAGACGAACGCGGTGGCCACCTATGAGATCGTCGAGAAGGTCAACCCCATCATCAACCCCGACTCGGCGCAGACCGGCGCGGTGATGACGGCGGAGAAGGCGGCCGCCACGCCCGTCTTCAACCAGGTGCAGACCATGCCGCAGCTGGTGGCCGGCGTGGGCCCCGGCAACGCCCCGAGCAGCCGCGGCGGCCTGTCGCGCTACGGCAAGTTCTACGTGGACGGCATGGACACCACCGACGTGTCGGATGGCTCCATCACCGCCCCCATGAACTTCTACGCGGTGGAGAACTTCGAGATCATCACCGGCGGCCTGGACGCCCAGTACAACGCGCTGGGCATGGTGGAGAACGTCGTCACCAAGAGCGGCTCCAACAAGTTCACCTACGACGTCTCGCTCATCCTCTCGCCGGCCTTCAGCAACGCCAAGGCGACGTATGGCTCGGACCAGAGCGTCATCACCGGCAACTACCTGCAGAACGACGCGCCCCAGGCGGAGACGTCCTTCTACGCCCCGCTGGTGGCCGTGGGCGGCCCCATCATCAAGGACCGGCTGTGGTTCTACGCCAGCGGCCAGTGGAACATCTCCAACCAGGAGACGCCGCTGACCATCAACGGCTTGCAGGAGAACCGCCCCAAGAACACCCAGACGCGCCTGGGCCGGCTCAAGCTCACCTGGCAGCCCACGGACAAGGACCGCGTGTCCTTCGCCGTCAACGTGGACAACAACGTCATCACCAACAACCGCAGCAGCTCGACGGTGGCGCTGGACGCCGAGTCGCGCATCGACCGCGGTGGCGCCTTCTTCATCGCCAACTACGACCACAACTTCACCGACAACGTCCTCTTCCAGCTGCAGACCGGCGCCACCTACAAGAAGGCGTACATGGGCCCGCAGAACGACGACCTGGAGGCGCCGTCGCACGCGGACCGCAACAACAACTTCTTCACCACGGGCAGCTCCGGCTCGCTGACGGGCCTCTCCGGCAACTACTCCACCGAGAACAAGTGGCGCTTCCAGTTCGACCCCACCGTGCTCTTCAAGGCGGGCGCGCACCAGATGAAGGGTGGCGTGCAGCTGGGCTACCTGATGGGCGAGCAGCAGGTGGGCACCTCTGGCAACCTGCGCTACGACGACCGCGGCGGCGTGTGCAACCCCGAGGATCCCTCCACCTTCTCCTACTGCTACCGCCGGACCACCTTCTACAACCTGCAGGGTGAGCCGGGCCCCCTCACCACCAGCGCCTCGGTGGCGCAGCTGGGCGCCTTCTTCCAGGACCGCTGGACCGTCAACCGTCAGCTGACGGTGGTGGCGGGTCTGCGCGCGGACGTGGGCCGGATGTACGCCGGCGACACCTTCATCACCAACCTGGTGGGCATCGGGCCGCGCCTGTCGGCGACGTATGACATCACCAACGACCGCAAGACGCTGCTCAAGGCGCACTACGGCCGCTCCAACGAGATGGGCGACGTCTTCATCGCCCAGCACGCCAACCCGGAGATGCTCCAGGTCCGCTCCGACTTCAACACGACGGCGGGCGCCTTCAACGAGTGCCCCCCGGACGCCGGCAGCACGGCCGTCTGCAACATCACGGGTGGCGCGCGGGGCCGCTTCTTCGACAAGGGTCACACGCCGCCGAGCGTGGATGAGATCAGCCTGGGCCTGCACCGCGAGGTGGCCGAGGGCATGGTGCTGGGCGTGGACGGTACGTACCGCCGCTACAACAACCTGTGGATCGACGAGGAGGTCAACCGGGTGTGGGACCTGACCGGTACGCGCATCCTGCGCGGCCTGGATGGTGACACCCACAGCATCGTGAAGATCCACAACCCGGACGACGCCTGGCGTGACTACAAGGGCGTGGACCTGTGGCTGCAGGGCAAGTACGGCGGCTGGGACGTGCTGGCCAGCTACACCCTGGGCTTCAACAACGGCACGGTGGGCGAGTACTTCGACGGCTACGGCCAGAACCCGCGCATGAAGTACCTGTACGAGGGCCCGACGCCGGACGACATCCGCCACACCGTCAAGGGCGCGCTCGGCTACGCGACCAGCTTCGGCCTCGATTTCGGCCTGCGCTTCCGCTACCTGACGGGCACCCCGCTGTGGATGAACCAGAGCCTCGCCGACGGCACGTTCTACCGCTCGCCGCGCGGCACCGGCCACACCCTGCGCTCGGGGACGCCGAACTTCAACGACCCGCAGGCCATCTCCGAGCTGCGCAACCCGGACCAGTTCCTCATCGACGCGCAGGCGCGCTACGACGTGGGCCGGCTGTTCAACATGGCGAACAAGCTGGAGCTGACGCTGCTGGTGGTCAACGCGCTGAACAACACGGACACCACCTCGCTGTACGACCGGTGGCAGACGGGCACCACCACGTACGGCCTGTCGCGCTTCCGCAACCGCCCGATGCAGGCGGAGCTGCTGCTGCGCTTCCGCAACTAGTCTCCACGCCAGTCACGGTGTGAACCCGGGGCCCTCCGCGAGCGATCGCGGGGGGCCCTTGGTTTTTGTATACGGTGCGCCCATGTCCCTGCGATTCAACGCCCTGCTGCTTCCCCTCGTGCTGTCCCTCGCGTGCGCCGCGCCGACTCCGGCGATGCGTGCCGCTTCCCCCGAGGCCGCGCTCCCCGGACTGGTGCTGGTGGAGAGCAGCCCGGTGGAGACGTCGCTGGACCATGCGGAGATTCCCGACGCCTGGCAGGTGTGGCCGGAGATGGTGGACGGGGCCACGCGCACGCTGGACGTGGCGCAGTTCTACGTGAGCAACGAGCCGGGCAGCCGGCTGGAGAAGGTCATTCAAGCCATCGAGGCGGCGGCGGACCGGGGCGTGAAGGTGCGGGTGCTCGCGGACGAGAAGTTCTACAAGACGTACCCGGAGACGCTGGAGCGGCTGGCGAAGCGGCCGGGCATCGAGATGCGCCGGGTGGACCTGGGCAAGTCGATGGGCGGCGTGCTGCACGCGAAGTACTTCGTGGTGGACGGGCGCGAGGCGTACCTGGGCAGCCAGAACCTCGACTGGCGCTCGCTGGAGCACATCCAGGAGCTGGGGCTGCGCATCCGGGTGCCCGAGGTGGTGCGCTCGCTCGCGGACATCTTCGAGCAGGACTGGGCGCTGGCGGTGGGAGCCCCGGCACCGGCGGCGGCGGCGGTGGGCGGCCCGTTCCCGGCGAGCTACGCGGGCAGCACGGTGCGCGTGACGCCGGCGCACAGCCCCGAGGGCTACCTGCCGGACCCGGCCACGTGGGATCTGCCGAAGCTGGTGAAGCTCATCGACGGGGCGAAGCGCTCGGTGCGGGTGCAGCTGCTCACGTACAAGGCGAAGGGCCGTGACGGGAGCCCCTTCCCCGAGCTGGAGGAGGCGCTGAAGCGGGCGGCGGCGCGCGGGGTGAAGGTGGAGCTGCTGCTGGCGGACTGGGGCAAGCGCAAGGGCACCATCGAGGGCCTCCAGGCGCTGCACGCCCCGCCGGGGCTGACGGTGAAGCTGGTCACCATTCCGCAGTGGTCGGGCGGCTTCATCCCGTTCGCGCGCGTGGTGCACGCCAAGTACATGGTGGTGGACGGGCAGCAGGCCTGGGTGGGCACGAGCAACTGGGAGCGCGACTACTTCACGCAGAGCCGCAACGTGGGCGTCATCGTGGAGGGCGAGGCGTTCGCGAATCAGCTTGAGCGCTTCTTCCAGGACACGTGGACGAGCCCCTACGCGGCCGAGGTGGACCCGAAGGCCACCTACACGCCGCCGAACGTCAGCGGCACGCCGTGAACCCGTGAGCACGCCTCACGGGCCCGTGGACAGCTCGGCGAGCCGCGTCTCCGCCCACTCGAGCTGCTCCCCCTCGCCGCCCGAGTCCAGGAACGCGGCCCGGTGCGCCAGGAAGCCCGTGAGGGCCTCGCGCAATGCCTCCGGGCGCTCCAGCTCGTCGGCGCATTCGGCGCGCCGCAGGTAGATCTCCGCCCGCAGCACCTCGTCCTGCTCGCCGACGAGCCCCTGCTGGAGCCGCGCGTCGGCCTCCTCGAAGCGCCCGAGGCCGAACAGACACTCGCCGAACAGATATTGGAGCTGCGACACGGGTATCCCCACCTGGTCCACGCCGAGCTCCTCGGCGCGGCTCAGGTCGGCGAGAGCCTCCTCGTATGCCTCCTGCTCGAAGAGGCGCAGCATGCCGCGCCGGTACCAGGCCAACGCGAACTGCGGCTTGAGCGAGATGACCCGGCCGAGCAGCGCCTCGGCGCCCAGGGCGTCCCCCGCTTCCTCCCGCTCCTCGGCGGAGCGGAGCAGCTCTTCGATGGGGACGTTGCGGGAGGAGGACATGGGGGAAAGGTAGGGAGCCTGGCCGCCCGGCGCCACCACCCCGAATCAGATGCGTGAAGCGGCGACGGGCAGATTCTTCAGGCGCTCCAGCTCCTCGCGGGAGAGCGGATCCTCTCCGCGCAGGAACCGCTCCAGGTGGCCGAGCGAGTCGACCCCGAAGAACAGCTCTCCATCCGCCACGAAGGTGGGAACGCCGAAGCCCTCCAGCGCGAGCAGCTCCTCGGTGTTGCGGCGTACCTGGTCCTTCACCGCGGGTGTCTGCGCGGCCGCGAGCAGCGCCTGCGCATCGAGCCCCACCGAGGCCACGACCTCGCCCACCTGCTCCGGCTGCAGCAGCCCTCCACCTCTGGCCCACACCGCGTCGAAGAGCGCGGAGACGAGCCGGCGCCGGGCCTCCGCGTCCTGCACGGCGGCCGTCACCCGGAGCGCGAGCAGCGGGTTGAAGGGGTGCGCCGCGGGGAAGGCGAAGGGCAACCCCAGCTCGTGGGCGAGCCGCGTGGTGTGCTTGTAGATGTAGAACCGCTTCTGCTTCACCTCCGCGGGCCCCGTCGTGCCGAGCGTGTTGAGCACACCAGCGAAGAGGACGGGCAGCGGCTCCACGGTGCGGCCATGACGCTCGGCCAGCGCCGGGAGCTGCGTCCACGCGAGATACGCATACGGCGACACGTAGTCGAAGAAGAAGCGGAGCGGAGCGCGGTTCATGGCTCCGACTCTACGCCTCTCCGGGCCGCCTACCAGCTCCCGCTGGAGCCACCGCCCGAGGACCTCCCTCCACCAAAGGAGCTGCCTCCGCTGGAGGAGGAGGACGAGCTGGGCCGGGTGAGCTTGGGCGTGCTGCGCGTGAAGGAGTCGTGGTAGCTGCAGTGCTTGCAGGTGACCGTCACCCGCACCGTGCCGCCGTGGTCATAGGTCGCCGACACGAGGGTGGTGCTCGACTCCGACTTCGTCTTGTAGCTGCAGCCCGGGCACTTCGAATAGGCCGTGAACCAGGCGCCATAGCGCTCCACCCGCGCGTCCTGGCAGGACGTGCACCACCACACGTCATAGTCCACCGAGCCCAGGCTCTCCTCGCGCAGCTGTCCCTGGTCGAGGTGGTCATCGTCACTGTCCTCGTCGAGGAGCTGGCGCGGCTGGGCGCATTGAGCGCAGATGCGCGGACGCCGGCGCAACCAGCGGCGCAGGCCAGCGGCCCCCATGACGAGGGCTCCAGCCCCCCCACCGAAGAACCAGGGAGCCTGCTCGTTCGAGGCCACCCGCTCCATCAAGGTCGGAGAATAGTAGGACCCCGAGTTGTAGGGGCTCCGGAACGGGACCTCCGGCTGCACGGGGGTGGTGACACCCGAGGGCGGGGAGGAGGGCACGTCCGGCACGGAGGCCGTGCTGCTCACGGACGCGTTGAGAGGCGAGCGCTCGAGCAGGTCGCTCAGGCCCCGCGCTCCGGCGAGTACCGCCCCCTCCGGGTCCTTGCGCTTGAAGGCGGGGACGATCTCCCCGGACATCAAGGCGTCGCTCCGGGCCGTGTCCGAGCTGCTGTCCACGCCGTCACCCAGAACGATCTCCGCCTTGCGGTCGCGCAGGGCGATGAGGAGCAGCGCGCCATCATCGCGCCCGGCGTGGCCGATGCCCCACAGGTTGAAGAGCTCGGTGGCGAAGGTGCGCGGGTTGCGCCCGCCCGTCGTCGACACCACCACGACGGCGAGCTGGCCCAGGCCCTTGCCGTCGACCTCCGCGCCCCACCGGTTCACGCCCGCCAACGTGGAGGAGGACAGCGTTCCCGTGGTGTCCACGGACCAGGAGCCCGGCCGGGGACGGGGAATCGAATTCACCGTCTCGGCCCGGGCGGGAAGGCCCAGGACGCAGAGCAGGACGGTCCAGCAGAGAAGGGCGCGCATGGGCTCCGAGCATACACGGAAGCACGGAGGGACTTGGAGGCCCCCCCGGGCCGGGAGCGCTGCTCACCGGAGGGCGCGCAGGGTCTCCGCCACCTTGCGCAGGTCCGCCTCGAAATGGGCGCGCGTCTCGGCCCGGCTCCGCTCGTCCGGCATCCGCAACAGCGCCGAGGGGTGGAACGTCGCCATCCACGCCTTCGCCCAGGGCGTCTCGAACACCTGCCCCCGGCTCAGGTTGATACGGAAGCCCGGCCCCAGGAACGCCTGCGACGCCGTGGCGCCCAAGCAGACGATCATCCGCGGCTTCACCGCCGACACCTCCGCCTCCAACCACGCCTTGCACGCGAGCACCTCGCGCCCCTCTCCCGTCCACCCGAAGTGCTTCACCGCGTTGGTGACGTAGAGCGCCTCGCGCCGCAGCCCCACCTGCTCCAGCACCTCGTCAAGCAGCTGCCCCGCCGGGCCGAGGAAGGGCCGCCCCTCCCGGTCCTCCGTGTCTCCCGGCTGCTCTCCCACGAGCATCACCTGCGCCGTGGCCGGTCCCTCGCCGAACACCGTCCGGCTCGCGCGCTCGTGCAGCGGACACGCCCGGCACTCCTTCGCCGCCGCCGCCAGCGCGGGCAGCTCCCGGCTCGCGGGGAGGTAGCGGCTCGCCTCGGACGGCTCCAGCCGGGGCGCCACCATGGACGCCGTCCGCTCCGGCGCCTTGCGCACCAACTGGGGAATCAGCCGCGCCTCGGGCAGGGTCGCCCAGTGCTTCTTCGGCATCTCCGCGCGCATGGCCCGCACGTTCAGCCGCGCCGGGTTGAACGTGGACACGTAGTACGCCGACCACAGCTCCTCCAGCACATCTCTTGAGGACCCCGGAGCTGAGGAACAGCCCCTCGATGTAGTTGCGCTTGTAGAAGTCGAGCGTGAGCTGCACCACCTCCTCGGGAGTGAAGCGCGCCCGGGGCGTGTCGCTGGAGATGCGATTGATGCAGTACTGGCAATCGTAGATGCAGAAGTTGGTGAGGAGGATCTTCAGCAACGACACACACCAGCCATCGGGCGTGTAGCTGTGGCAGATGCCCATGCCCTCCACGTTGCCGAGCCCACCCGGCGCGGACTTCCGCTTGCCTCCACTGCTCGCACAGGAAGCGTCGTACTTCGCGGCATCGGCGAGGATCTCCAGCTTCTTGCGCACGTCCATGGGGCCCCTCCCATAACGGGCGCCCCCGCGCCGCGCATCCGGCCCTCCATCGCCTACGCAACGCGTATCGCCTGCTTGCCCTCGAGGCAGGCTTGGAGGTGCGCTCGCGTTTCAGCATCCAACACGAACAGGTGGGTGCCTCTCATGCCGCGCGTGAGCAGCACCCGGTAGACGTTCTTCAGCTTGTCCACGGGGTCCTCACCACTCAGACGGACGTCCCGCTTGAAGGTCTTGTCCTTGTTCTTCGACAGGTCCGCTTCCCAGTGGTCCTTGCGCCAGACAAGATCCTCTCCCCAGATGACGCCCACGTGGTCGAACTCAAAGCCCTGCACGGAGTAGATGGACCCGACCTGCTCGTAGTAGTCGTCCTCGTTGGCCCAACGGTAGTACTGGTTCTCCAAGGGCTTGCGTCCCTGTCCGGTCTTCTCGATCCACGGCGCGCTCCACTCCCCGAAGCGCTTGTCCTTCACGTCGTGCACCAAGTTGTTCTGCCCCTGGCCCAACGGTACCGACCAGCGCCAGCAATAGCCCGCGACGATCCGGCACCGGTACCCCTGGGTCCGAA
Source organism: Archangium gephyra (assembly GCF_042230915.1). GTDB lineage: Bacteria > Myxococcota > Myxococcia > Myxococcales > Myxococcaceae > Archangium > Archangium gephyra_B. The sequence continues at coordinate 672,780 of NZ_CP102578.1, read as the reverse complement.
GCGCACGCAGCCGCTGATCCATCCGCACCACACTCGGCTCCAGGTCGAATGCATAGGCCCCCTGATCCCGCCACGCGAGGTCAGCCTGCGCGCGGAAGCCGAAGAGCGCGTCGACCCATCGGACATAGCTCTCGCTCCCACCGCAGCGGAACTGAAGATCCAGCTCCATCTCCACCAGCCGCACGCCGAGGCGCTGCGCGGCCTCACGGACCACCGACGACTGGCCGATCTCCCCCGCCCGCACCGCCTGATTGTCGTCGAGGAAGAAGGCCGTGACGCGGCTGGCACGGATCACCTCTTCGATCATCGGTGTCTCCGACAACCTCCGGATGGTGCCGTTCGGGAACTTCAGCCGGCGGAAGTCCCAGAGCCGGTGCGCCTCATCGGCCACTACGAGGTCCAGCACGCTGGCCTCGCGTGCGCCCGCTTTCGCGACGTCGGCGAAGGTGCAGAAAAGCTCGTCGACTGGAAGCTCCTTCTTGAAGCGCACCCCTTGGAGCTTCTTGTGGAGCTCCGCCGCGAACGCGAGCGTCTTGCCCTGGAGATTCGTCTGGAAGGCCTGCGAGCCCGTGGCATGGACCACGCGCCAGTGCTTGCTGGCACCATGCGCCAGAAGCTGGATGGCCAGCACGCTCTTGCCCGTCCCCGGCCCTCCCTTCACCAGCACCACCGTCCGTGTGCCGTTCGCACGGCCCTCTTCCACCGCGGTGAGGATCCGCAGGTAGGCCTGGCGCTGCACATCGAGCAGCCGCCACTCGAACTCGCCATGAATCGTGCTCACGACCATGTCGAGGAGCTTCTCCGAGGGCTGCGGCCGGCCTGTGGCGATGAGCGTCGCGGCGCGCGTCCCCTCGCCGTGCCCGAGCTGGCTGTGCAGCCAGTCAGCGAACCGGCGCTGCTCGCGCTTCACGAACAAGGGATATTCGCGGAAGAGATCTCCGAACGCATCGGGGTCGCGCAGCAGCGCGATGGACCTGGGCTCGTCCATCCCGTGCAGCCATACGCAGCCGGTGATGCGCACGCCCTCCTTCACGAAGGCGGAGTGGTAGTAGCGCAGAAAGCTGACGTAGTCCCGCACCTGGGCCGAGGGATGGGAGCGACTGTCATTGCGCACCCGCACTTCCTCTCGCCACGGCGACTTCCCCACGCTCGTCCACTGCTTGAGTTCGACGACCACGGCGGATGGCCTGTCATCGAGATCCCGCCCCGTGAGCAGCGCGTCACACCGGCGTCCCTTGATGGGCATCCACAGCTCGACGAAGATCTCCGACTGGCGCAGCCGCTCGTCGCGAAGCACCTCGGCGAGCGCGGGCAGGGAACTCTTCCAGGAGTTGAGCTCGCCCTCGGACGGCGGCTCCCCTTCGAGCACCTGGAAACGCGTCTCCAGCGCCCCTGGCAACATGCCTGCCTCGATGTCATCGAGGAACTGCGGAACGGAGGCGCGGTACAGGTGCTGGGTGCCGGATGCGGAGGGGTGCGGCTTCCGCTCACTATCGGCGACCCCCAGCGGAGGCTCTGCCGATGATGCGCCGGCCAGGTCCGCATAGGTCATGGCCTCGGGAGCCGGCTCCTTGTCTGACTTCTTGCGTCTACCCGCCACCGCGAGCTCCTTGAGAGGCGCCGAGTCTACCCGAGCGGGAATGGAGGTTTGAACCTGTCTCCCCTCCAGACTGGCCCCACCAGGTAGGAGGGGAATTCTCGACCCAGGACGGCAGATACGCTTCCCGCTCCCTCCCTCCAGGCCGAGGCCCGCGCGTGCTTCCGGACAGGTGCCCTTCAGGGCATTGCGGCGCGCGCGGCGAACTGGAATCCATGGGCCGCTTTCACGGTGCAGCCGGGCCGCGAGAGGGGGGGAGCACACCATGACCGCCGAGCCGCCGAGCTTCCCACCCGGAACGGGCCGCCGCTCACAAACGCGGCGGGCCCTGTCTTTCTGATGCGCACCACCACGTGGAGGGAAGCACAATGCCAGCCATTCATGGTTTCTTGCTTCGCAATGGGGAGGGGACTCCGTTGGGCCAGTACGTCCCGACGGGCAAGTTCGGAAGGCTCTTTCCGTCGCTCCAGCCGCTGACGCCGCCTCCGGAGGCCCTGGAGGCTCTCGGCGCCGCGATGAAGGGCCCTCCTCCCCCAGAGGATCCCTCGGGTGACAACGAGGACGTTCCCGCCGGTTTCACCTACCTCGGCCAGTTCATCGACCACGACATCACCTTCGACACCACGCCCATCCAGGAGGTGCTCGTCGATCCCCTGGCGCTGCACAACTTCCGCACGCCCGCGTTGGATCTCGACTGCCTCTACGGCAGGGGCCCGGCCGACCAGCCTTTCCTCTACCAGCTCCCTCCCAACGACGCCCTCTTCGTCATCGGCCGCACCAGCGCCAAAGCCGGCGGCGGCGACCCCAACGTCAAGCCGTCGCTCGACTTCGACCTCCCACGGGGTCCGCAGGGGCTGGCCGTCATCGGTGACCCGCGCAACGACGAGAACCTCATCGTCGCCCAGCTGCACCTGGCCTTCATGCGCTTCCACAACAAGGTCGTCGAGGGGCTCCAGGCCGGCACCATCAAGCCGCCCTCGGCCGTCCGGCGCAGCCTGTTCGAGGAGGCCCGCCAGCTCGTCATCTGGCACTACCAGTGGATCGTCCTGAACGACTTCCTCAAGCGGCTGGTGGACAAGGACGTGCTCGAGGAGGTGCTGGAGAAGGGCCGCTCGTTCTACGTCCCGGAGGGTGACGCCTTCATCCCCGTGGAGTTCTCCGCCGCCGCGTACCGCCTGGGACACAGCATGGTGCGCGAGGGCTACGACTACAACGAGGTCTTCACCTTCAAGCCAGGCACCCGCAGGAAGACGACGGCCACGCTCGGGCTGCTGTTCCGCTTCTCCGGACGCTCGGGGACCGACGTGCCCATCCCCAGCGATTGGATCATCGACTGGCGGCGCTTCTTCCAGTTCCCGAATGACGGGGTGACGGCGGGCCTCAGCCGCAAGCTCGACCCGTTCCTCTCGCCGACGCTCTCGGAGATTCCCGACCACGGCGTCAAGCCCGGCCTCAACCTGCCCATCGCCAACCTCAAGCGCGGGCGCAGCCTCGGCCTGCCCTCCGGCCAGAACGTGGCCCGGCGCATGCGCATCAAGCCGCTGTCGCCCGAGGACATCGCCAAGGGGCCCGATGGGCAGGTGGCCGCCAAGCACAACCTGCACCTGGAGACCCCGCTCTGGTACTACATCCTCAAGGAGGCCGAGCAGCGCGGCAACAGCAAGCGCCTGGGTCCCGTGGGCAGCCGCATCCTCTCCGAGGTCTTCGTGGGCCTGCTCGAGTGCGATGCGAGCTCCTTCCTCGCCAGCAATCCGCAGTGGACGCCCACGCTGCCCTCGAGCAAGCCCGGCCACTTCACCATGACGGACCTGCTGCGGTTCGCGGGGGACCTGTCGCCCATCAACGACGCGAAGAACCTGGTCACGCCGTGAACTGAGCCGCCTCCGAGGCGGGATGTGACCCGGCCGGGTGACATGACCGGCCGGGTGTCTCTCGTGCCATTCGTGTGAAGGGAGCTGCGGACATGGCGTTGATCGATCGCGTCAAGACACTCTGTGACCGGCTCGCGGGCCACGGCTGGGCGGACCGGCTGAGTCCCTTCGGGTTGGACATCACGGCGGCCACGCCCGCGGCGCTGGCCACCCAGCTGGCCCGGGCCGTACAGCAACCCTCGGGTGGGAATCTGGAGGGCTTCGAGGACTTCGCCTTCCGGACCGCCGCCGGCATCAAGCCCGCCTCGCCCAGCAAGAGTCTGCTCTACCACGCGCTGGCCAGCCCCTACGTGCATCCCACGCCCGGCAACACGCCCGCGGCGTCCCCCGAGGCCTATCCCACGCTCGAGGAGCTCGACACCCTCGAGAACTATATCTACAGCCTCGCGAGGCGGCGGCTGGCGGACTTCCCCGGCGCCTCGCTCGCGGTGTTCGCCTACCAGTACCGGCCCGGCGAGCGCAGCCCGCATGGCCTGCACGCGGACATGGCCTTCTCCCGCACGGGCGTGGCCCGCGTCGGCACCCGTCCCCCCCGCTACGATGCGGCGCGGCGCTCCTTCTGGGTGGAGCCGGAGGACGGCGGTGACGGGCTCGCCGTGCTCCCCGCCCGCTACGGCGCCTTCCTGTGCGTGCTGGCGCGGCCGGGTACCCAGCGCGTGGTGCTCGACCCGGTGCAGGGGGACAACCTCCGCAACTTCCTCTTCCCCGTGCACAAGCTCTTCCCCGGCGACGAGTGCCTCGTGGGCGAGACGCTCACCGCGGCGGAGTTCGTCTTCGACGAGTACCACCGCAACGAGAAGCTGCGCCGCGTCCACACCAATGGCCGCATCCCCGCCCTGCCGCAGTTCGACATCGACCGGGCGCCCTTCGTGCGCCAGACGGGGGATGACGATGCGCCGGTGGGCCGGCAACGGGTGGGCGCCAGCGTGCTCATCGTCCCCATGCACCACCCGGCGCTCGTGCGGACGGCGACGCAGACGGTGGCGGGACGCGAGGAGCTGGTGCGCTTCCGGGTGCCCAGGAAGCAGCGCATCTCCTTCGGCCAGGCCTCGCGCGAGACGCGCTTCTGGACGAGCTACGATGCCGTCACCGGTGGCCCCGAGGGCCGGCGCGCCCCCGAGTACGTCAACATCCGCCACCGGGTGAGGCAGGGCCCCGGCGGCACCTTCGAGCTCGAGGACCTGAGCGGCCCGCTCGCCAACGGACGCTTCCTCCCGGAAGCCGAGTTCCTCGCGCTGGTGGACCGGGGCGGTTACGAGGCCGCCCACTTCATGGACGACACGTGCGATGGGTGCGTGACCGTGCGGGTGGGCGGGTTGAGCCGGCCGCTCGGGACGACGCTGCCGGCGTACTCGCTCGTGACGGCGCCGGACTTCTTCCCGCTCGCGGACCAGTTCGAGATCGCCGCCTGGGTGGAGACGCTGCCGGACCCGCACTTCCGCCAGGGTGGGCCCAAGCCCCTGAGCCGCGGGCGCGACAGCGTCAACCCGGACCTGCAGCGCCCCGGCCAGCCGGACATCAAGGCCTTCCGCCGGAGCGACAAGACGCTCACGGCCGTGGTGGGCCTCGGGGCCGTGGGCAGCGCGCAGGCGAGCGAGCGGGCGACGGTGCTCGTCACCTGGCTGCCAGATGGAGCCTCCGGCGTCTTCGCACCGGGCTGGGATGTGGCGCTCGGCAACGATGAGCTGGGGAGCTTCACCGCATCCTTCGGCCTGGGCAGCCCCTTCCCGGAGGATGCCAAGCTGTGCGCCGCCCTGAACTCCTTCTGGCCCGCGGTGGCCCCGGATGCCTCGCGCACGTTCAACGAGGCGCCCATGGGCAAGCCGCTGCTCGACTCCGAGCTGGGCTACCACCCGCAGCACCCGCGCGTCCTGGCCGGAGAGGTCTCCTCGTCGCCCGGGTGGGATGGCGAGCACGGGCCCTTCCTCTTCCAGGAAGGCGGCCAGTGGTTCATGAACTTCGCCAACCGGTTCCGCTCCGACTACGTCTCCAGTGCCCTGAAGGGGCGGATGCGGCTCGGCCCGCTCGCGAACGTGACGGCCCCGGAGCTCATCGCCCGCATGGAGGCGCTGCGCTTCTGCATCAAGCGCGTGGTGCCTCCCGCGGGAGACACCGTCCCCACTTCCACCCTCGTGCTGGTGACGGTGGAGAAGGTGGCGGACTGGGACGTGGGGCCGCCAAAGGACACCGCGCTGAACGGCCCGGGCTACCACCTCGTCTTCGTCGAGACGTCGGGCGAGGAGGAGGCCATCGCCAACACGCCGCGCCGCCGGGTGCGGGTGCTGCGGCGCTTCACCTGCCACGTCTCGCTCACGGCCGTCCGCTTCCAGGTGGATGACGGGCCCTTCACGCTCATCCCCCGCACGGCTGGCGTCGTCTGAGCGTCCGGAGCCCCCGTCATGGCCGGGTCCTCGGAAGCCGTCATCGTGGGAGCGGGTCCGGCCGGATGCGCGGCGGCCATCGGGTGCGCCATGGCCGGGTTGAAGGTGCGGCTCCTCGAGGCGGCCTCGTTCCCGAGAGACCTCCCGGGGGAGACGCTGCACCCGGGCGTGGAAGCGCTCCTGGAGCGGCTGGGCGTGGCCGCCGAGGTCCGCGCCGCGGGCTTCCCCCGCCATGAGGGCATCTGGACGCACTCCGCCGAGGGGCGCGTGTTCACCCCCTACGGGGCCGGTGCGGACGGGCCGTGGCGCGGCTTCCAGGCCTGGCGCGCCAAGTTCGATGCGCTCCTGCTGCGGCGCGCGGTGGCGCTGGGCGTCGAGGTGTTGCAGCCCTGCCGGGCCCTGCGGCCGCTCGTCGAGCAGGGGCGGGTGGTGGGCCTGGAGACGTCCCAGGGGCTCCAGCGGGGCCGCTTCGTGGTCGATACCAGCGGGCGCGGGCGCTGGTTCACCCGGAAGCACGGGCTCGCCCGGAGCGTGGACTCGCCGCTGCTGCTCGCGCGGTACGGCTACGTGCACGGCCGCTTCGTGGAATTGGACGAGCACCCCTCCCTGCGCTGGGAGCCGGACGGGTGGGAGTGGATCGCCCGGGTCCGTCCGGGGCTCTACGCATGGACTCGGCTGTCACTCCAGGGCCACGCGCGGACACGGCCGGAGCTGCCCCAGGCCCTGAGCACGGGCAGGGCCACTGGCGCTCCTCGTGGGGCGGACGTCACGTGGAGCCGTGTCGAGGCTCCGGCCGGGGAGGGCTACTTCATCGCCGGGGATGCGGCGGCGGTGGTGGATCCCGCCTCCTCGCAGGGCGTCCTGCGCGCGCTGATGCAGGGGATGATGGCCGCACACCTCATCACCGCCTGCGTGACGGGGAAGGTCCCCGAGACCGAAGCGGCCCGCTTCTACCGTGGCTGGGTCCGCGACATGTACCAGCGCTCGGCCTCCGCGCTCCGCGAGCAATACGCGTCCATTCCGGGAGCACCCTCCTGGGCCTCGAACCCGAGCAACTGGTCCGACAGTAGGACCAGTTGGTGAATCGCGCGCCCGGGAGGCCGCCTTCTGGATTCAGCCGCCCACGGGGCCCAGGTCGGTCGGCTGGCCCCGGACCCATTGCACGCCCCGCTGCGCCCGGTAGTCGGTGAAGAGGGACGCGACGATGGTGCTCGCTCCCACGAGAGCATGCACCCAGGTGGCGAACCGGCTCCGGCGCGAGCCGCCGAAGAGGAAGGGCGCGGCGATGACGCCGAAGCTCCACACGTAGTCGATGACCTCGTGCACCTCGATGGGGATGAGCTTGAAGAGGCTCAGCTTGTAATCGGTGAGCAGAGCCACGCCCAGGCCCGAGCATCCCAGCACCAGACTCGCGGTGCGGAGCGTCCCCACGCCGGACAGCAACCCCACTCCGGCCACCGTCAGCGCGCCCTGATAATCCAGCACCGAGTGCAGGTTCTGCGGAATGCGCCGGCGCAGGGGCAGCTTGTCGAACAGGGGCATCGCGGGGATTCCGGCCGCCGCGCTCCGGTCGAACAGGCCCTTGTGCTTACTCACCGAGATGGGGACGTGGGCCAGTTCTCGCGGATGCTTTGGTTCATGGTGGGGCGTGTTCTCCATGCGGGCTCCTTGGGAGAGGTGGCATTCCAAGGGTAGGCACCCGCATGGACCCCCTGCCCCCCTGACGCCCGCCCGCCCGGAGTCCAACCGTTCAAGAGCGTCCCGGCGCGGGTACGATGGCGGGATGTCCCGCTCCGAATCCGCCTCCCTCCAGCGCGTCCCTCATGCCGGCATGTGGCTCGACGACTACAGCCTGACGCCTGTTGTCGGCGGCGTGCTCCTCGCCGGCGGAGGCGAGTGGCACCGCGACGGCATCGGCGCCATGCGCCGGGTGGTCCCCCTCGCGCTGCTCTGGGACTCCGCGAAGCAGGACTGGCTCGAGCTCTCGCCCCTTCCGCATCCGAGAGACGGTCACGCCGCGGTGTCCCTGCCTGACGGGCGCGTGCTGCTCATCGGCGGCCGCGACACCACGAGCCCGGAGCTGGCGAGCACCCTCTTCTGGGAGCCGGAGACCCGGCGTTTCCGCGAGGGACCTCCGCTCCGCCAGGCCCGTGCGCGTCCCATCGCCGTGGGACTCCCGGACGGCGCCGTGCTCGTGCTCGGCTCCGACTTCGACAACGACAGGGAGCGGGGAACCCGCGCGGAGCTGCTCCGCCCCGGAGCGAGCGCCTGGGAGCCCGCCGGACAGGCGGTGCGCATCTTCCACCCGGGGCCCGTGTGCGTGAGCGGCGAGCGCGTGATCATCGCCGGGGGCCGGGACAACGGCTTCGGCTTCGCCATCATCGAGGGCGTCCACCTCGCGCCTCCCCTGGATATGAGCACCGAGCTTTGGGAGCGCGAAGGCCGCACCTGGCGCATCGCGGGCGGCCCCCTGACCCAATCCCGTGACGAGGCCCAGGGCGTCACGCTCTCGGATGGGCGTGTGCTCGTCGTCGGCGGCTGGCACGAAGGCTCTCCTCTGGCCACGGCCGAGGTGTGGGACCCTCGCACCGAGAGCTGGAGCCCGACGGGGTCTCTCGCCACACCTCGCTCCTCGTTCGCCCTCACCGCCCTCCCCGATGGCCGCGCCGCCGTGTCCGGTGGGCTCGAGGAGACGTTCCAGGCCACGGACTCCGTGGAGATCTGGGACCCCGCTCGCGGCACCTGGTCCCCGGGGCCCTCTCTCGCTCGAGGACGCGCGGGTCATCGGTTCGCCGCGGTGGGGACTGGGGTGTTCCTCGTGGTCGGTGGCTCCAAGTCTCCCGCCGATGGCAACCCGGAGACCTCTTCGGAAGTGTGGCGCTCCGGTTCGTGAGGGACTCGCGAGGGCAGGGGTTCAACCTGGGACCCGGGCACCCTCACCCCGTCCCTCTCCCGGAGGGAGAGGGGTGATTGGATGGACTCAATCCTGCTCTGTGTCCGTCACCTTCTCGCCCAGGCTCTGCAACCGCGAGTAGAGCCTCCGGCGCGTGATGCCCAGCAGCTTCGCCGCCGCCGTCTTGTTGCCCCCCGCCCTCTCCAGCGCCGCGTACAGCAGCTCGCGCTCGAAGGCGTCCAGGTTGAAGCCCTCGCCCAACACGTCCGCCGCCCGCACGCCCTTGCCTCCTCGTGACAACGAGGGGCCTCCCGCTCCCAGGTGCTCTGCCTGGATGTCTCCCTCCCCGGACAGGATGAGCGAGCGCTCCAGCGCGTTCTCCAGCTCGCGCACGTTGCCCGGCCACGTGTACCCCGTCAGCCTCGCCTCCGCCTCCTTCGACAGCTTCGACGCCGGCAGCCCCTTCCTCGACAGGAAGGCGTGCGCCAGCGGCACCAGGTCCTCCTTGCGCTCGCGCAGCGGCGGCACCTCGATGCTGAAGACGTTCAGCCGGTAGTAGAAGTCCTCCCGGAACCGCCCCTCGCGCACCGCCGCCGCCAGGTCCCGGTTCGTCGCCGCCACCACCCTCACGTCCACCTTGCGCGCCTGCGTGCTGCCCAGCGGCACGAACTCGCGCTCCTGCAGGAAGCGCAGCAGCTTCACCTGCGTGGCCGGCGTCACCTCGCCAATCTCGTCCAGGAACAGCGTCCCCCCGTCCGCCGCCGCCAGGTGCCCCACCTTGCGCTCCGTCGCCCCCGTGAACGCCCCCTTCTCGTGCCCGAACAGCTCGCCCTCCAGCAGCGTCTCCGGCAACGCCGCGCAGTGCACCTCCACCAGCGGCCCCGCCGCGCGCTTGCTCGAATAGTGGATGAGCCTCGCCAGCTGGCTCTTCCCCGTCCCGCTCTCCCCCAGCAGCACCACGCTCGCGTCGCTCGCCGCCACCTGCCTCGCCGAGGCCAGCGCCTGCTTCATCCGCGGGCTCTCCGCCACCAGCTCCGGCGTGAGCCGCCGCACCAGCTGCTCGCTCCGCGTCTCCGCCGCACGCTGCTCCGCCAGCCGCCGCACCCGCAGCCGCACCTCGTCCAGCGCGAAGGGCTTGGTGAGGTAGTCCGCCGCCCCGCCCTTCATCGCCGCCACCGCATTCTCCGCGGTGCCGTACGCCGTCATCATCACCACCGCCGGGGGCGTGGGCAGCGCCTGCGCCGCCTTCAACACCTCCAGCCCTCCCACCTCCGGCATCATCAGGTCCGTCAGCACCACGTCGAAGCCCCGCCGCGCCAGCTCCACCAGCGCCGCGCGCCCCCCCGTCACCCGCGCCACCTCGTGCCCGTCCAGCTCCAGCGCCTCCGCCACCAGCTTGCCCAGCTTCACCTCGTCATCCACCACCAACACCTGCGCCATGCTTCACCTCCCTCGTCCGAGGACCTCGGCACCGGAACGCGGATCACCCCGCCTCCGGAGTGTGACCGGGAGCCCGAGTGCTCCCTGCCCCGCTCGGTTGATCAATTTTGAACGTCCGCGTGTTCCTGCCCGGCGATGACGCGGAGCGGCACCTGCCTATCTTCGGCCCCCTCTCCCTGCCGTTGCCAGTTCAACCCACGAATCACGCCGAGGTTCGAATGTCGACCGTCTATGAAGCGCCGGGACAGAAGGGCAGCAAGGTCCAGTACCTCCCCCGTTATGGAAATTACATTGGCGGTGAGTTCGTCCCGCCCGTGAAGGGGCAGTACTTCGAGAACATCACCCCCGTCACCGGCAAGCCCTTCTGTGAGGTCCCCCGCTCCACCGCCGAGGACGTCGAGAAGGCGCTCGACGCGGCCCACAAGGCCAAGGCCGCCTGGGGCCGCACCTCCCCCACCGCCCGCGCCGACATCCTCAACAAGATCGCCGACCGGATGCAGGCCAACCTGGAGATGCTCGCCGTCTCCGAGACGTGGGACAACGGCAAGCCCATCCGCGAGACGCTCGCCGCGGACCTGCCGCTGGCCATCGACCACTTCCGCTACTTCGCCGGCTGCCTGCGCGCCCAGGAGGGCAGCCTCGCCGAGCTCGACGAGAACACCGTCGCGTACCACTTCCACGAGCCGCTCGGCGTCGTGGCGCAGATCATCCCCTGGAACTTCCCGCTGCTGATGGCCGCCTGGAAGCTGGCGCCCGCGCTGGCCGCCGGCAACTGCGTGGTCCTCAAGCCCGCCGAGCAGACCCCCGTCACCATCCTCAAGTTCGCGGAGCTGGTGGGAGATCTGCTGCCTCCCGGCGTGCTCAACATCGTCAACGGCTTCGGCATCGAGGCCGGCAAGCCCCTGGCCAGCAACAAGCGCGTGGCCAAGGTGGCCTTCACCGGTGAGACCACCACGGGCCGCCTCATCATGCAGTACGCCTCGGAGAACCTCATCCCCGTGACGCTGGAGCTGGGCGGCAAGTCGCCCAACATCTTCTTCGCGGACGTGTTCTCGCAGAACGACGAGTTCGCCCAGAAGGCGCTCGAGGGCTTCGCCATGTTCGCCCTCAACCAGGGCGAGGTGTGCACCTGCCCCTCGCGCGCCCTCGTCCAGGAGCGCTTCTACGAGGAGTTCATGCAGAAGGCCGTCGAGCGCACGAAGCGCATCGTCCAGGGCAACCCGCTCGACCCCAAGACGATGATCGGCGCGCAGGCCTCCAACGATCAACTGGAGAAGATCCTCTCGTACATCGACATCGGCAAGAAGGAGGGCGCCAAGGTGCTCACCGGCGGTGGGCGCGCCACCCTGTCCGGCTCGCTCGCCGAGGGCTACTACGTGGAGCCCACCATCTTCGAGGGACACAACAAGATGCGCGTGTTCCAGGAGGAGATCTTCGGCCCGGTGGTGTCGGTGGCGAAGTTCAAGGACATGGAGGACGCGCTGGCGGTGGCCAATGACACGCTGTACGGCCTGGGCGCGGGCGTGTGGTCGCGCGACACGAACACTGCCTACCGCATGGGCCGCGCCATCCAGGCGGGCCGCGTGTGGGTCAACTGCTACCACCTCTACCCGGCGCACGCGGCCTTCGGCGGCTACAAGCAGTCGGGCATCGGCCGCGAGACGCACAAGATGATGCTCTCGCACTACCAGCAGACGAAGAACATGCTGGTGAGCTACGACCCGAAGCCCATGGGCTTCTTCTAGGCCCGAGGCGAGAGGCTACCGATGAGCATCGAGCGCGTTGCCGTCACTCCCGAAGCCGAGGCCCTGCTGCGCAAGCTGCAAGGGATTCACGGCCCCCTGATGTTCCATCAGTCGGGAGGGTGCTGCGACGGCAGCGCGCCCATGTGCTTTCCGAGGGGTGAGTTCAAGGTGGGCCAGGAGGACGTGTTCCTCGGCACCATCGTGGACACGCCCTTCTACATCGGCGGCGCCCAGTACGAGTACTGGCAGCACACCCACCTCACGGTGGACGTGGTGAAGGGACGCGGGAGCGGCTTCTCCGTGGAGGCGCCCGAGGGCGTGCGCTTCCTCATCCGCTCGCGCGTCTTCACCGACGAGGAGTACCACGCCCTGGAGAAGGCCGGCCCCGCCCCGCGCGGGCCCCAGCACGGCTGAGACTTCCCTCTCCCCTCGGGAGAGGGTCAGGGTGAGGGTGTCCGGGCCCGTTCTCCAACCCGTGGCCCGCACTGTGGGCAGGGGGCCAACCTGGGTTCACCCGATACCCTCACCCCGTCCCTCTCCCGGAGGGCGAGGGGAAATTGACGTGTGATCAGCACAGGTTCCCAGGGGTGCACCTATTGGTGGGATGCGGGCAGCCGCACCTCGAAGGTGCTGCCCTTGCGCTGCTCGGGCACCAGCGACACCGTGCCCCCGTGCCGCTCCACCAGCCGGCGGCACAGCGCCAGGCCCAGTCCCGTTCCGTTCGCCTTCCCCGTGACGAACAGGTCGAAGAGCCGCTGGCGGACTTCCGGCGGCACCCCCGGCCCGTCGTCCTCCACGCGCACCCGCACCGCGCTCCCGTCCGGCTCCGCCGCCAGCCGCACCTCGCCCTCCCCCTGCGCCTGTGCCGCGTTCTGCAGGAGGTTGGCGAACACCTGTCTCAGCCGCCCTGCGTCCCCCTCCACCGGCGGCAGCTCCGCGAAGCTCCGGCGCACCTTCACCCCCGGGAAGGCCGCCTCCGTCGCCCTCGCCGCCTCCTCCAGCACTTCGGACAGCGCCACCCGCTGCGCCGCCAACGGCCGGTCCGCGCTCAGGTCCAGCAGGTCCTCCGTCAGCCGGCGCAGCCGCTCCACCTCGCCCAGCACGTCCTCCAGCGACTCCTTGTCCCGCGCCGACAGCTTCGCCCCGCTGCGCTCGCGCATCAGCTCCACCGTGCCGCGGATGACGCCCAGCGGGTTGCGAATCTCGTGCGCCGCCATGGCGGCCATCTTCGTCAGCGCCTCGCCTCGCGCCGCCTTCGCCGCCGCCTCGCGCCGCGCCCGCTCGTCCCGCAGCCACCGCGCCGCCACCAGCGCCAGCGCCAGCGCGCCCACCGCTGACAGCGCCACTCCGCCCCACAGCGCCCGCCGCAGGGAATCGCGCGCACTGGAGAAGGCCCGCCCCGCCTCCAGCACCAGCACCGACTCCACCTGCCCCCCGCTCCCGCGCACCGGGAAGTAGCCCACCGTCACCTGCAGCTCGCCCATCGCGTAGCCCGGCCCCACCCGCGTCTCTCCCGCGAGCGCCGCCTCCACTCCCGCCGGGTCCGTGCGCAGCAGGTCCACCCGTCTGCGCGCCGGCCCCGTGGCGTCCGCCGGCACCGCCAGCTTCCGGTCCACCACGTACACCCCGTCCAGCGCGTTGGCCCGCATCAGCGCGTCCAGCCGCTCGGGCGAGGCCCGCGTGTCCGTCAGCAGCAGCGCCGCGGACTCGCCCGCGCCCCGCAGCCGTGCATCCAGCGCCTGCTCCAGCGCCGCGCTGCCCGCGCGGTAGAGGGCCAGGGTCGCCGCCAGCGCGCCCACCAGTCCGAGCGTCGCGAGCCCCAGCGGGCCCAGTGCGCGCGAGGCGAGCCGTGCCATCAGTACAGCCCTCGCGACCACACCAGCGCCACTCCACCGGTGAAGCGGCCATAGGAGAGCGCGGGGACGTTGGAGGACGCGCCACGCCAGCCCACCGAGGCCTGCACGCTCCAGTGGCTCGCCACGTCCCACTCCAGCACCGCGCCCGCGTCCAGGTCACCGTCCTCGCGCCGGGCCCCCAGCGGGTTGTCGAAGTGCTGGTAGCCGCGCAGGGAGAAGCCCACCTCGCCCAGCACGCGCAGCCCGGGACGCACGCCCAGGCGCAGCCCGGCACGCGGGCCGTGCTCGAGGAAGCCGAGCGCCAGGTCGTACGTCCTCAGCAGACCGCCGGACCAGCCCGCCGACACGGTGAGGGACTCGCTGGGGCTCCACTCCACCTCCAGCCGCGCCGTGCTCCGCCACCCGGAGTAGCCGGAGTACACCGTGTCCAGGAAGTCCTCGCGGCGCACGGCCGCCGAGCCCTCCAGCACCACCGGGCCCACCGGGGCGCGCACGGCCCCCTGCAGCCGGTGCGCGAGCAGGTACGGCGCCCCGCCGAGCCCCAGGTAGTCCAGGCCGTACTCCGCGGACAGCTGCAGCGCCGGGCCCACGTGCGCCCAGCCCAGCGCGCCCCCCGCTCCCGCCATGTCGAAGCCGGTGAAGCTCAGGTGGCCCCGGTAGCTCCCGGAGAGGCGCGCGAACGGCCCCCGCTGGCCCCAGGGACGCACGCGCAGTTCGGCGAAGCCCGTGCCCACCCCGTCCGCGCTCCCGCCCTGCCGCCGCGTGCCGTCCGGCGCGAGGTCCACATTGGAGTCGTACTCGCTGCCCAGCCGCACCGAGAGCGCCACCCGCCCCTCGCGCGCGGCCCGCAGGCGTAGCTCCCCGGCGCGCCGCGCGAGCCCCTCGTCCGAGGAGGCCACCGCCGCGTCGAAGAAGGCCCCCGCCTCGCTCGCGCGGCCCTCGCGCAGGGCCAGCACCCCGAGGAAGAAGGAGGCCGTGTCCACCAGCTCCGGCTCGGCGAGGGCCTCGCGGAAGGCCACCGCCGCGGCCGCGTCCTCGCCGCGCTCGAAGAGGGAGAGGCCGGAGAGCAGCGACGCCGCCGCGGCCTCCGTGTCGTCCTCCGAGGCCCTGTCCCCGCGGCAGAGCGTCTTCAGGGCGGCCCGCGCCCGGGCGTTGCGCGGCTCCCTGCGCAGCACCTCGCGCCAGGCGACGAGCGCCGTCTCCGGGTCTCCCGCGGCCTGCTCGGCCTCGGCCACCTCCACGTAGAGCGCGGCGGCGGCCGGATCCGGCGTGGCCAGCGGCGGCACCGGCCCGCAGAGGCCGGGCTCGGCGAGCAGCGCGGCCACCAGCAGGGCCGGGCTCACGGGCCGCCTCCTCCCACCAGTGGCACGGGCCGCTCCGACAACGCGCCCAGCGCGGCACGGGCCTCGGCGAGCCGGTGCCGGTCCTCGCGCTTGCCGGCCAGCAGGATGGCCTCCTCGAGGTAGTGCGCGGCGAGCACCGGGCGTCCGGAGGCGCGCACCTGGGCGGCACGCGCGTGGTACCAGTCGATGGAGGCGGGCGTGGGCGCCGAGCGGAAGAGGGTGGCGATGTCCGAGCGCAGCTTGCGCACCTGCTCGCCGATGCGCGGCCCGGAGGCATCTCCCACCGCATCCAGGAGCGAGTCCGCGCACAGGTAGAGGCGCGCCTCGTAGCAGGCCAGTGCGTGGTAGTAGTCGAGCAGCGCGTCGCGCGCGTCCGGCGCCGTCTTGCGCGCGGTGGAGAAGGCCTCCAGGGCGTCCTCGGCGCGGCCGAGCTTCACCAGCGACGCGGCGATGTACCAGTCCGCCTCTCCGTCGGTGCCCAGGCGTTGGGCCACCTTGAACTCCACGAGGGCGTTGGAGAAGCGGCCCTCGCGGAAGTGGCGGGCACCCTGGAGCAGGTGGGGCGTCGCATCCGGAGGGGTGGCCGCCGTGAGCCCGAGCAGGGCGAGGCAAAGCGCGAGACGCTTCACACGAGGCTTTCTATCACGGCCCGCGGAGGGGTTGCGGCTCCTTCGGACGGCCGTTCCCCGGGCTGTCGGGCTTGGGGTCCTTGTTCTTGCGCACCTGCTCGGCGCGAGAGCGGCCCGCGGCATCCTGCGAATCCGAGCCCACGCCCGCGGCACCCAACGCGGCGGAGCGGGCGGCCTCGAGGCTCCGTCCGGGAGGCGTCCGCGCGGCGTGCTCCGAGGCCTCGCGGCGGGCCTTCCCGGCGGCCTCACCGCGGGTGCGGGCCGCTGCGTCCCGGCGAGCACCCTGCGTGGCGGTGTCCCGGGCCGACTCGGCCACCGGGGAGGACTCCTCGGGCAGACGGGGGAGCTGGGACGGGAGCGAGGCCTGCACCTCGAGCGCCTCGAGGATGGCGGCCCGGGGCTCCTGACGGCGCGACGGCTCCTCGGCGGCCGCGGCCGCGGTCCACAACGAGAGGGTGAGGAGGAGGAGCCCGCGCATGCGCAAAAGCCTAGCATTCTCCGTGCCCGGCGCCGGTTCCCCCGGGAGACAGCCTGTCTGCTACCGGAGCATGCACCATCCGGGACACCCGGCTGTACCAACCGGTACACCTGGGCCTTCTCCCTCTCCCCCTGGGAGAGGGTCGGGGTGAGGGATGTACCCGGTCTGCCCGTGGTCCAGCTCACGCCCCGGGCGATATTTGACAGCGTCAACCATCTCCTTGACGCTGGCATCATGTCCGACAAGGGAGTCGCCCAGCGCGTGGAGGCGGTGAGGCGCTTCAACCGCTTCTACACGCAGAAGATCGGCGTCCTGCGGGAAGGGCTGCTGGAGAGCCCCTTCTCCCTGACCGAGGTGCGCGTGCTCTACGAGCTTGCCCACCGCGAGGAGCCCACGGCGACGGAGCTCGGCCGGGAGCTGGGCCTCGACGCCGGCTACCTGAGCCGCATCCTCAGCCGGTTCGAGAAGAAGGGCCTGGTCCACAAGAAGCCGTCCACCACCGATGGCCGGCGGAGCCTTCTCCAGCTCACCCGGCAGGGCCGGGAAGTCCTCGCCCCGCTCGACGCGCGCTCGAACACCGAGGTCACCCGGATGATGGCCGGGCTGTCTGCCTCCGGGCAGCGGCAGTTGGTGGAGGCGATGCACACCATCGAGGCCCTGCTCGGGGCGAAGGCCGGACCGAAGGCCCCCTACCTGCTCCGGCCGCATCAGCCGGGAGACATGGGGTGGATCGTCCACCGCCACGGCGTGCTGTACTCCCGGGAGTACGGCTGGGACGAGCGCTTCGAGGCCCTCGTGGCCAGCATCGTGGCGGAGTTCATCCAGAACCTGGATCCGAAGCGCGAGCGCTGCTGGGTGGCGGAGAAGGACGGTGAGCCCGTCGGCTCCGTGTTCCTGGTCAAGAAGTCGAA